>JBBSRQ010000026.1:0-24248 GCA_038242845.1 Propionibacteriales bacterium | reverse complement strand
TGGCTGCACGTGACAGGTTCGAGGAGCCGACGTAGGCGGTGTCAAAACCGGAATCGCGCTCGAACAGCCACGCTTTGGCGTGCAGACGGGTGCGCAGCGCGTCGTACTGGATGCGAACCTCGGCACCGAAGTCGCGCACCAACCGGTCCAGTGCCTTGCGTTCGGTGGCCCCCATGTAGGTCGTCGTGACCACGCGGAAGGGAATCCCGCGTCGGCGCAGGTCAGTGAGCTGTTCCTCGAGGACACGCACCCCGTGCCACTTCACGAAGGCGCACAGCAGGTCGACCCGGTTGGCCGAGGGCATCTCCTTCTGCAGTTCGGAGCCGATGGAGGGCTCGGCCGGGGCGTTGGTCAACAGGGCAGGGTCGGACAGCCGGGTGGTGGGCCGCACCACGGACAGGGATGCCCGGCCGGGCTGGGGTGGTGGGGTCAGGGACAACAGCTCGCGCGTCGGGGCGAGCACGCGGTCGTCGTGGCGCAGGTGTTGGAGCAGGGCGTTGGCCAACTGCAGGCGTTCTGCCGGATCCTTCTGCTGGACCAGGGCATGGTGAATGACGCCAGCGAGGTAGCGGGTCAGGATGGCCGGCTCGTCTGCAGCATCCACGGACGCCGTCAGCGCGGCAAGTTCCAGCCCGTCGGGCAGGGTGTCGTGCAGTGTGGCGGTGAGCAATCGCTCGTAGAGGCCCGCAACCAACTCATCAGCCATGGTGCCCAAGGTGGCATAGCGTGGAGTTCCGCGCTCAAGCAGGGCCGGAAGACGACGACCGTGAACGAGGGACTGAAGGCGTTGCATCTCGATGAGGGACTGAAGGAGTCGCGCATGGACAAACGGCTCGTGGTGGGTGCACTCATTGTCCAGGGTGGGGGACACCCCGCTCGTGTTCTCGCCGCCCGTCGCTCTACGCCGCCCGCGGGACGCTGGGAGTTCCCCGGCGGCAAGGTGGAGGCGGGGGAGATCGCCGAGGACGCCCTGGTGCGCGAGATCCATGAGGAGTTGGGAGTTCGGGTGGACGTGGGTCAACGGCTGGACCCACCCTTGGGCGGGCGCTGGCCCATCTCCGAGTCGCTGGAGATGGAACTGTGGTGGTGCGACGTCCGGGGGGAGCCGACACCCGGCGATTCGCATGACAGAATCAGGTGGTTGGCCGCCGACGAGATCACCGCCGTGGACTGGCTGGACGCCGACAGGGACGCCGTGCCGCTCGTCGCTGATGCCTTGTCCTGACCGTGACGCCCAGCGGGATCCAGGGTGCCGGGTTTGTCGGACGGATTCTTTTGACCTCACCCCCCGGGCCCATGAACCCCTGAGAGACTGGCCTGAGGACACGCTCGTGGCGACGCCGTTCTCGCCGGTGATGGGGCCAACGCCCAGCCGTTGTGCGAGCAGCCCCAGCGCTGTCGTGTTCGCTCCCCCCTCACGACAGGTTCATTCGTTTCCACGGGAAAGAGGTTCCATCATGAGTGAGTCAACACCAACTCCCGGAATGGTGATCATCGGCGGCGGCCTGGCCGGCGCCACGGCGGCGGAAACGCTGCGTGAGGAGGGCTGGACCGGCTCCGTGACCATCGTCGCGGTTGAGCCGGAAACCCCGTACCAGCGCCCGCCCCTGTCCAAGGGTTTCCTGGCAGGCAAGGAAGGCCTGGACGCACTCCTGCCCTACTCCGCAGACTGGTACCCCGAGCACGAGGTGACCGTCCTGCGTGGAATCGCGGCAACCGCCATCGATACCCTCGCCCACACCGTCACCCTGTCCGACGGCGCTTCCCTGCCCTATGCGAAGTTGCTCCTCGCCACCGGCGCCTCCCCTCGCGTCATCCCCTTCAAGGGCGTGGAACTCGACGGCGTGCACTACTTCCGCACGAAGGCCGACGCCGAAACCATGAAGGCCCTGCTGGCCGTAGGGGGACACCATCTGGTGCTGGTCGGCTCCGGTTGGATCGGCATGGAACTCGCGGCCACCGCCACCGAACTGGGGAACCACGTCACCCTCCTGGGTCTGGAGGACGTGCCGCTGTCGGCTGCGATAGGTGAGGACCTGGGGCGGGTCTTCGCCTCCCGCCACGAGGAGGCTGGCGTGAAATTCCTACTACCCTCGAGCGCCGCAGAGATCCTCGGCACCGACGGCAGGGTCACCTCGGTGCTGACCACCACGGACGAGACCCTGACCGCGGACCTGGTGATCGTCGCCATCGGCGTCGTCCCCAACGTGGGCCTGGCCGAGGATGCCGGACTCACCACCGGCAACGGCATTGAGGTGACCGCCGGACTGCAGACTTCCGACCCCGACATTTTCGCCGCCGGGGACGTGGCCAACGCAATGCACCCGGTCACCGGTGCACGCGCCCGCTCGGAGCACTGGGCCAACGCCATCGCCGGCGGCAAGGTGGCAGCACGCTCGATGCTCGGCCGGGACGCAGAACTGGATGACATCCCGTACTTCTACACCGATCAGTTCGATCTCGGAATGGAGTACTCCGGCTACGGCGCCCTCACCAAGGATGCCGAACTCGTGGTGCGTGGGAGTCTGGAGAGCCGTGAGTTCATCGCGTTCTGGGTGCTCGACGGGCGGGTGGTGGCTGGCATGAACGTGAACGTCTGGGACGTCCAAGACGCCATCAAGGACCTCATCTCGTCGCGCCGCACAGTGGATGCCGCCAAACTGGCTGACCCGGACGTCTCGTTGGAGGATGTTTGATGGAGGGGATGACCACTCTCCATGCCCCCGCGACGGCGGCGCCGTTCTACACGCCGCCGCTGCACCATCCCGTCCACCAGTTCGGTTCGCGGACGCTGGACTTCAGCCGACAGGTGGCGCTCATGGCCATCGTGAACCGAACGCCTGACTCGTTCTACGACCATGGCGCGACGTTTGCGTTGGAGGCCGCGGTGGCGGCGGCGCTGACCGCCGTACGCGACGGTGCCGACTGGGTCGACATCGGCGGCGTCCCGTTCGCGCCCGGACCGCCACTCAGCGCCGCGGAGGAGGACGAACGGGTGCTGCCCGTGGTGGAGGCCGTGGCCGCCGCCAGCGACGTCATCATCTCCGTGGACACCTTCCTCGCAGAAGTGGCCGAGCGCAGCATTGCTGCTGGCGCCCACGTGATCAACGACACCACCGGGCTGGCCAACCCAGAAGTAGCGGAGGTGGTGGCCGCTACCGGGACGCACCTGGTCATCACGCACTCATTGGCCAGGCCACGCGTGGTGTATCCACACCCCACCTACGTCGATGTCGTGTCCGAGGTGGCAGCATTCTTGCGCGAGAAGGTGGAGGTGGCGCTCTCCTGCGGCGTGGCAGCCGAGAAGATCTTCATTGACCCGGGGTACGACCTGAACAAGAACACCCTCCACTCACTCGAGGTCACCCGTCGGTTCCGTGAGATCGCGGCCCTGGGCTATCCCGCCCTGGCCGCCGTCTCCAACAAGGACTTCATCGGCGAGACGCTCGGCCAGGACAAGTCCGAGCGTCTCGGGGGGACCCTGGCCTCCGCCGTGATTGCCATCCTGGGTGGGGCCAGAATCCTGCGGATGCACAACGTGGCCGCATCAGCGTCGGCCATCCACATGACAGAAGCCGTGCTTGGGTGGCGGGAGCCGGTCTACCTCAGGCACAACATGGGCGACGTGAACCAGCCCGCCCACCCGGTCCGACATCAGGAGCAACCATGATTCAGAGACTGTTCCCGCCCGCCTCCGATGGCTCCGGGCAGCTCGACGACGACGCACTGCTGGTTCTGTATTCCCGGGCCGCGGGTGCCGAAGGACCCTGGGTGAGCTTCAACTTCGTGGCCAGCGTGGACGGCGCAGCCACGGTGGAGGGTCAATCGGGTGGCCTCGGAAATGCCACCGACCAGCGGCTTTTCCAGCTGATGCGCCGCCACGCTGATGTCATCCTCGTCGGCGCCCAGACCATCCGCACCGAGGGCTACGGCGGGGAACTCCTCGACGCCGAGGCCCAGCAGTGGCGCCTTGCCAGGGGCCTCGCTGCACACCCGCCGTTGGCCATCGTTTCCGGCTCGCTGGATCTGGACCCGGACCTCCCTGTCTTCACCGACGCACCCGTGGCTCCCATGGTGGTGACAACGGCGGCGGCACCGGCCGGGCGACGGGCGGCACTGTCCGGCGTCGCGGAGGTCCTGGACGCCGGGTCCGACACCTTGGACGCGGCGGCTCTCGTGGCGGCGCTGGCCGCACGGGGCCTGATGAACATCCATTCGGAGGGCGGCCCGGGCCTGCTGGGCACCTTCCACACTGCCGGGCTGGTGGATGAGCTGCGGGTCAGTATTTCCCCATTGCTGGTGGGCGGGCCGGCCGGACGCATCGCACGCGCGAAAACGCAGACAGAGCCGCAGGGCATGGAACTTGCGCACGTACTGAAGGCCGAATCAATGCTCTTCCTGCGCTACGTGCGCACGGCCACGAAGCTGGCATGAGGCGAGCCACGAGCCCATCGGCTCAACGATGATGCCGAGGTGGCACACGGTCAGTGGCGACGCGCGTTGACAGTGAACGCGATGACTCCCGTCAGTGCTTGGGCGGCCATGAGGAGGACCAGGATCATCGCCACCTCAGCACCCAGGGCGATGGCGATGGCTGCCGCTCCGGTCAGGGGCAGTGACAACAGGCCGAGCACAGCCAGTGCCCGTGTGAGTACCGCGTCGTCGCGTTCATCACCGTGTTGGGTGAAGGCTCGCTCGAATGTGGTGGCACTGGACGGCGCGTGGGTGACCCGCCAACCCATGATGAGCGCCGCGATGAGGGCAACACCACCCCCGACCAGGAATCCGTTTCCCATGTTGCCGGGCGCATTTTCGCGCAACAGGAGACCGACACCGACGAGCAGTGTGAGGCCGATGGCTGCGGCCAGCAGTGCGATGGCCTTCTGGCGTGACGTCATTTCAGTTGTCAACATGGAAGATCTCCTCAACGGTGCTGTGGAAGTGCCGTGCAATGGCGATGGCCAGCGGCAGCGACGGGTCATAGCGGCCCGTCTCAATGGAGTTGACGGTTTGCCGGGAGACGCTCAAGACCTCGGCAAGCTCACGCTGTGACAGACCGCTGTCCACGCGAAGCTTTCGGATGTCGTTGTCCATGTCTCCTCCTCAAAATCGACGTCAAGCAACCTTGTCATGTCAAGACTACTTGTCATACCATGGAGAGTCAAGGGAGCTTGACATTGGTGGCCGTTCCCAACGATCTTCAGTTGGCTCGATCCGTGCCCCGTCGATGGGGTTATCGTCCATAGAACTGTTCGGCGAAAGGACCACCTCATGAACGACCGTCAGCTGTGGAGCGACATCGATGACTACCTCAACCTCCTCCTCGCCCCGGACGACGACGTCCTGGCCGCGGTGCTGCGCGACAGCGAGGATGCTGGCCTTCCGCAGATTGCCGTCGCCCCCAGCCAGGGCAAGCTGCTGCAACTCCTGGCTCAACTCGTGGGCGCGCGACGCATCCTCGAGATCGGCACCCTCGGTGGGTACAGCACCATCCATCTCGCTCGCGGACTGCCCGCAGACGGGCGACTCGTCACGCTGGAATACGAACCCCGCCACGCGGAGGTTGCCCGCCGCAACATCACCCGCGCAGGTCTGGACCAGATGGTGGAGGTACGTATCGGCCCCGCGCTCGACGCCCTGCCACTGCTGGCCGACGAGGAACCCTTCGACATGGTGTTCATCGACGCCGACAAACAGAACAACCCCCACTATGTGGACCGGGCCGTGCAGTTCACCCGCGCCGGCGGCCTGATTGTGGTGGACAACGTGGTGAGGCAGGGCCGAATCGTCCAGGCAGGGAACACGGACCCCGACGTGGTGGGTACCCGCCGGGCGCTGGAACTGATCGCCGAGCACCCGCGCTTGGACGGCGTCGTGCTGCAGACTGTCGGCGTCAAGGGCCACGATGGTTTCGCCATCGTCCGAGTACTCCCCTGAGGTGGAACATGCACATCGGCCGGCGACGGCTGGTGCGTCAGCTCTGAAGGATGCCGCGAGCGCTGAGAAGTTCCATGTACTTAGGATCCTCGTCGTCAAAAATCTCGATGCCATCCAGCATGTAGGCGCTGGTCAGCGCTTCGACGCCCGCATCCTCTGACCCGAGCTCGATGAGTGACTGTCCTTTCCGGAGCCACACGAAGGGGTTGTCCGTCCCGCCGGCGATCAGTGCCTGTGCGAGCGCTGTGTCTGCTTCCTGGAAGTGGCCCATCTCGAAGTGGGCGTCACCGATCGATGCGAAGAACCACATGGCCGTCGGGTGTTCGACGGGATCTGCCCCAAGGAGACCGATGGCTCGTTCCCACACCATGACAGCACCATCCGGATCGCCAGACTCGAGAAGTTCAGTTCCTTGTGTGGCCAGCTCCTCCAGATCCACCGTCGGCTCCGACGTCCCGGTGCGGGGGGTTGATCCGATGCCCGCACGCTGGGTGTAGAAATCCCAGTACGCCTGCCGTTCCGGGAGGTGGAAGGCTCGTTTCCCAGTGAACTGGTGCGAGGCGTCGAAGAAGTCGAAGGCGCGGTCCTTGTCGCCCTCCACGAAGTTAATGATGCCTTCGACGAAACCACACAGGCTCCTGGCGTGATCGCTCGCATCAGGACCCCCGTAGGCGTCGCGGGCACGCGCCAACCAGGTGCGGGCGACATCGGGGCACCCCGCTTCCGCGGCACTCTCTGCCACCACGAGCGAAGCCTGACGCTCCGCGAGTCCTTCGAAGTCCGGAACCTCATCCCACCATTGCTCACCCAGCAGAATGGCTTCTGGTGCCCGGCCGGCAGCCCACAGGATGAAGACCTCCTCGAGCATCTCGCTGTAGAGGTTGTGTGTCGTCTCATCGTACGGAACAGTCATTTTGCCTCTACGGATCCTTGTAGGTGATGCCGAGTTTGGCCCCTTCGGACCGATTGTAGGACGCCGGTTGCAGCGTGTAGTGCTCTGGTTCGAGCATCCATGTGCGGACCTCAGTGGAGCGTGCGCCCTTCGTGATCCCCTCGGTGTTCCAGTACGTCACGGCGTCCACGGGAGAGTGCGACATGTCGCACTCGGAGAGGGGTATCCGTTCCTTGACTCCGGTCTTTGGATGCTCCCAGAGGAGATAGTCCTTGCCGTTCACTGTTGTGATCTGAGGCGGCTTGGCGTCCTTCATCCCCTGGATCACTTCGCGGCCAGTCCTGGAGGACTTCCCGGGTGTTTTCCCCAGGTATTGGCGCCGCTTGCTGGCCCGCTTGGCTTGTTTGCCAATCGTCTCGGGGCTGTCTCGCACGGCTCGTCCAGCCGGCCCCCTGTAGGTGGGAATTGAGCTTCCTGCCCACCTTGCGAGCGATCGAACCGGCCGCCTCCCCCATCACCTTCGTGCTCTTGCTCATCAGAACAGCACCTTCTCGATGGCCACATTGATGGCCAGATCGATGAGGCGCTTGGCCGCTGCCGCGCGGCCACGGCAGCAGCGGCGCCGAGACCCAGGGTGAAGAATGCGGAGGCGATGGCTGCGGCCAGGATGACCAGTTGGGCGATGACCACGCCCTTGAGAATGACAACGGCCGCGGCGATGACCCGGAAGCCGCCCGAGATCAGGCCGGCAGCCTCATCGAAGTCACGGAGCGAGTCGAGCGTGGACTCGTTGCTGCCCATGAAACTGACGAGCGCCTCCGTTGCCAGCCCTGAGTTCAGGCCAGTCACATGCTTGATGGCTCCCTCGATGTCGCCGACGGTTGCCGCAACGGTTGATCTGGCACCGGAGAAGGCGTCCGCGTTGGCGTTCAGCACGTCCTCGTTGGACGAGGGCCACTCGTACCCCAGGTACTGGAGAGCGGTGACGAGGTATCCGGGCAGCGTGAGCGCCATCAGTACTCCTCGTTCATGAAGCCACTCAGCGTCTCGGCGTCCGCCTCGACCTCCGCATACGCATCGCCGATGTTCGCGAGGTATTCGCCTTCGGTCGCCATGCTCCCGGCGAGCCCGTCCACCGTCGCGGTGACTGCGTCCATGACGGCGGGAAGCACTCCGGCGATCAGGCCGTCGAGCATGCTGATTCCACCGTCGGCCCCAGTGCTGGACAGCGACCCGAGTTGGCTCCCCATCTTCGACGAGAAGTCCGTGCCCGCATCGCTCACGGCCGCTCCTGCTTTTCGCCAGGAGGAGGGGGTGAACTCGATCATCGTCAGCTCCCAAGACTGCGAATGTCGTGCTCGAACGCGCTGTGGAGGTCACTCTGCAGCTGTCCCAGCGATGCGACCAGCGCCCCGAAATCGCCGCTGACCTTGGCGAGCTCCTCCATGTTCTTCTGTTCGTGTTCCTCGAGCGCATCGTTGATCAGTGCGACGAGGTCCGATGCAATATCGGGGAACCGGCGTTCACGCAGGGCCTGTTGATCGACGCTCAGCTGGGTGAGACGCCCGTCCGCCAACGACACCGTGATGGATTCGTCGGCGCTCGATTTCTCGACGATGATTGGCTCCGCGGTGCTGAACGTCTCCCCGTCGCCGGATGCCGCATGGTCGTTGATTCCGCGCGCCACGTCCGCGATCCGGTCGAACACCTGGGGTATTGACTCCCCGGATTCGTGGGCTTCCTGATTGGTCATGGAGCCTCCCTTCCTTGGAGGTAGGAGACGGGAGGGGTCATCACGTGGCCGGAGCCGGGTTAGAGTCAGCAACCATGAGCAATGAATCCCTGGCGTCTGTGCCCATCGGGCAGAGAGTCACCGTGCGTCGTCGGCTGGACGACGGCCGACCCACCGACACCGTCGGTGTGCTGAGCGAGCGGGACGAGGAGTCGGTCACGCTGGAGACGCGGCAGGGCCCGGTGCGGGTGCTGCTGTCCACCGTGCAGGTCTTCCGGATCGTCATCCCAGCCCCCTGGCGGATCGCGAACTTCCTGCGACGCGGTGAGATTGCGGTCCTCGGCTTTGATGCCGTGGTGGGCCCCGACGCTCCCACGCGGGAAACCGTCGGCCTCATCGACCAGTTGCTTGCCGCCGAAACACCGGTGTTCCTGCTCGCCGAGGACGGAGCCAAGGCCGTCGCGGACCTGGAGGAGCTCGACCTGGGGCATCTCAGTACCCTCATTCTCAGCCCGGATGCCAACCAGCCGGGCAGCGATGTCCTCGCGCTCGCGCATGCGCGATTGCAGGATCAGCTGGGCGCCACGATCGCCGCAGGTGACGTGCACTTCTCTGCCGCCGACCCCCGCGCCGTCGAGGCGGCGCGCCAGTTGGGCTGGCAAGCGAGGATCTTCACGCCTCCCACCTGAGTGTGGGCTGTCGGCGGCCCTTCGATATGCCCGGCTCCTTCGTCGCGGGGCTACTCAGGGATCGTTTGGGGGGGTCTCTGTCGGGGGGCTGCTGAGGTCGTTTGGGGGGCTCCTTCGTCGCGGGGCTGCTCAGGGATCGTTTGGGGGGGCTCCTTCGTCGCGGGGCTGCTCAGGGATCGTTTTTTCGGGGAGCTTCTCTGTCGGGAACTGCTGAGGGATCGTTGGGGAGCTCTGCCGTCTGGGGATGCTGTGGCATCGATCCGGAGTGGGAGCAGTCGCTGTCTGGGAGTGCTGAGGGCGGTTTTGTTCGTTCCCTGAGTGGCGGCCGGCGAGGGACGAGCCTGCCGCTTATCGAAGGGCGCCGTCGGCTGCGCAGGTGGGTGAGCACCACCGGGATGCGACGGGCTGCGGCGGTGAGTGCTGCATGTGGAAACTCTCGACGATCGGCAGATGTGTTTGGGGACCGCCACGAAGGTCTCGTAGTCTCTGGTCCCATGGATGATGATCTGGCGGCTCTGTACGCGCCCTTCGGGCTTCGTGTCACGGGGGCCGGGATCACGCTGAGGCTGTTCCGCGACTCCGATCTGCCTGCCTACGCCGAGCTGGTCTCTTCTCGCCTGTTCGCCGACGAGACTGCGCCCCACGTCTTTGACTGGTGGACCAAGGACACGGATGTTCGTCTGCGCAACAGTCAGCAGTTCCTGTGGACGGCCAGGGCCGGCATCTCGTCGGAGAGCTGGACTCTCACGATGGGAGTCTTCGACGGAGACAGGCTCATCGGTTCCCAGGACATCAGCGCCAAGGACTTCACGGCCCTGCGCGTCGTTTCCTCCGGCTCCTACCTGCGCTTCGACGCGCAGGGCCGCGGGATCGGGACGCTGATGCGCCAGATGATGTTGGCGCTGGCCTTCGACCATCTGGGCGCCACCCGGGCCGAGTCCGGGGCGATCATGGGGAACCACGAATCCCAGGCTGTGTCCCGCCATTGCGGTTACCAACTCGACGGGACGTCGGTGGTGCTCAATGGTGAGACCCGTGTCGAGCTGCAGCGCGTCGTCGTCACCCCCGAAACCTTCATCCGACCCGACGTCGACGTCTGCGTCGAGGGTTTGACGCCTGCATTGCTAGAGCAGCTGGGTGCCTCGACGCCGGTCGGATGACGGGTTCGAGTCAGCGGCCATGTCGAGCCGCCGGGCGAGATAAGGGCCCGTGACGCTGCCGGATGCGTCGGCCACCTGGGCGGGCGTTCCCGTCGCGACCACGGTGCCTCCGTTCTCCCCGCCGCCGGGACCGAGGTCGATGACCCAGTCCGCCGAGGCGATCGCGTCCAGGTCGTGCTCCACCACCACGACGGTGTTGCCGGCGTCCACCAGTTTGTGCAGTTGCCGCATGAGCAGCGCGACGTCGGCGGGGTGCAGTCCGGCGGTGGGCTCATCCAGGAGGTACAGGGCATGGCCGCGGCGGGCCCGCTGCAGTTCGGTGGCGATCTTGATCCGCTGCGCCTCGCCGCCGCTGAGTTCGGTGGCGGGCTGGCCCAAGCGTAGGTAGCCGAGTCCGACGTCGCGCAGCGTCTCCAGACTGCGGGAGGCGCTCGTGACGTCGGTGAAGAGCCGGGCTGCTTCGTCCACCGTCATGCCCAGCACCTCGGCGATGTTCTTGCCGTGCCAGTTCACCTCGAGCGTCTCGGGGTTGTAGCGGGCGCCATGACAGGTGGGGCACGGGCCGTAGGTGCCGGGGAGGAACAGCAACTCCACCTCGACGAAGCCGTCGCCCTGGCAGGTGGGGCAACGCCCGTCGGCAACGTTGAAGGAGAACCGGCCCGGCGCCCACCCGCGCGCTTTCGCCTCGTCGGTGGCGGAGAACAGCTTCCGGACCACGTCAAACATGCCGGTGTAGGTGGCCAGGGTGGAGCGTGGTGTGCGGCCGATGGGGCGCTGGTCCACCCGCACCAGCCGGTTGAAGGTATCGAGCCCGGCCACATCAGTGACGTCCACGTCGATCTGCGTGTCGTCGTCCTCATCGGAGGCGACGTCGAGCCAGCGGCGCACCACCTCGGAGAGCACCTGGGTGACGAGGGTCGACTTCCCGGACCCGGACACACCGGTCACGGCCGTGAGAACGCACTGGGGGATCTGGACCGAGAGGTCGCGGAGGTTGTGGCGCGTCACGCCGGTCAGGCGCAGCCACCCCTGCGGCTCGCGTGGCTCGTGGTGGAGGGGTTCCGCGCGCCCGAACAGGTGTTCGCTGGTGACTGACTCCTGCACCTGCTCGAGTCCCGGTACCGGACCGCTGTAGAGCACCTGACCGCCCCCCTCACCAGCCGCTGGGCCGATGTCGACCACCCAGTCGGCCCGCCGCACCACGTCCATGTCGTGCTCGACGACGAACAGCGAGTTACCGGAGGCCTTGAGGCGGTCGAGGACGTCCAGCAGCGGTTCCGCATCGGCAGGGTGCAGACCTGCTGAGGGTTCATCTAGGACGTAGACCACACCGAAGAGGCCGGACCGCAGTTGCGTGGCTATCCGCAGGCGTTGCGCCTCGCCCGGCGACAAGGTCGTGGATCGACGTCCCAGACTCAGGTACCCCAGACCAAGACCCAACAGCACCTCGATGCGTGCCAGCAGGTCCGCGGAGATGCGCACAGCGACGTCCGTGGCCTCCCCCGAGGACGCGCTCGGTGTCGCCGCAGCGGCCCCGGACTGCTCCGCGATGGGCCGCAGCAGTGTGGCCACATCGGTCAGGGGGAGGGAGTTGATGGCGGCGATGGTGCATCCCGCGATGGTGACTGCCAACGCGTCGGCCCGCAGTCCGCTGCCGTGGCAGTCGGGACAGGTGATGCTCTCCGTGAACCGCAGCGCCTTGTCGCGCATCATCTGGCTGCCAGAGTCTGCCAGCACGTGCATGATGTGCTTGCGGGCGCTCCAGAACTTGCCGTGGTAGCTGTGGTCGATGCGGTCGGACTGGGGCTGGATGTAGACCGACGGCTGCTCGTCGGTGAACAGGAGCCAGTCACGGTCCTTCTCGCGCAGCGTGTGCCAGGGGGCATCGATGTCGATGCCGAGCCCGTTGACAATGCTGCGTTGGTTCGCGCCCTGCCATGCACCCGGCCATGCTGCGATGGCTCCCTGACGGATGCTCAGGGAGGTGTCGGGAACCATGAGTGCCGTTGTGACGTCGTGGACCGCTCCCAGACCGTCGCACCGCCTACAGGCACCTGCAGCGGTGTTGGGGGAGAAGGATTCAGCCTCCAGCCGGGGTGCTGCGGCGGGGTAGGTTCCGGCGCGGGAGTAGAGCATGCGCAACAGATTGGACAAGGTGGTGATGGTGCCGACGCTGGAGCGTGAGGTGGGTGCCCCCCGTCGCTGCTGCAGCGCGACGGCAGGAGGAAGCCCGGTGATTTCGGTGACGTGTGGTGCACCAACCTGTTGCAGCAGTCTGCGAGCGTAGGGGGCGACGGACTCGAAGTAGCGGCGCTGCGCCTCGGCATAGAGCGTCCCGAAAGCCAGCGATGACTTCCCTGAACCGGAGACACCAGTGAAGGCGACGAACGCGTCGCGTGGGATGTCGACGTCGACGGAGGCCAGGTTGTTCTCCGTCGCGCCCCGAACATGTACGAACCCGTCGATCAGTGCATCTGCCACCCAACGACCCTACCCATCGTCGTGCAGTGGCAGGATTGGATCCATGTACCCGACTTACGTGCCTGACCCCGACCGCTACGACGGACGCATGCCCTACCGGCGCTGCGGCCGCTCCGGACTGCAGCTACCCCTGATCTCGCTGGGATTGTGGCAGAACTTCGGCGACGACAAACCCATGGAGACCCAGCGCGCCATCATCCGGAGCGCCTTCGACGCGGGCATCACGCACTTCGACCTCGCCAACAACTACGGCCCTCCCTACGGCCAGGCGGAGATCAATTTCGGGACGATCTTCCAGCAGGACCTTGCCCCGTTCCGCGACGAGTTGGTCATCTCATCCAAAGCCGGCTACGACATGTGGGCGGGTCCCTACGGGCAGGGTGGTGGCGGCCGGAAGTACATGCTTGCGTCGCTGGACCAGTCGCTGGAGCGGATGGGGCTCGACTACGTCGACATCTTCTACTCGCACCGCTTCGACCCCGACACCCCCGTCGAGGAGACGATGATGGCGCTTGACACGGCCGTGCGCTCCGGCCGTGCGTTGTACGTCGGGATTTCGTCGTACTCCGCCGCCAAGACCCGCGAGGCCGCCACGATCGCGCGCGATCTGGGGACGCCGCTGTTGATCCACCAGCCCAGTTACTCGATGCTGAACCGCTGGATCGAGCCCGACCTGCTGGAGGCGTGCGAGACCGAGGGCATGGGGATGATCGCGTTCACCGCACTGGCGCAGGGTCTGTTGACCAACAAGTACCTGCACGGCATCCCCGAGGACTCACGCATGGCACGGGAGGGGTCGCTGTCGAAGGACATGCTGACGGAGCAGACCCTGGAGCACATCAAGGCGCTGAAGGCGATCGCCCAGGAGCGTGGCCAGGAGTTGGCGCAGATGGCGCTGGCCTGGGTGCTGCGGGATGAGCGGATGACGTCGACGCTGATCGGTGCGTCCTCGGTCAAGCAGTTGGAGGACAACCTCGGCTCGCTGCAGAACCTCGACTTCAGCGACGACGAGCTCGACAGGATCAACCAGCATGCCAAGGATGCGGGCATCAACCTGTGGGCCGAGTCGACGGAGCACTGACGGCGTGACACGAGAGGTATACCATTTGGGGTGATCGGTGCGGGGCTCACGCACTCACCGGTCGAGGCAAGTGCCGGGGCCAGGGAGGCCATCGCGGCATCTTCGCCTGAACTGCGCGAGCCATCGAGAGAACGGCATCTTCCATGTCCACCCCCGTCACCGACGAGGCCCCGCGCCTTGAATCCGAATTCGAGCACGAACCCGTTCCGCAAGCGCACCGCAAGTCACTGCTGAGCGTGTCCGCCGTCTGGATCGGTTTCCCGATGATCCTCACGAATGCGGTGCCCGGCGGCTTGGTCGTCGCCGCGCTGGGTTTCCGGTCCGGCATCGCCGCGATCATCATCGCGAACATCATCATGGCCATCTACGTGGGGCTTCTCAGCTACCGCGCGGGGCAGACCGGAAAGAACTTCGCACTGCAGGCAACGGAGACCTTCGGCACCGTCGGCTACACCATCGCCTCCGGTTTCCTCGCGACGATCGTGGTGGGATGGTTCGCCTTCAACACCGGAGCGACAGGTTCTGCACTCCACAACTCCTTCGGCTGGAATGAGCCGCTGGTCGCCTTCATCGTGGGTGTCGCCTTCATCGCCGTCACCTACGTCGGCTTCAAGGCGCTGTCACTGTTGAGTGGCCTCGCCGCACCTTTGTTCGTGCTGGCGCTGGTCGTCGCGCTCGTCATCGGGGCACAGAGCCACGACTTCAGCCAGGTCACCTCGTACGAGGGCGTCGGAGGTATGACGTTCGGCATCGCAGTGACGGTGATCATGGCCACCTTCCTCGACTCGGGGACGATGGCGGCCGACTTCACCCGCTGGTCGAAGAACGGCCGACAGGGCGTGATTGCGACGGCGACGGCGTTCCCGTTCGCGAGCCTCGTCGCACAGATCGGCGGCGGCGTCGCCGTCGCAGCCGGGCTTATCGCGAATGCGTCGGTCAACGGCGGCGACTTCACCCCGATCCTCACGGGACCCAACAACTGGTTGTTGAACGCACTGGTCGTCGTCTTCGTCATCATCAACCTCGGATCCGTGTGCACCCATTGCCTCTACAACGGGGCGTTGAGCTGGTCACACATCGCGCGCTCGAAGATGCGGTTGCTCACACTCATTCTTGGCGCCATGGGCCTTGCAGCAGCAGTTCTCGGAGCATGGCACTACTACGTCAGCTGGCTCGTGCTGCTCGGCGTGATCGTTCCTCCGCTGGGTGCCATTCTCATCGCCGACCAGATCGTTCTCGCCAAGCGATTGAAGAACCGTCCCCAGCGCAAGATGCGGTCGACGGCCTTCATCGCCTGGGGTGCGGGCGCCCTCGTTGCCCTGGCCGTGCACCTGTTCGTTCCGGTGCTCTCCGATGCCGTAGTCGGCCTTCTCGTTGGCTTCGTGGTGTATCTAGCGATAGAGGCGCCGCGCAAGGTGTCCTCAGAGGACAAGGAAAGAGTCGTCGCCAGCTAGTGGGGTCGTCGGGACGGGCGGGAACCGGGTCAGCCAGCCAGTGCGACCAACCCGCCCACCCCGATGAGATAGAGCACCAGGACGGCGATGCTGTCGATGCCGAGCCCGGCATGCTGCTTTGCCGGTCGGAACAGCAGACCGGCTATGTAGACGACCGTGAGCAATGCGCCGAGGCCGGTGAGGTAGATGTCCGACGCATGCGCGTGGGGCAGTACTGACTTGCCGGAGACCAGCACCGCCAGCAGGAACAACACGGGCAGGAACGCGTTGCCGCCGAAGATGTCCCCGAAGGCCAACTTGTAGTCACCTGCCCTGGTGGACGTCAGCCCAGTGCTGAGTTCGGGCAGGGAGGTAGCAGCGGCCAGCACTGTCGCGCCGAACAGCACCCCGGAGAGGCCGATGTGGTCGGCGGCCGCAGTTCCGCTCTCCTCGGCCAGGATCCCGGCCACCAGAGTGGCCAGGGCGGCGACGCTGAACACCACAACCGCCTTGGCGGTGCTCGTCCCCTGCTGTGCGGCCCGGGCCTCGGTCGCGTGTGTTGAATGCCCGCGTGGTTTGCTCTGGCTGTCCGGTGCCTCTCCGTTGCCTTTCCATGGAAGGTGCTTGGCGGCCCGCTGGGTCAGCACCAACCCGGCCACCCAGACGACGGCGATGATCACGACGTCGGGGGAGAGACGGAACAACACCAGGCCCTCGGGCAGTTGGGTTCCCATCACCACGACGGCAAGGACGGCGAGCACCACCGCGCCCTCGATGACCAGTGTCAGGCTGGCCGCCTGATAGGTGAGGGGTCGCTTCTCCCGGACACCGAAGCCGTCGAGCGCCACCAGCACCACGGTCTGGATGGCGATACCCCCCAGGATGTTACTCACGGCGACGTCGACGTGCCCGCTGGCGGCTGCGCTCCAGGTGATGGCGATCTCGGGCAGGTTGGTCGCCACCGCCAAAAGTATGAGGCCGCCCAACGCCTGACCCAGGTGGAGTCGGCTGGACAGCACGTCGGTGTACTTGGACAACCAGATGCCCGCCACCCAGATGATTGCGGCACTTGCGAGAAAGACCATCACCTCCGCCCAGAACGGCAGATCCGGCAGTAGCGTCATTGTCAAATATTAATACGCACGGGTGGCCAGCGGTATCGCCCGATCGATGCAGTTTGTTCTGGGCACCGACCGTCGGCAGCCGCACCTGTGGCACCCTCTGACCGTGACATTTTCCGTTGGGCCATCCGCCACCCCCACGGTGCGCCGGCACGCCTCCCTGTGGTGGGTGCTGGGCATCACGCTGTCGGGGCTGGTCTTCGACGGCTACGACCTCGTCGTCTATGGTGCCGTCATGCCTGAGTTCCGCAAGCCCGGCGGGCTCATCCACAACGCGCTCTCGCTCGAGAGCCAGAGCGCGTTCGTGGCTTCGGTGGGTGTTGATCCCGGCGCGCTGACCCCGGCCATGAGGGCGGCCATCGGCGAGGCTGCGGCGTTGGGCGGGGTGCTGGGCAGTTCCGCGCTGTTCGGTGTCCTCGTTGGTGCGTTGCTCGTGGGTGCAGTGGGGGACCGGGTGGGGCGCCGTCGGCCGATGCTGGTGTCCATCACCTGGCTGTCCGTGGGGATGGGCCTGACTGCCATGTCGACGAGCGCCGTCATGTTCGGCACCCTCCGCTTCGTGACGGGACTGGGCATCGGGGCGTTGGTGGCCACCACCGCGGCCGTGGTGTCGGAGTTCGCTCCCAGGGGTCGCAAGAACCTTGCCAACGCCGTCGTCTACAGCGGTGTGCCACTCGGTTCCACGCTGTCGGCACTCGCCGCCATTGTGTTGCTGGAGCCGATGGGGTGGCGCGGCCTGTTCTGGCTGGGGGCGTTGCCCCTTGTGACGTTGCTGCCCGTCGCCTGGTTCAGACTGCCGGAATCCCCGGCGTGGCTGGAGTCCCGGACACGACGTCGCGTGGCCGCTCTGCAATCGGAGCATGCTGAGGAGCGGGTGGGGTTCGCCGGGATCATGGGACGACGGTTCCTGTTGCCGACCCTCCTGCTGGGCCTGCTCAGTGCCACGGGGTTGCTGCTGGTGTACTCGCTCAACACGTGGCTACCGCAGCTCACCGGATCGTTGCTCGGGTCGCGGGCATCGCTGGCTCTGCTGCTGGCGCTCAACCTGGGTGCAGTGGCGGGTGGACTCTTCGGCTCCACGCTGGCGGACAGGTGGGGCGCCAAGCCAGTCATCGCCGGCTTCTTCTCCATCGGTGGCCTCGGGATCCTGCTGGTGACTGCCACCGACAGCCCGGACATGATCGGTCTGCTCCTCGTGGTGATCGGGGTGGTGGGTATGGGGACGTCGGGAACGCAGACGCTGATCTACGGTTTCGTCGCGAACTATTACCCGACGTCGATGCGGGGAGCAGCGGTGGCCTGGTGCGCAGGGTTCGGGAGGCTGGGAGGCGTGGCGGGGCCAATTGTCGGTGGTCTCCTCGCCGCAGCCTTCCCGACGGACCCGACGCCGGTGTTCTGGGTGCTCGCCGCCATCTGCGGCGTGGGCGTCATCATCTGCCTCGCGACTCCGGTACGTCACGGGCCCTTCGATATGCGGCAGGCTCGTTCCTCACCGGCCGCCACTCAGGGAACGGACTCGTCGTGTCCTGAGTAGCCTGCGCGACGAAGGAGCCAGGTGTATCGAAGGATGAGATCTGCAAAACGCACAAGGGCCCGGCGTGATGCCGGGCCCTTCGCTTCGTGTTGGTCAGTTGGTTCTGAACAGCACGATGTTGTTGAAGACCCAGTCCTGCTGGAGTCCGTAGTTCCAGGTGCGTTGGCCTGCTGTGTGGCGAACACCTGCTTGCTCCAGATGTAGCTGCGGCACGCACCGCGACCGGTGGCCGGGGTGTCGCACTCGGTGCGCCATTGGCGTCCCGCGGAGACGAACCCACCCGTGGTGGCGAGCGGGTTGTTGCCCCACTGTGCACGCGTCATCTGCGGCATGTAGATGAGGTTGTTGAAGTGCCAGCCCGTGTCCTTGACGTACTTGCCGGCCCTGTACTCCACTTGGGTGGACCAGATGTTGGTGCGGCAGCGGACCGTCTGCGAGTACTTCTCACAGCTCGTGTACCACTGGCGGCCATTGATGATGTGGAAGCCGGGAGTCGTGTAGACGTCGCTCGGCCCCGCCGTCGGCGTCGGCGTCGGGGTTGGGGTCGGGGTACTGGGCTTGGTCGTGGCCGACCGTGTGGCAGACGGGCTCACCGAAGGCTTCGGCGAAGACGACGCCGACGCGCTGGTGCTTGGGGTCACGGACGGAGATTCGGACGCGGACGGGCTGGGGCTCGGGGTCGGCGACGCCGATGCCGACGGCGTGGGCGACGGGGATGTGCCCGCGATCTTGCCTGACACCTCCGCCGTGTCGATGGACGGGAAGTAGGGGGAATCCACTTGTGACGTGACTGTCCAGCTGGTTCCCGGTGCTGCATCGTCGTTGAGCGTGTTCCTGAAGGTGATCACCAAGGAATGGTCCACGGGGAGCGAGCCCATCCACTGCAGAGACGTGCCGTTGAAAACGGCGTCCTCGAACGTGACACCCTCCACGGGACCGTCCCAGACCTCGAGTTCCTTGATGGAGACGCCGTATCTCTGGCCGTTCTGGGCAGGACTGCGTTCGATCGTCTGCATCCGCACGAACCTCACGGCTTCGGTGGTGTTCAGTTCCATGACGCTCACTGTGTTGGGGGTGGCAGCACGCTCGGGGGTTGCGTCGGTCCAGGTGGTGCCGTCGTTGGAGACTTGCAGCGTGTAGCGGGCTGCGGCGAGTTCCCAGTCGATCCTCACGTGGTGCACGACAGTCGGCTTCGCCAACTCGACGGCAATCCAGGCGGTGTCCGAGGTGTTGGACGAGTAACGGGTGCCGGAGTCGCCGTCGACAGCTTGGTCCGGACCCACTGGCCGGCGACCTCCTGGCCGGATGAGGTGACCGGGCGGTTCAGTGCAACATTTTTCCCCGACGCCGCGACGGCGGAGCCGTTGGCATCGACGACGGTGGTGGTGGCGGTGCCATGGGTGGCGACAGCCAGAAGCTGGGACAGGTCAGTGCTGACGGAGGCGTTGGGGGAGGTCTCACCGTCGTTTTCGACGCGGAGACTCCAATCCTGTGTGGTGCCCGCGTCCACCGTGCCCGTTGGGTCGGCCGTGAGCGTCAGGTCGAGCACGGGCTCCACCAGGGGCGACGGGGCGGGCGCATCGCCGATGCGCTGGGAGTTCGCGTTGAACACCTCCCAGGGTGCCGTGGACTCGGCCTTCCAAGACCGGCCGGCCATGGCGCGCAACGGCTGCTTGATGCCGGCGGCTACCTGGGCCTGCGTTTCCATCTCGGCGAAATCGGACCAGATGGCAAACGACGCACCGGCAAGCGATGGATCGTCGGTGGGTAGGTTCTGCGCGGCACCGGCAGCCCTGGGGAAGACACCCGGCTTCCACTCGTTCCAGATCTTCTGCGGCGACGGCTTGGTGGAGTACGCACCGCCCGGCCTGGCCAGCACGTAGTAGAAGTAGGCGTCGTTGAAGTTGATGAGGCGGTGTCCGTTGTCCTTGATGGTCTTCACCGTCGGGAACGAGCCATGCCAGCGGGTCCAGTAGGCCACGTCGACGTTGCTGTTGAGGGCGACGGTGGTGCCGGGCGTGTAGAGGGCGTCGTTCCAGGCACGGACGTGGACCTTGCCCTTGCCGTTCAGGTATTCGGCGACGGTGTCGAGTCGTGCGCGTAGCCGTCCATCACGGTGGCTGAGGCACCCACCTCGGACGTGGCGTAGGCATTCAGCGTCGGGAAGCGCTGGCCGATGGGGTGGTGGCGTAAAGGTCGAACACCTCATCTCCGCCGAGGTGCCAGGAGGTCGACGGGAACAGCGGTGCGTACTCGTCGATGAGGTCGGTGACGAACTTCCGGACCTCCGGCTTCGAGTAGTCGAGGATGTTCTGCCCCTCGGGTGTCTGTGATGCACGCCACGCCGTGTGTGCCTTGAGAGCCTGCTGCATGTGACCGGGCAGGTCGAGAGCGGGGACCACCTCGATGTGGTGCCTGGCCGCCAGGTCGATGATGTCGGCGAGCTCATCCTTGGTGAGGTATTCCGCGGACACGATTTCCGGATGCGTCGTCGACTCCAGCCGGTATCCCTCGTTCTCGGAGAAGTGATACTGCAACTGGTTCAGCTTGATCCACGACATCTGCCGGATCTGCTCCGCGAACCAGTCGGGCGAGTAGTACTTGCGAGCCGCGTCCACGTGCAATGAGCGGATGTCGGTGTCCGGCCAGTCCCTGACGAGCCCGGCCTCGGCGCCACCTGCGTTGCTCAACGACTGTAGGAGGGTTCGCGTGCCGAGGAACACCGCGGTGTCGTTGCCGCCGGTGACCGTCGCGTGGCCGTCGATCGCGACGGTGTGGGCCTCCTGTGACGTGGTGCCGGTGACGGCGCCGATGGACAGGACGATGTCGCCGGCCGCAGGGTCCTTGTCCGTGACGATGTCGGGAATGTGGCCCATCCCGAGATCATGTTCGACGTCGAGGGCCACGAGTTCGTCGGCCAGCAGGGCGGCCTCGTCAGCAAGGGCGTCGTCGCCCACGATGATGCGGGTGGCGGGGGTGAGCAAGAACGAGTCCCCGCTGCTGGAGGTGAAGGACTGGACTTCGGGGACGGTGGCGGTGAGGCCGGCACCGCTGAGGGCACGCTCGTCGGCGAGCGCTTCGCGGGCCGCCGGCGCCGTCAGCGTGAGGGCGAGAGCGAGGGTGGCTCCGAGCGCGGCGATGCGCGAGGACAAAGGTCTGGACATGACGAGGAAAGTACTGTCGACGGACCCGTACACCCGGTGCGAGGGAGCGAAACGCTCAGTTCACACGAACGGTTCGCACGTGGTATCCCGTCGGGCCGTCCGGCAACACATCCTGGACGGCGTCAGTCTGGACCTCGCCGGCTCCATCAAAGGCGCGGGCGGTGATCTGGTGCGTTCCGGACTCGGCCTGCCATTTCAGGTGCCACTGGCGCCAGTAGTCCTTGTCGACGTCCTCGCCGAGCGTGGCCTCCTGCCACGGGCCGTCGTCGATCCGGACCTCCACCTTGCTGATCCCGCGGTGCGTGGCCCAGGCGATGCCCGCGATCTGCGTCTCACCCGCGCCCAGTTGGTTGCCGGGCACGTCGATGCGGGTGGCGGTCTTGACGGGCCCCTGTTCGCCCCAGCCGCGCTTGGTCCAGTAGGCCTGGGCTTCGTCGTACGTGGTGAGCGTCAGCTTCTCCAACCATTTGGTGGCACCGACGTACCCGTACAGGCCGGGAGTCAGGAGACGTGCGGGGAAGCCGTGCACCCGGGTGAGTGGTTCCCCGTCCATGGCGACGGCGATCATGGCGTCCCGGCCGTCGAGCATCACATCCAACGGTGTGGAGGCGGAGAAGCCGTCCGCGCCGGAGCTCAGCACCTGCTCGGCCCGGGCCTCCGGGTCGGCGCGACGGATGATGTCGGCCACCAGCACCCCCTGCCAGCGGGTGCTGCCGACGTATGGCCCGCCGATGGGATTGCTGACGCAGGTCAGGGTGACGTCGCGCTCCACCATCGGCATGGCGAGCAACTCGTCAAAGGTGATGGTGAACGGGTTGCGGACCATGCCGTCGATGACCAGTTCCCAGTCCTTGGCCTCACGGCGGGGGACGCTCAGCGCAATGTCGATGCGGTAGAAGTCATCGATGGGTGTGCGCAGGGGAGTCAGGCCGCTGATCTGCGTCTCCAGCCCCGGAGGGAGCGTCGAGGTGGCGGCAGGCGTCGGAAGGGCGATGGGTGGCCGGCCGACGGCGGCGGGGCGCACCGCGCCCTCCACGACGCCGAGTCCGAGGCCACCGAGGGCCACTCCTGCACCCCCGAGCATGAACAGGCGGCGATTGGGGTCCTCGGTGTTGGCGTTGGCAGCAGCGTCGAGTTCGCGCAGCCGTCCGACGCCCCAGCGCAGCACCCAGACGGCCACCAGCGCCGCGACCATACCGGGGATGAGGCTGGTGGGTGACGAGGAGGCGCGGGTGGCGGCGATCACACCTGATCCGAGACCCAGTGCGGCGAGCAGCACGGCGCCGGCCCAACCGGTCCGGCGCTGCAGGACTCCTGCCAGCCAGCCGAGGGCTGCCACTGCCATGGCGATGACCACGAGCAGGAAGGCCTTGTCGCCGGTGCCGAAGGTGGCCACGGCCCATTCCTTGACGGCGGGCGGGGTGCGGTCGATCACGAAACTGCCGACGGCGTCCATGGGGGATGACGACGGTCCTGTGAAAATGGAGGTGATCTGTCCTGCGAGTACTCCGACGAGGGCCGCGGCCAGTCCCCAGACCCCGGCCGTGTTCTTCGTCGCGTGCGCCATGGCGAAATTTTAGGTGCGGTCTGCAAACAGCTTGGCCGCGGAGTGGATTTCGCCAACGTGACCCCTCGTATGTGGCACAGGTTAGGCTGTGCAAACTTTTTTTCATGACACATGCGGAGCACGTGGGACAGCGCCAGTGCGTGGTTGCAGGTGGGGAGGCACGGACGTGCAGCCTGGCCGAGCTGGGTTGTTCCTGCCCGGCGAAGATTGTCGGCTTCACCAGCGATGACCAGATCGCCCGCCGCCTCTTCGACCTCGGGTTCACACCCGGCGAACTCGCGGCCCTGGTGCGCAAGGCTCCCATGCGTGATCCGCTGGTGTTCAGCATCGGCGGTTGTCAGATCGTCCTGCGCAAGAGCGAGGCGAGCAGGATCCTGGTGGAGCAGCAGTGAGCTGCCACGCCGAGCCCCCCACGAGGACCGGCACGGCACAACGGTTCGCGCTGGTCGACAGCCCCCACGCGGGCAAGACCACACTGTTCAACTCCCTGACCGGTCTGCGCGCCAAAACCGGGAACTACCCCGGCGTCACGGTCGCCCGCTACGAGGGCATCCACAATCTCGACGGCGGTGCCCACGTCACCATCGAGGACCTCCCCGGCACGTATTCGCTGGACCCCATCAGCCCCGACGAGCAGGTGGTGGCTGGCGTCCTGGAGTCCGGCGCCAGCGGTGACGAGCAGGTCGACGGACTCGTGGTGCTGCTTGATTCCACCAACCTCCGCCGCTCCTTGGGACTGCTCGCCCAGGTGCAACAACTGCCCCATCCCGTGACGGCCGTCCTTACTTTCACCGACGAACTGGCGCGACGCGGGGGCTCGCTGGACGTCGAGGCGCTGTCCCGGGCCGTTGGTGTCCGGGCCATCCCCGTCATCGCCGGCGACAGACGCGGCGTCGCGAGCCTGTCCGAGGCCATGGCCGATGTGTCGTCGTGGAAGCGTCCGATGGTGCCCCCTGCCCACCGACAAGTCGGGCGTGGTCGACTGGGCCACATCGGTGCTCAGAACCGCATCCTTCCGCGCCCCCGGTTCCGACAAACGGACCAGCCGCATCGACGGCGTCCTCCTGCACCCGCTGTGTAGCAGCAGCCCAGGATCCGGCGGATCCGGTGGCGGCGCTGACAACCATGACGCATACCGACGGCGCGCACGTCGGCGAGAAGGTGTTCACACCGTCCACCATCGCCGCACTGCTGGTGTTCTTCGTCTACGCCCTGCAGTGCATGTCCACCCTTGGGTGTCATGCGCCGGGAGACGGGCACCTGGAAGTGGCTAGTCATAGCCTTCGTCTACATGGGCGGCCTCGCCTGGATCATGGCGTGGTTCGCCAAACTCGCAGGGGGAGCGCTGGCATGAGGAAACCCATTCATCCCCGAGGCCGTCACCGGGGAACCACAAGCAATCCGCTGGGTGGTCGAGACCGATGAGCTGCCCGTCGGTGAGGTACTGAAGGCTGCCG
>JBBSRQ010000025.1:0-25094 GCA_038242845.1 Propionibacteriales bacterium | reverse complement strand
CAGCCTGCGAAGCCCACCACCTCCAGCCCTGGTGGGCCGGCGGCTCCACCGCCCTGCACAACCTCGTCCTCCTCTGCCCCCACCACCACAAACTCGTGGAGCCAGACCGCTACACCCGCGCCGCCGATCGCTGGGTGATCCACATCGACATCGACACCGGCAGATCGGTCATCACAGCACCCAACAGGACCACCCGATTCACAACCCGAACAGATCCACCCTCCCTGACCACGGCATGGCCACCCGGACCCGACGAGATCACCCCACGAAACCCGACGGCCATGCCCGGCGCCCCACCACTGATCCACTCTTCCGCCTGAGCCGGACAGAACGAGGCAAAGTGGGTTCTCCGCGCCCCCGGTGCAGGCCGCGTGGCCGGTGTCGCTGCCCGCCATTAGACTGACCGGCATGACAGACACCACCCGCACGGCGTGGGCGTGGGGCCTCGCCACCGTCCACAGCACCGGCGCCGTTCTCGACACCTGGTACCCCCATCCCGCCCTGGGGAGCGAAGTCACCGACGACGCACCCGCGGCCCTCGTCGAGGCGCAGTACGACGACGACATGCGCCAGGTCGAGACCAAGGTGGTGCGCACAACCGTCTCCCTGGACGAGCCGCCACTCGGTGTGGAGGACGCATACCTGCGTCTGCACCTGCTGAGCTCTCGCCTCGTGCAGCCGCACGGACTGAACCTGGACGGCATCTTCGGCAAGCTCCCCAACAACGCTTGGACCAGCCGCGGCCCCGTTCGCCTCGAGGACGTCAACCGGGTCCGCGCCCTGCTGCGCGCCCGTGGCGAATATCTCATCGTCTACAGCCTCGACAAGTTCCCCCGCATGATTGACTACGTCACGCCCACCGGCGTGCGGATCGCCGACGCTGACCGCGTCCGGCTGGGTGCGCACCTGGCCCACGGCACCACCGTCATGCACGAGGGTTTCGTGAACTTCAACGCCGGCACCCTGGGAACCTCCATGGTGGAGGGTCGGATCTCCGCAGGCGTGGTGGTGGGCGACGGCTCCGACGTCGGCGGCGGCGCCTCCATCATGGGCACACTCTCCGGGGGCGGCCAGCAAGTCATCCGCATCGGGGAGCGCTGCCTGCTCGGCGCCCAGTCCGGCATCGGCATCTCGCTCGGTGACGACTGCGTCGTCGAGGCGGGCCTGTATGTCACCGCTGGAACAAAGGTGACACTGCACGACGGCAAAGTCGTGAAGGCGCGTGAGCTGTCCGGACTCAATGATCTGCTCTTCCTGCGTGACTCCACGACCGGCCGCGTCGTCGCCCGTGCCAGGCATGGTGAGGGCATCGCGCTCAACGCGGACCTGCACGCCAACTGATGCGCAGATCCACGGTCTGGACGCTGGTGGTCGTCGTCCTCATCGGGGCGGCCGGCTTTGGCGCCTGGAAGGGCTACCGGAGTGTCGTGGACGGCTTCGTCGCTGAGCGCTGCTACGTCACGCAGGAGGGTGCCGATCGCCTCATGATCACCCATGAGCAGGCGGGCAACGCCGCCGTCATCGTCGCTGCCTCCTTCAAGGCAGGCCTGCCGGAACGGGCAGCAATCGTTGCTCTCGCCACGGCGTGGCAGGAGTCCGGGTTGCGGAACCTTGACTACGGCGACCGTGACTCCGTGGGACTGTTCCAGCAGCGACCCAGCTACGGATGGGGCACCGAGGCCGAGATCATGGACCCGTGGTACTCCTCGGCACGGTTCTACGAGGAACTCGTGAAGTTCGACAACTGGGAAAGCGTCGACGTCACCGCCATGGCCCAGAAGGTGCAGCGCAGCGGCTTCCCCGAGGCGTACCGCAAGCACGAGGCGAATGCCGTGGCATTGGCCGGAGCCCTGCGGGGAACGCGACCCGCGAGCCTGGCGTGCTACGACAGCAGCGAGGACGTCGGCAATGCTGGCGCCTTCGAGGCAGTCGTCGCCGTGGTCCCGGGCGTCGAGGTTGCGGTAGAGGGCAACATCGCCACCCTCACGTCCTCCGATGACACCTCAGTATGGGCCGCCACCCAGCTGGCGCTGGCGCACACCCGAGCAGGGGGAATCAGCTCGGCACAGGTGGTCGGTCAGGTGTGGGAACAGGGCACCAACGCCACGTGGCACAAAGCCCGGACACCGCTGGCTTCGGGTGAAGCCACGCTCACGCTGCGCGAAGCCGGCTAGCCGCGGTAGCGATCCGTTCGTCGGATGCTGTCAGCGCGATCCTCACGTGCCGGTCGGACGCCTCGCCGTAGAAATCGCCCGGCGCCGCGAGGATGCCACGCTCGGCGAGCCAATCGATGGTGTCGCGACAGGGCTCGTCCCTGCTGGCCCAGAGGTAGAGGGCGCCCTCGGAGTGGTCGATCCGGAAACCGGCATCCTCCAGAGCGGGCCGCAGCATGCTCCGGCGTGACAGGTAGCGTTCCCGCTGCTGCTCGACGTGCTCCTGGTCACCCAGCAGGGCAGCCATGGCAGCCTGGATGGGCGCGGGCAGCATCATTCCCAGATGTTTACGGGCGCCGATGAGGTCAGCCACGACGGACGGGTCACCGGCCACGAAACCGCCGCGGTAGCCAGCGGCGTTGGACCGCTTCGAGATGGAGTGCACGGCCAGCAGTCCGGTGAGGTCGCCGTCATTGACGCGCGGATCCAGCACACTGATCGGCTCTGCGTCCCAGGCGAACTCGCCGTAGCACTCGTCGCTGGCCAGGACTGCACCATGGCGCCGCGCAGCGCGCACCCAGGCACGAAGTTCCTCGAGACCCAGCATCCGGCCCGACGGGTTGGCCGGTGAATTGATCCACAAGAGCCGCGCGTCGTCGGGAACCAGGGACGGGTCGTCCAGCGGGGCGAGGCGTGCCCCTGCAACCTGCGCACCCACGGCGTACGTGGGGTAGGCGCACTCGGGGAAGACGACGGAGTCCTCCTCCCCCAGCCCCATGAGCGTCGGTAACCAGCCCACAAGTTCCTTGGTGCCGATCACCGGCATGACGCACTCGTCCACGAGGGCGACGGAGTGCCAGCGCTGCGTGAGGTAGTCGATGATGGCGCGACGGGTGGCTGGCGCACCCCACACCGTGGGGTATCCGTGGGCGTCGGAGGCCGCGGCCAGGGCTTTGCGCGCGAGGTCCGGCGTGGGGTCGACAGGGGTGCCGACGGACAGGTCGACAACCCCGTCGGGATGGTCCATGGCGCGCTGGCGGGCGCCTGCCAGGGTGTCCCAGGGGAAATCCGGCAGGCTGCGGGCCAGCGACATCACTGTTCCTGTGGCGGCAGTGCAGCGACGATGGGATGGTCACCGGGGATGGGGCCGAGCTTCGCGGCACCGCCGGGCGAGCCGATCTCGTCGAAGAATTGCACGTTCACGTCGTAGAACTGTGCCTCTTCCGCCGGGACGTCGTCCTCGTAGTAGATGGCCTCGACGGGGCACACCGGTTCACAAGCTCCACAGTCCACGCATTCCTCGGGGTGGATGTAGAGCATCCGGTCACCCTCATAGATGCAGTCGACGGGACACTCCTCGACGCAAGCACGATCCTTGATGTCCACACAGGGCAAACTGATGATGTAGGTCACAGTTGTAACTCCTTCTCCACTTGTCGATCAGCTTAGCGGTCGCGGCTACTCGCAGACGATCCGGTCACCGGCGGAGTACTTCCAGAACCAGTCCTCCGACTTTGCCACAGCGCCGTCCTTGTAGAACAGTCGCTTCCAGCTCACCGAGAAACCTTTGATGGGCGCCTGCGGTTCGCAGTTCGGCCCCTTGAGGGTACGCGTGGTTCCGGTGTAGTAATCGGACTGCACCAGCTTGGTGGACTCCACCTTGTCCCATGTCTTGGTGGACCAGATTTTGAAGGTGATGGTCCCCTGCTTACCTGGCGCCGACTTGCTGACGGAACCCTGGATGTAGGCGGGGTACTCCGTGTTGTTGCGGAAGCGCATGTCCAGCTTGCCGTAGTAGATGGTGGCCTCGCGGCCGGCCGGGTACCGGTTGAAGTAAAGCGAGTGTGGCTTGTGCTCCACGTCCTCGTAGCCGGCAAAGAATGCGGCGTTGAACAGCGTCGTCGAACTCTGGGAGATACCGCCGCCCGGTTCCTTCACGAGGACGCCGCCGTTGATGACGTAGCCGTCCACGTAGCCGTTCTTGGCGGTGCGCTCGCCGAGTGTGTCGTTCAGGCTGAACACCTCGTCGGGGAACAGGACGGTGCCGTTCACGCTGGAGGCCGCCTTGCTGAGGTTGGTGTTGCGGTACGCGGCGTGCGGGAACTTGGTGGTGAATTCGCCGATGACCTCCACTGGCTTCAGCTTCTCGGCCTGCGCGGTGGTGAACTCCGCGGGCTTCTTGGTGACCTCGAGTGCGGCGGTGCGATCGTCCCCACTCTTGACTGCGGCGCCCTGCAGTGCGGCAGCCAGCTGCTTGGCGTCTATGGTCTCGCCGTCGACCGCCGGGACAACCGCGATGGCGCCGTCGACCATCGTGTAGGACGCGTCCTTGGTCTCCTTCAGCTCCAGATCCTTCTGGGACTTCGCGGTCAGCTCCATCAGCGCATCGGCGTCGGTGCGGGGCACCAGTTTGTCGCCCTCCACCTCGAACGTGGTGACGGCCGCCACCTGCGCCGGTGTGATCTCGAAGCTGTCGTCGGGGACCGTGATCGTGACAGGTGCGGAGATCGCAGGCTCGGCGTACGCCTTGACTGCATCGTCGACCATGGCGGTGGTGACCGCTGGAGGAGTCTCCGTCACGGTTGCGACGGCCTCCGTCGCACCCTGTTCGAAGGCATCGGTGACCGCAGTGGTGGTCTCGTCCACGTTGAGCTGGGTGGCGGGGGTGCCGTCGGTGCGCGCGATCTCGCCGTCGCTGTAGCCCAGCGTGGCGTCCGTCGACTCGTGGGTGAACGCGTCGGCGTTCTCCGTGAGCACGGCGGACACACGTTCGGTGTCAACGCTCTTCGGGAGGTCTGTGTCGGCGCCGCCGGTGTAGGTGCGCCAGATCTCGAGGGGGTTCCAGCTGGATCCGCCACCCGCTGCCCTCACCGCTGCGGCATGGTCCAGAGACAGGCCACTGTCGAGGGGTTTGAGCGTGATGCTGTCGTCATCCTCTGCCTTGACCGTGACGTCGGCGGCGTACGTGGGCTCGAGTTCGTCCCGCAGCTTCTGCTCCGCCTCGTCAATGCTGAGGCCACCAATGGCCACGCCCTCGACGGATGCGTTGGCTGGGACCTGGTCACCAGCAGCGTAATGCGCCCACACCCAGGCACCCCCGAGCACGACGAGCAATCCCAGGATGCCAGCGAGCCACCATGTGCGGTGGCGGCGACCTGTCGTCTTCTTCGTGCTCAATTCAGAAACTCCTTCGTTGGTGGCGCACTCGAGTGCCCGCCGCGCCCAATCGTACGTAAGGCGGGCGATTGAGCCGAATGCCCTCGTGTCACACCCCGCGGATAGTATCGAGAGCCGTCTCCCCCCCGCCCACCCGACACGAGGTTGGATTCACTTGTCGCTGAAGACCCGTCTGAATGCAAGCGGACTGCCACGGACCACCTGGGTGCTGTCCGTCACTGCCCTGCTGGTGGCCATCGGCTTCGGTGTGGTGATCCCAGTCCTCACCCCGTTCGCGAAGACCTTCGATGCCACGAACTTCCAGCTGGGGCTGGTTGTCAGCCTCTTCGCGGCCATGCGCCTGGTGACCAGTCCGTTCGCGCCACGTATCGGCCGCCTGCTCGGGGAGCGCAACGCCATCACCATCGGCGTGCTGATCGTGGCCGTGTCCACGGTTGCCACAGCATTGGCCCCCACCCTCGAGGTGATGCTCATCGCCCGCGGGCTGGGAGGCATAGGCTCGGCAACGTTCACGATCTCGGCCATCAACCTCCTCCTGGCAACGTCACCTGAGCACCTGCGTGGCCGCGCCTCAGGGCTGTACCAAGGGGGTTTTCTCCTCGGCAACATGACGGGTCCGGCACTCGGTGGCCTGTTGAGCGGCATCTCCTTGCAGGCGCCGTTCTACTTCTATGCCGTGATGCTGGTGGTGTGTGCGGGCTTCACCGTGACGATGCTGCCGGCCCGGGCAGTCCTTCCCACGGCCACGCACCATCGCACCCCCCGACGCTTCCGTGAGGTGGTCCGGGACATCCGCTACCAGGCAGCCTGCATGGTCGCGCTGGGTCAGGGCTGGCAGTCGCTCGGGGTGCGCAACGCCTTCATCCCGCTGTTCGTCACCGAGGCCCTGCTGCTGGAGACCTACTGGACCGGCATCGCGTTCGCCATCGCGGCTGTGGCGCAAACAGCCATGCTGATTCCCGCGGGCAACGCCACGGACAGGATCGGTCGGCGCCCCGTCATGATCGTCTCCGGCATCGTGTGCGGCCTCGCCGCCATCGCCATGCCGTTCTCCCACAGCATCTGGGTGCTCGTGCTGGTGCTGTGCGTCTATGGGATGGGGGCAGCGATGCAGGGCACCGCCCCCACCGCAGCCGTGGGCGACGCCACCCAGGGCCGGGGTGGCGCGCCGGTGGCAGCTTTTTCGATGGTCACGGATCTCGGATCCATCTTCGGTCCGCTGGTGGCAGGGGCGGTGCTGGACGTCTGGTCGTTCGAGGCTGCCTTCGCCATTGGTGGGGTCATCCTGTTGGCCGGCTCCGCCTACGCGTTCTTCATCCCGAAGGACCTGGACCGCGAGTTCCTCACGGTCCAGAAGTCCTGATCTCAGCCGACGTCAATGCGGCCAGGGAGGCTCAATGCCCCCTGGACCGGCAGCCCCAGCCACGTGGCGGCCCTCTTCAGGAGATCGTCGGCGGTGGCGCCGGTGACCGGGAGCGATGTGGTTGAGCGGGACTCGCTCGAGGTGGCCGGCAGCAGACGCTCCAGAGCACCTACGTGGGAGAGACGGGTCACCGTCGTCGTCTCCGGGTTCAAACCAGCCAGCACGCAGGTCCGCTCGAAGGCCAGTCGCCAGCCACCGATGTGGTCCACGAGACCGTTGGCCGCAGCGTCGGAGCCCGTCCACACTCGTCCCCTGGCCAGTGCCTCGAGCGCTTCCACCTCCATGCCGCGGTCGTGTGCCGCCAAGGTGGTGAAGGTGCGGTAGATGCGGTCCAGGCTCTCGTCAAGCTTGGCCCAGTCCTGTTCGCTGAACTCCGTGGCGGAGGAAAGCATCCCCGCCCTCGCACCGATGCGGATCGACTCGCGCTTGAGGCCCAGCTTCTCGTACAGCCCAGCCGTGACGAACTTGCCCGCAAGGACACCGATGGAGCCGGTCAGGGTGGAGGCCTGGGCGACGATCTCGTCGGCACCCATGGCTGCGTAGTATCCACCCGAGGCCGCAACTGAGCCCATGCGTGCCACGACGGGGCGCCCTGACTCGCGGACGCGCAGGACGGAGCGGCGCATGAAGTCCGATGCCACCGCCGAGCCCCCGGGGCTGTTGATCTCCAGCAGTACCGCTCGGATGTCGTCGTCGCGAAGCACTGCACGCAGTTGCTCATCCACGACGTCCGAGCCGACGTTCTCCCCACCCATGGGACTGGGGGCCCCCCTGCCGGTCACGATGGAACCACGCACGGACACCACGGCCACCTTGCCGCCAGTACGGCGCTTCAGAACCTTGGCCAGGGTGGGTTTGGCCGACCAGCGGTGGACGAAGCGCAGGTCTTCCGGCTCGCCGTCCCATTGGTCGAACGCATCCGCGTAGACCTCGTCGCGGTAGCCGAGGCGGTCGATGAGTCCGAGTTCCTGCGCCCTCTCCGGGGTCAGGGGTGAGTTGTTGACGCCCTCCCAGACGCGGGCCACATCCATCCCGCGGCGCCGAGCGATGGTGGCGACGGCGTCCTCGACCAGTGATTGTCCGAGGCGTGTCATCATCTCGCGGTTGGCTTCGCTGACGTCATCGGCGGCGAACTGGTCGGCGGCGGTCTTGTACTCCCACCGCTTCCCGAACTGCGGCTCCACCCCCGCCTTCTCCAGGAGGCCCTTGGCGAGCAGGATCGTGACCTCGGCACCGCCGATGCCCACGTCGCCGGTGGGCTGCACCCAGACCCTGTGCGCCGCGGTGGCCAGCATGAAGGAGGCAAGACTGTTTCCGAGCTCCCCGTAGGACTCGGACCACGCCACAGTCGGCTTGTGTCTGCCGAATTCCTCGACGAGGCTGCCCATCTCCTCCATCACGGACATCGTCTGCCCGCAGTCGACGGCGTGGATGATGAGCCCGGCGACGCGCTGATCACGTGCGGCCTGCTGCAGGTGGGCGCGCAGCGTGGCCAGGTGCGTTGCGTTCAGGAGTTGGAGGGCCGCCAGTGGATTGCGTGGCCGCACCTCCACCAACCCACGGGCCAGGTCGAGTTCCAGCACGACGCGGCCATCACGGGACGTCAGACAATCAAGTATTCCTTGCAAAACCATCCCACCACGGTACCCGGCGCCGGAGTCCCGGCGGAGCACTGCCCCGGGCACAAAAAAGGGGGCCCGCCGCAGCGGACCCCCTCAGTGTGTTGCAGCCGCGCGTCAGAGAACGCTCTTGGCGACCTCGGCCACGTGGTTCCCGGTGAAGCCGAACTCCTCCAGACACAGGGCACCGTCAGCGGATGCGCCGTAGTGCTCGATCGACACCGATGCACCGGCCGGACCCACGTACTTCGTCCATCCCATTTCGATGCCCGCCTCCACGCTCACGCGCGCGGTGACGGCTGCGGGCAGGACCGACTCGCGGTATTCGACGTCCATGGCGTCGAACCATTCCTGGCACGGCATGGAGACCACACGCGTGGACACACCGGAAGCTTCGAGATTGTCCTGCGCGTCCAGCGCCACCTCCACCTCGGATCCGGTCGCGATCAGGATGACCTGCACGTCCCCCGAAGCCTCGCTCAACACGTACGCACCGTTGGCAAGGCCTTCGGCAGAGGCATACTTTCCACCCCGCTCAATGGTGCGCAGGTCCTGGCGCGAGAGGACGAGACCGGCAGGGTTGCTCCTGCGACGCAGGATTTCCCCCCAGGCGACGGAGGTCTCGTTCGCGTCCGCCGGACGAATGACGTCCAGGTTGGGGATGGCCCGTAGCGCGGCCAGTTGTTCGACGGGCTGGTGCGTGGGGCCGTCACCGCCGAGGCCGACGGAGTCGTGCGTCCAGACGAAGATGCTGCCGATGCCCATCAGCGCAGCCAGTCGCACTGCGGGACGCATGTAGTCGGAGAACGTGAGGAACGTGCCACCGTAGGCTCGGGTCAGGCCGGACAGCGTGATGCCGTTCACGATGCCGCCCATGGCGTGCTCCCGAATGCCGAAGTGCAGCGTGCGACCGTACTTGTTGCCGCGCCAGCCGTCGGTCTGCCTGGAAGCCGGCAGGAAGCTCGGCTCACCGTCCATGGTGGTGTTGTTGGAGCCGGCAAGGTCCGCGGAACCGCCCCACAGTTCTGGAAGCTGGTCGGCCAGGGCACTCAGCACCGCGCCGGAGGCCTTGCGGGTCGACATCTCGCCCTCCTCGAACACCGGAAGGCTCAGGTCCTCGGGCAGTTTGCCCGCCCGCACACGCTCCAGCAGTGCATTGCGCTCGGGATTGTCCTTCTGCCAGGAGGCGAACTTCTTGTCCCATGCATCGCGGGCGGCCTTGCCGCGCTCGGCGGCGTTGGCGCGCGTGCGCTCAACGATGCTCTCGTCGAAGGCGAACGGCTGGTCGGGGAAGCCGAGTTCCTTCTTCAGTGCGGTGATCTCATCAGCACCGATCTTCGAACCGTGCACCGATTCGTCACCGGCCTTGTTCGGCAGGGGCCAGCCGATGACGGTGGTCAACTTGATGAACGACGGCTTGTCCGTGACGCTCTTGGCCTCGTCAATGGCAGCCTGGAGGGCGTCCATGTCCTCGTGGTACTCGGTGCCGCCGTTGGTCCAGTCCACGTGAGACACGTGCCATCCGTAGGCCGCGTAGCGCGCCGAGACATCCTCGGTGAACGAGATGTTGGTCCCGCCCTCGATGGTGATGCGGTTGTCGTCGTAGAACAGAATCAGGTTGCCCAGGTCCTGGGTGGCGGCCAACGAGGACGCCTCGCTGGAGATGCCCTCCTGCATGCACCCGTCACCGGCGATGCAGAAGATGGTGCGGTCGAAGGGAGACTCCCCTGCCGCCGCCTCGGGGTCGTACAGGCCGCGTTCCTTGCGGGCGGCCATGGCCATGCCGACGGCGTTGGAGACGCCGGCACCGAGCGGGCCCGTCGTGCACTCCACGAACTTGGTGTGGTGGAACTCGGGGTGGCCGGGGGTCTTGGAACCCCACGTGCGCAGGGCCTTGATGTCGTCCAGTTCCATGTCGAGCCCGGCCAGGTACAACTGGTTGTACTGCGTCAACGAGGCGTGTCCGGCGGACAGCACGAAGCGATCACGTCCCAACCACATGTCATCCGTGGGGTCGAGGTTCATCACCTTTTGGTACAGCAGGTACCCCAGCGGCGCCAGCGACACCGGGGTCCCGGGGTGGCCATTGCCCACCTTCTCCACGGCGTCGACGGCGAGGATGCGGGCAACGTCGACGGCGCGCGAATCCAGATCAGTCCATTCAAGAGTCATGAACCGAGCCTATCGCGGCTGGGCGGGAAGCTGAACGCCGGTCCGTCCGATGGCCACGAGGGCAGCGACGCCGCATGTGGCTCGTCGGGTGTGGGCTGATGCTCCGGCTGCCGGTCGGCAGGCTGCTGGGATCGGCCCGGTTGGTGCGGCCTGACCTTCTCCCCCAGAGCATCTCGCACGAGCTTGCCGATCCCGTCATCCTCATCCGGGTGGTGCTTGCGGACTTCAGCCACGATCACCCCTGCGGACGATCGGCGGGTTCGCGGACCACGGGAACGTGATCCAGGCGTCGGTGTGGCGCCAGAAGAAGTCCGGCGTAACGATGCTGCGGGGCTTGTGGTAGAGCACTGCGCTGCGGACGTCGGCCCCGAAACCCCTCAGGAGCTTCAGTACCAGCGCGAGGGTGCGCCCCGAGTCGGCGACGTCGTCGACCACGAGGATCTTCTGGTCGGCGATGGAGGCGCTGTCCAGCATCGGTGCCAGCAGGATGGGGTCCGGCCGGGTCTCGTTGATGTCGACGTAGAACTCGACGTTGATGGCGTCGACAAGTTTCACGTCCAGTGCATATGTCATGCTGCCCGCGATCACGAGGCCGCCACGCGCGATGGCGATGATGATCTCGGGGCGGAAACCGGAGTCAGCCACCTGACGTGCCAGGTGATCCGTCACCCCACCCAGCTCGGCCCAGGTGAGGACTTCGAATTCGACCGTTTCCACCGCTTCGTCTGCCATGGCGACATGTTACTCGTGCGCGTGGCGCCCCGGTGTCGCCCACGGCCCGGTGTCGATAGCGTTGACCCATGGCAACACACGGTGAACTGGGCTCTGCAGGACTGCGCACGATCAGCAACGACGCCTGCGACGGAGCTGCGCTCGATCTGGGCGCGACCGTGACCGCATGGCAACCCACCGGAGCGCCGGATGTACTGTTCCTGAGCCGGGACGCCCGGGTGGGCGAGGGTGACGAGATCCACGGAGGGATTCCTCTGTGCGCGCCGTGGTTCGGCAAGGGGCGTGACGACGACGCCCTGGTGCCCCGCCCGCACGGGCTGGTGCGTTGGGTGCCGTGGCGCATCGTCGACGAAACCAGCACCAGCAACGCAACGACCCTGGTCTGGGAGTTGGACGGTGCCGCAGTGGCGGATCTGCCGGGAGCCTCCGACTACCCCGCCGACATCTGGTTTCGCCACGAGGTGACGTTCGGCGACACCCTGGAACTTGCCCTCACCATCGGCTCCCCCTCCACCAGCTTCGTGCTGGACGAGGCGTTCCACACCTACTTCGCCGTCTCGGACATCCGCGACGTCGTCATCGGTGGCCTGGCGGATTCCCGCTACCGCGACTACACCGACGGCGCCATCTGGAAGGACTCCGCGGACAGTCTCCGGATCCAGGGACACACCGACCGCATCTACGACCGTGCCGGCGAGGTGAGCATCACCGACGCTGACCGTGTCCTCACGCTGCGCGCACAGGGAGCCGCCAACACCGTCGTGTGGAACCCCGGCCCCGAGGGCGCCCACAACCTGCAGGGCTGGGCGGGCGACGAATGGTCAGGGATGGTCTGCGTTGAGGTGGGCAACGTGCAGAACAACGCCGTGACGGTGCCGGCCGGCGGTTCCCACACCATGTCGATGCAGGTCACCGCCCAGCCCCGTCACTGACCCCGCGTGGCTTCACGCAAGCGCGGTAGGAATGCCTCCTGTAGGTGTTGATCAGCCCCGCGACAAATATGTCGCGGGGCTCATCAGGTTGTACGAGTGCGACGTCAGCGGCCGAGGGCCTCGGCCTCCGCACCGATGGTGGTCGACGGGCCATGGCCGGTATGGACCACCGTCTCATCCGGCAGCGCAAACAGCTTCCGGCGGATGGAGTCCTTGATCAGGTCCTCGTCGCTGAAGGACCGCCCCGTCGCTCCCGGGCCGCCCTTGAACAGGGTGTCACCTGAGAAGAGGCATCCGAGATCAGCCGCGTACAGGCAGATCGCCCCGGGCGCGTGGCCGGGGGTGTGGATGACCCACATGTCGATGCCGCCCACGTTGAACTGCTGCCCTTCGGCAAGGTCCTTGTCCCAGCGCCGGTTCGGATGCGTCAGGTCCCACACCGGCTCGTCGTCGGGGTGCAGCCAGATCGGCGCACCCGTGCGGTCCGACAGTTCCGGCGCCACGCGGACATGGTCGTCGTGGGCGTGAGTGCAGATGATGGCTTTCACGGAGCGGCCATCCACGGCGGCCAGGATCGTGTCCACGTCGTGTGGCGCGTCAATCACCACCACTTCCTTGCTGTCGCCGACGATCCACACGTTGTTCTCAACGTCGAATGTCTGCCCGTCCAGGCTGAACGTGCCCTTGGTCACTGCCTGCGTGATGGCGTTCACCAGACCACCACCGATCGCAGAACGTCTCCCTTGCTCATTCTCTCAAACGCTCCTTCCACATCACTGAGGCCGATCTCCTCGCTCACGAACGCGTCGAGGTCGAGACGGCCCTGTTGGTACAGGTCCACCAGCATTGGGAAGTCCCGCGACGGCAGGCAGTCGCCGTACCAGGAGGACTTCAGGGAACCGCCATGGCCGAACACATCCAGCAGCGGGATCTCCGGCACAGTTGCGTCGGGGTGTGGCACACCCACCAGGACAACCGTCCCTGCCAGGTCGCGGGCGTAGAACGCCTGCTTCCACGTCTGCGGGATCCCGACGGCGTCGATCACCACGTCCGCACCGAAGCCACCGGTCAATTCCCGGATGGCCTCCACGACGTCGCCCGACGACGAGTTGATGGTGTGCGTGGCGCCCAGACCCTTGGCCCACTCGAGCTTGCGGTCCTCGAGATCGACAGCGATGACGCGGCTGGCGCCTGCCAGCACCGCGCCGGCGATGGCAGCTGCACCGACGCCGCCGCATCCGATGACGGCCACGCTCTGGCCGCGGGTGACTCCACCGGTGTTGATGGCGGCACCCAGACCGGCCATCACACCGCACCCCAGGAGGCCCACGGCCGCTGGTCGTGCCGCCGGGTCCACCTTCGTGCACTGTCCGGAGTGCACCAGAGTCTTGTCGGCGAACGCCCCGATGCCGAGTGCCGGGGTCAGCGGTGTACCGTCCTCCAGCGTCATCTGCTGACTCGCGTTGAAGGTGTTGAAGCAGTACTGGGGTTCGCCGCGCAGGCATGCACGGCACTCCCCGCACACCGCCCGCCAGTTCAGCACCACGAAGTCACCGGGTGCCACGTTGGTGACGCCTTCACCGACGGACTCCACCACACCGGAGGCCTCGTGCCCGAGCAGGAAGGGGAACTCGTCGTTGATGCCCCCGTCTCGATAGGCCACATCGGTGGCGCAGACGCCACACGCCTGAATCCTCACCACCGCCTCGTCGGGACCCGGGTCCGGGACACGGATGTTGGTCAGCTGTACTGCCTCGCCCTTGGCCATGACCACGACGCCTTTGACTGTCTGCATGCACCCGACTGTAGTGAACAGCTCAACCCCCCGTGCAACATCGTCCGCGAAGCCGGCTCGCGGCAGAACCCACGTAGGCTGGAGGCGTATGACGAGCACTCGATGAGGAGGACCAATGAGACCGGCCGTGCACTCGGCCTTCGCAGCCGTCCCGCGGGACGAGTTCCTGCCGCCACCCATGCGCAGGCACTGGCGCGCTGATCGGCCCCTGCCCCTGAGTCATGGGCAGACGAATTCCCAGCCCAGCACCGTGGCCGCGATGCTCGATCTCCTCGACGTGCAGCCGGGACAACGGGTCCTTGATGTTGGTGCCGGATCAGGCTGGACCACGGCGCTGCTCGCCCACATGGTGGGCACAGAGGGATCAGTGCATGGCGTCGAGCGGATCGCCCATCTCGCCCTTGGCGCACGCGAAGCACTCGCGGCCACAGGGCCCTGGCCGCAGGCACGGGTGATGGTGGCGACGCCCGGAGTGCTGGGTGAGCCAGCGGGCGCACCCTTTGACAGGATCCTTGTCTCCGCCGGGGCCACCCACCTTCCACGCCCCCTGGTGCAGCAACTGGCTGACGGTGGCGTCATGGTCATCCCCGTGAACGGCGTGATGACACGCGTGGAGCGCACGGGCAGCAGCACCCACGTCACCGAGCACGGCCTCTACGTGTTCGTGCCGCTCATCGTTGAATAGGTCATGCCGCGCCGGTCCAGTGGCGCCGCGACTCCCCCGAGCCGCGCGTCACCACGCGAGCGGAGCCACCATCCGGGCGCAACGCCAGCGTCGCAGCTCCCATGGCAGGAAAGGCGACGATGGAGGGGCGCACGACGAGGACGTCCCCGGAGATGGGTGGGTTCGCGGCGATGCGCTCGCTGACGACCGGTGCCAGCAGATCCCAGGCACCGACAACACCACCACCGACCACCACGTGGTTGACGTCCAACAGCGTGACGGCCGAGAGCATCGCATCAGCCAGGGCGCGCCCCGCGTTCTGGATGACGTTGAGCGCATCGGTGTCGCCTGCCCGTGCACGACGTGTCACCCCCACTCCCGTCTCCCCCCGGATCCCGGTGCGCTCCCCGTAACGCAGGCCGATGGACGGGCCGGACGCCACGGTTTCAAGGTGGCCGACCCCACCACACGGGCAGACATGGCCGGAGTATCCGGGGGTATGGCCGATCTCGCCGGCGCCGCTGGATCGCCCCGTGATCAGCCGTCCCCCCAGCGCTATGGCTCCGCCGACTCCCGTGCCGATCGTCACACCCAGGACGTCCTGCGCGTCCTGCATTGCACCCCAGCGCATCTCACCCAGGAGGAAGGCCCTCACGTCGTTGGACACGGTCACGGGCGGGGTGAGGAGTGCACTCAACTCATCCGCCAAACGATGCCCCACCCAGTCGTGAAACGCGCTGGTGGACACGAGCACCCGTCCGGTCACCGGCTCGATGATCCCGGTGGCTCCAACGCCCACCCCCGTGACAACCACGGACGCATCACGTTGCAGTTCACCCACCAAGGCCTGCACCTGGCTCAGCACGGCGCGTCCGCCAGTCCTGGTGGCCACGGATCTGGCCGTCAGTACCTCTCCGTCCGGCGTCATCAGCACGCAGTGGATCATCGTTCCGCCGATGTCGACTCCCACGACCGCTTCACGGGCCATCATGCGGCACGGACGCCGTGGGGCCGCGGCTGAACTTTCGGTGTCGTCGGCATGGGTAGCCTCCTCAACATGGGGGGGTGTCGTGAAAGTGACCGTGAGAGGCCGACCTTACATTCGCAGGACGGGACGACGAGTGCTTCGGCCGCTTTCCCGGGGGTTGGTGCCGCTCACCGGGTGAGGATCGGCCTCTCGGCCGCCCCCGTGAGCCCCTCCGGCAAGGCCGGGACCGGCACCACGACGGTGTCCTGCACCTTCCAGTCCAGGTGGCGACATCGCGTTGCGAGAGCCTCGAGTTGGGCCATGCTCGGGTCGTGGCCGTCCTTGGGCACGACGAAAACCTCGGCGTGGAAGACGTGTCCCATGTCGCGGATCCGCACTGCGGTGTCGGCCACCCAGGGCTCCCGATGAGCCATGGCCGTCATCATCGCGATCAGGGGGTGCGGATGCTTGCCGTCCACAGTGGTCGCACGCGAATCCAGAAGGTCCCTGATCGAATCCCGCAAGTTCTGGCCGCCGTCCTTCAGGATGCTCACGGACACCAGCAGTGCGGCGGCGGAGTCTGCCCACCAGAGGCCGAGGCCGATGCCTGTCACCCCCGCGATGGTGGCCAGCCCCGTGGACCAGTCCGCCTTGTTCATGTCTGCGTCCGCAGCCAGCACCTTGTCATTCAGTTGGTCAGCCAACTTCAGTTTCATCCGTCCGAGAATCATCGGCGGGATGGATGTGACCACCATGGCGGCGATCATGGCCCAGCCGGACCAGAACGTGACACCGAGGATGGACATGAGCCCAATCGGCGGGCGGTCCCCTTTGACAAGGCCGAGCGTCGCATCCGTGCTCAACCACAACCCCATCCCCAACAACGCACACGAAGCCACCAGGTGACCTGCTGCGACGGAGCGGTGGAACCCGTACGGGTTCTTGTCGTCGGGCGGCTTGCGTGCTCTGCGCACCGCAACGAGGAAGGCGAGAGGCGGGAGGAAGCTCAGCATGTCCTCAGCGAAGGCCGTCCGCATTGCCTGGGACGAACCCGCGGTGAGGCCCACGATGACCACGATCCCGGCCACGACGGCCAGTGTCACCCACTCGAGACGGACTGCCTTGCGAAGTGCTTCGGACTCCTGGGCGGGCAGGTCGAAGCGGCTGAAGGTACGCGCCGTCATGGTTCCAGGCCTTCGGAGACGAGGAAGCGTTCAAGGCTGGTGAGGAGTGCGTTCTCACCCAGCCTGCAGGCGAACACGAGATCCTCCACGGCCCCGTCCGGTCCCCGGGAGCGCGCGTGGGGACGTGTGAGGGCCGCCTTGTCCGCCCAGGGTGAGTCGGAACGAATCCCACCCATCACCACGTCGAGGTCGCCCTCGTCCAGCGCCAGGATGAGCTGGCTCTCGGCCCCGGGCATCCACACCACCGTCGCACCGAACGTTTCCGCGTAGTCGCTGAGGATGGTGGCTTCCACCCCACTCACCGTGCCGTCGTCGGCGACCTCACTCCAGGGAGTGTTCTCGGACGCACCGACCCGCAGCACCCCGTCGGCCATGACCCGCTCGAGTGTTCCCTCCGCATCACGCGGGAACGTCGGTTCCGAGCAGCCCGATGCACACACGAGTACCGCGATGAGGGCAGCGGCTGTGCTGCGTCGTCCCGATCCCCACCTCGCCACGTCCACGTCCTCTCGAAGGCCATGCCCCCATGACGGGGTTGCCCGAAGAATATCCCCCGATGGGGTCCAGCCGGGCCGTCCTCGGGTGGGGAATGATCTTCGTCTGCCCCCACCACGAGGATTTCGTGGGGACTCAGCGGTTCCCGGCGCGGAACGCTGCGTAGGCAGGCTTGATGAGGCCCTCGATCAGGGCCAGTCGCTCGTCGAAGGGAAGGAACGCAGACTTCATGGCGTTGATGGTGACCCATTCGATGTCGTTGACGTCCCACCCGAAGGCGTGGACCAGCTTGGCGAACTCCCTGCTCATCGTCGTGTCGCTCATCAAGCGGTTGTCGCAGTTGACCGTGATCCTGAATCCCAGATCCTTCAGTACCCCGATGGGGTGCTGCTCGATGGTGTCCGCGATGCCGGTCTGCAGGTTGGAACTTGGGCACAGCTCCAGGGGGATGCGTTGGTTGCGGACGTACGCGGCCAGGTCGCCGAGGGTGCGGCGGCCATCCTCGTGGGTGGTGATGTCCTCGACGATCCGGACGCCATGGCCGAGCCTGTTGGCCCCGCACAGCTGGACAGCCTCCCAGATCGACGGCAGGCCGAAGGCCTCGCCCGCATGGATCGTGAAGTAGGCATTGTTGTGCTTCAGGTGGTCGAACGCGGCCTGGAACCTCGACGGCGGGAAGCCGTCCTCGGCTCCGGCGATGTCGAACCCGCACACCCCGTTGGTGCGGTACCGCACGGCGAGGTCGGCGATCTCGATGGTGGGCTCGCCGTGGCGCATCGACGTCACGATCTGCTGTACGACGATGCCGGTGCCCTGTGCCTCGGCCTCATCCATGCCGGAGACCAGTCCCCTGGCCACCGCCTCCACGACGTCGGAGAGCGTCAGGCCCTGGCGGAGGTGCTGTTCGGGCGCGTAGCGGGCCTCCGCGTAGACGACTCCGTCAGCGGCCTGGTCCAGCACGAACTCGCGCGCCACACGCTCCAGTTGCAGAGAGGTCTGCATGGCCGCCACCGTGTGCTCGAACGTCTCCAGGTAGCGCACCAAGGAGCCGGAGTCGGCCGACTCGAAGAACCACCGTCCGAGCGCGTCGGCGTCGGTTGTTGGCGGCTCATGTCCGTTGGCAGCGCAGTGCTCGATGATGGTGGCCGGCCTCAGCCCGCCGTCCAGGTGATCGTGCAGCGCAACCTTGGGCAGCGTTCGAATTTGCTCTATCCCAAGCACAGTGTCGGGTCCTTGTCTCATCGGTGGGTGAACTGGTTCGTCTCCCACGGGGCTGGACCCGTCGGAGCCTGCGGAGGACGCGTGTCGCGCGTCTCCGGGTGAAAGATGGGACGACGCCGCTGCCGCAGATAGGCAATTCCCACCATGATGGCACCGCATCCCATGAATGCCGCCACCCGGGCGACCCCGGAGAGGGTGGACATGTCGAAGAGCACGAGCTTCGTGACGGCACCGAGTGCGACGACGGCCGCCAGCGTCAGGTCGGCCGCGGAGTTCCTGCGCAGCGCGAGGTACGCCGCGAACCCCATCCATCCGAGCGACGCGATCGCGTGGCCCATGAGGAATCCATTCTCCGGTTGGCCTGTCCAGGCTCCGATGAGCGAGGCCGCCAGGACAACACCGTGCACCGACAGGTACAGCCCGCCAACGAAACGGACGCCGTCCAGGGCGGCGTTGGTGCGGCCGTGCCGAAAGACCATGAGACTGATGCCCAGCAGTGTGAGCAGGACGCCTCGCAGGATCGTGATGGGATCCGACACCAGATCCGATGCACCTCCCCACACTGCGACGACAGCGTCCCCACCAGCCATCAGTGCCAGGACGGCGGGGATGGCGCGGGACAACCATCCGTAGGAGGTTCTCATGACTGGCACGATCTGTGCGGCAATGGCCAACACCATGAGCAGCAATGGTTCCACGACGGGGTCGACGCGCCCGAGCAGCAGTGTGACGCCCAGCACGAAGGTGCCCACCAGGGTCAGGGCGTCCCGCAGCGGTCCCTGCTTCGAGACGGCATCGGGAGGTTCAGGCAGCAGCAGAGCAGCGGTGAGGATGACGGCGGCCACCAGGAGCGGCACCCAGGCCGGGAACTCACGCACCGGGAAGGAGACGAACCAGGCTGTGGGGAGGAGGATGAGCGACAGCGCCCACGGCTGTCCGCCCAGCTCTCCCCGGGTGGACACCACCCACGGTGGTGCGCCCTGGGCGCTGCGGGACCGGGCCGCTGGGGTCTCCCTGTGGAAATGGACAAGCCACAGGGCCACGACGATGGTGGACACCAGCCAGAGCAGGGGCCACGTGGGGTCCGCACCGGACAGTCCCTGGACGCCGGCCACGGCCATGGCGAGCGCGACCGCCAATTGGTGTCGTGGCCAGCCCCTCCCCACCATCGCGACGAGGCAGCACGCCCCCACCAGTGCGGAAGTGAATGCGTCTGGGGCCGCGACGTCCACGGTCACGGCCAGCCACGCCACCCAGACCAGGGTGGATGGCAGGTCGCTGAGGCGTGCGGCGATGCCGGCCAGGGCGGCCAGCAGGGTGGCCATCGCCAGCCCCATCAGCGGTGGGACGTCGAGCCCCTGCCATGCGGCGGTGGCCGATCCCAGCCCCAGAGTGACCGCGATGACCAGGACCACCATGCCCGCCTGGGATGACCTTCCCAGGAGCACGAATACCAGCGACACCACCGTCACGCCGAGGGAGAAGGCATACACGAGCAGGGATGTGGACAGCGGATGGAAGAGGGCAACGAGCAGAACGAGTCCTGCGATCAGGATGGCTGAGCCGACGGTGTACAGCAGGGTCTGGGCCACCTCCTCCCGCTTGGCAGGGTCCAGCGGCTTCCTCGGTGGTCCGGGCGGAGGCCCGGGACGCGGTCCCGGTTGTGCAGCCCACTGCTGTGGGGGAGCACCCCACTGCTGCCCCGCGCCCGGGCCCATGGGCGCCGCGCCACCCGGTGGGAACGGTGCCCATTGCGTCACTCCGCCCGGTGGTTGCCGCGGCCATCCCGCCGGTGGGATCGGCGGCACCTGCCCTGGCCGTGGTTGCACGGGCCACCCGGGAGGTGGGGTCGGTGGTGTCTGCCCGCCCGGTGGCTGTCCCTGCCAGTGCAGGGGTGGCGATTGGTTCGGCCAGCCCCGGGGCGGGGGCCCTACGGGGCCGCCCGGTTGCTGGTTCGTCGGGGGCTGGCGTGGCTCCATGGTCCCCAACCTAGCGGTTGATCGGACCCTCCATCGTCGTCAGATCCTCAGGCCCGAAGGCCTGCGGCAGCACTGCGGCGAGGGTCCACACTCCCTCGGGAGTGTCCACCAACAGTGTGGTCCCGCCGTGCTCGTGGAGCAGTTGACGACACCGTCCGCACGGCATGATCAGGTCGCCGTTGCCATTGACGCAGGTGAACGCCACCAGCCTGCCACCACCCCCCGCCACGAGGGAGGAGATGAGGCCACACTCGGCGCACAACGCCACGCCGTAGGCGGCGTTCTCAACGTTGCACCCGACGACGACCCTGCCGTCGTCCACGAGTGCCGCCGCGCCAACCGGGAAAGTGGAGTACGGGGCGTAGGCACGCCCCGAAACCTCACGAGCGGCATCGCGCAGCATCGCCCAGTCAATATCCATGCTCACTCCTTCCGAAAGTGCTCACCGTCGGCGGCGGGTGCGCGGACGCGCCCCACCAGGCCGGCGACCGCGATGATTGTGGCGACGTAGGGCAGCATCAGAAGGAACTGGCTGTCGATCGGGCTCCCCAGAGGGTTGAGTGTCTGCCCCAGCTGGGTCACGAACCCGAAGAAGAGCGCCATCAGGGCGGCATAGACGGGGTGCCAGCGGCCCATGATCAGTGCGGCCAGGGCAATGAAGCCGTTACCCACGGTCATGTCCGGTCTGAAGGCCCCAGTGGAACCGATCGTGAAGTAGGCGCCACCCAGCCCAGCCATGGCCCCGCCCAGCACCACCGAGACGAACTTGGTGCGCACCACGTTGATGCCCACCGTGTCGGCGGCATGAGGATGCTCGCCGACGGCACGGACTCGCAGTCCCCACTTGGTCTTGAACAACAGGAACCACACGAACGGCACCATCAGGATCGCCAGGTAGGCCAGGGCAGTCTGGTCGAAAAGGATGGGGCCGAGGAAGGGAATCTTCGACAGCCCCGGTATCGCGAGTCGCTTCATGATGGGGACTGCGTTGTAGGCGGCGGTGTCCCCTTTGACCAACTGGTGGAACAGGAAGCCTGTCAGTCCGGCCGCCAACAGGTTGATCACGACACCGAGGACCACATGGTCCACGAAGTACTTGAGGGAGAACAATGCCAGCAGCGCACCCATGGCCATCCCGGCGAGAATGGCGGCGATGAGCGCCGCAACGAGGGACTTGGTGAGCGACCCCGTGATCGCCCCCGCGAACGCCGCTGTGAGGAACTGTCCCTCGATGGCGATGTTCACGACGCCCGCACGCTCTGACAGTGCCCCGCACAGTGCTCCGAACACCAGCGGAGTGGCCACGGCCAGCGTGCCCTGCAGTTGGTTGGTCACGGTGAAGACGGCCAGGCTGCCCGCCGCCGCCCAGGCGATGAGCCCGACGAGCAGTGCCGCCGCTCCCACAATGCCCGCGACGGTCGCGGTCCGCTTGTTCAGCTTGCCGGAAAGGTACCCGGCAGCGGCGAGCAGCGTGAGGACGGCGCACAGGGCAACCGTCACCGTGCCGGGCAGGATGACGGTGGGCAGCTGAACGGCGTCGAACGCATCCGAGAGTGCGATCTTGGCGTCGCCGGACGTGCCGAATGTGCCCCAGAGCAACAGGAGACCAATGATTCCGAGGAGCAATCCCGTTGAGATTCGCTGGATACGGGTCTCCCGCGCCTCAACCTGATGCAGGGCCGACGGAGGGGTTCCCCCTGCATGTGGATTGTTGACGGTGCTGACTTGGGTACTCATGCCGTGGCCGCCTTAGCGCTGGGGTCGACACTTCGTGGCCGTCTATCCCGCAGGACGGGGACCAGCCACAGCACGAATGCCGGCGCTGCCACGAACAACACAATGAGTGCCTGGATCAGGTTGGTGAGATCAGATGGTGTCTGTGCCTGGGCAGCCATGGTGAGGCCCCCCGCCTTCAATGCACCGAACAGCAGGCCCGCCAGAACCACCCCGAGTGGGCGTGACCGTCCGAGCAGCGCCACCGTGATGGCATCGAACCCGACCGTGCCGACGATTCCCAGCGACAGTTGCGTCGGGTAGCCCGTCAGCAACGTGGGTGTGAGCACCGCCTGCGCCCCGGCGAGGCCACCCAGACTGCCGGCGATCGCCATGGCGATGATGGTGGTGGTGGACACGCTCATGCCCGCGGTGGCCGCCGCATGCGGGTTCTGCCCTACTGCCCGGATCCGGAATCCCAGCGTCGTGCGCTCCAGCAACCACCACACGGCTGCTGCAGCTGCCAGTGCGATGAAGAAGCCCAGAGTGAGTCGGGTGCCAGCCAGTCGCGGCATGGTGGCCGAGAACTCCACGATCGGGGATATGGGGTCTGATCGGCCGGGCTGCTGCAGCAGTTGGGTGGTGAGCAGGAATTGCAGCATGTACAAGGCGATGTAGTTCAGCATGATCGTGACGATCACCTCGTGGGCGCCTGTCTTGGCCTTCAGGAATCCCGCGATCGCGCCCCAGAGGGCGCCAAACACCATGGCGAGCAACAGTGCGATCGGAATGTGGATGAACCATGGCAGGCCCTTGACGGAGAAGCCGATGAACCCGCCCAGGATTGCGCCCCAGATGGCCTGGCCCTGCGCACCGATGTTGAACAGGCCTGCACGGAATGCGAGCGCGACACCCAGACCTGCGCAGATCAGCGGTGCGGCCTGCGCGGTCGTCTCGGTGATGGCGACCCACGACCCCAGGGCACCGCGCAGCAGCGCGCCGTAGGCAGTGGCGATCTTGTCCCATGACGCGCCCAGCGCATCGCCGGGTGCGTTGAAGAAGTAGGCGTACTTGCTGAGCACGTCCTGGTCCGCGAGCACCATGACGATGGCCCCGGTCACGAACGCCAGCACGAACGAGATGAGGGTGACCACCACGCTGACCCAGGCGCGTGATCTGGGGCGCCTGGGTGGTGCCGCGGACCCGGTGTCCCCCACCGGAAGCTCCTTGTTCTCTATGAGCTCCTCAGACATCTGCGTTCTCCGTCCTGTTCTGCTCAATGCTCTGCGTCGCTTCTTCGTACCCGACCCCGGCCATCATCAGGCCGAGGACGTCGCGCGGGGTGTCGGAGGCCACGACGCCGACGATCCGACCGCGGTACATCACGGCGATCCGGTCGGCGAGCGACTCCACCTCTTCGAGTTCGGTGGAGACGATCAGCACGGCGGTGCCCCGGTCCCGCTCCTCCACGATGCGCTTGTGGAGGAACTCGATGGCCCCGACGTCCACGCCGCGCGTGGGCTGGTTGGCCACCAGCAGGCTCAGTGGTCGGGACAGCTCGCGCGCCAACACCACCTTCTGCTGGTTTCCGCCGGAAAGTGAGCGAACCGGCTGCATCTGCGAGGAGGTGCGAATGTCGAATTCCTCGATACGTTCGTCGGCGTTGGTGCGGATGCGGGCGAGATCCAGGTTTCCTGCGGTGGAGAATTCCCTGGTCCTGTTCAGCACCAGGTTCTCGGCAATGGAGAAGTCCCCCACGAAGCCGTCGCGTTGGCGGTCCTCGGGCACGAACCCGAGTCCGGCCTCGATCGTCTTGGTCGGTGGCAGGTGCGTCACGTCCACTCCGTCGAGGATGGCGGTGCCATCGATGACAGCCATCGTGCCAAGGAGTGCTTCGGCAAGCTCCGTCTGCCCATTGCCCTGCACCCCGGCGATACAGACGATCTCTCCTCCCGCCACCGTCAGGTCCAGGTGATCCACCACGACTGTTCCGGCGGCATTGGCCACCGTGAAGTCGCTCAGCACGAGCCTGTCCTGCACGACGTTCGGGGGCTCCTTGTCCACCGTCAGGCTGACGGCGCGGCCCACCATCATCTCGGCGAGCTCGCCCTCGCTGGCGTCCGGGGTGGCCTGTCCGACCACTTTGCCGCGGCGGATCACGGTGATGTCGTCGGCGACGGCCACCACCTCGCGCAGCTTGTGGGTGATGAAGCAAACGGCACGACCTTCGTCGCGCAGGGTCCTCATCACCACCATGAGTTCGTCGATCTGCTGCGGCGTGAGCACGGCGGTGGGCTCATCGAAGATCAGGTAGCGGGCGTCGTTGGCCAGTGCCTTCAGGATCTCGACTCGCTGCTGGACACCCACCGGCAGGTCCTCGACGAGGGCGTCAGGGTCCACATCCAGCCGGTAACGGTCGGAGAGCTCGCGCACGAGATTGCGGGCGCTGCCCAGATCCAGCGTGCCGAACTTCCCGGGCTCCCGACCCAGCACCATGTTCTCGGCCACGGTGAAGACCGGGATGAGCATGAAGTGCTGGTGCACCATGCCGATGCCGGCGGCCATCGCCTGCTTGGGGTTGTCAAGGTGCAGTTCGTTCTTCCCCACGCTGATCGTACCTCCGTCGGCACGCAGCAGCCCGAAGAGGATGTTCATGAGCGTGGACTTCCCGGCGCCATTCTCCCCCAGCAGGCAGTGGATGCGTCCCGGTACGAGATCCAGAGTGATCGAGTCGTTGGCCGTCAGCGAGCCGAAACGCTTGGTGATCCCCTCGAGATGGAGCACCTCGGGCTCCGGCGCGACAGCTTCGTGCGTGGCGGTGCTCACGACCTGTGTTCCCCCCTCGGCCGACGCTGGCCGCTGCGAAGT
>JBBSRQ010000024.1:0-25669 GCA_038242845.1 Propionibacteriales bacterium | reverse complement strand
TTTCACCGGTGCTGGACAGGACGCGCCCATCACGCACCCCGCCCGCCGGGGTCTTCTCCGGGTTCTCGAGTTCCTGCTTCTTGGCCGCTCGGGTGTAGAGCTCGGTGGTCAACAGGTCCTCGGCGGTCAACTGGAAGAGCCGCGACTCGTCGACGAGTAGCCCATTGGCCAGCAGCGCCGCGGAGCCCTCCCATCCCAGTGCCTCGATGTCGAAGCCACCACGGCCCGCCAGCGCGAACAGGCGTTCACGGAGTTGGCTCGGGCAGGACCGCGAGTTGGGGCAGCGGATGTCCTTGTCGCCCTCCTTCTGGGGGCGCAGCTTTGTCCCACACGACGGGCAGTGGGTGGGCATCACGAACTCCCGTTCGGTGCCGTCGCGCAGCGCCACCACCGGCGCGACGATCTCAGGGATCACGTCGCCGGCCTTGCGCAGCACCACGACGTCACCGATCAGCACGCCCTTGCGTTTCACCTCGAACCCGTTGTGCAGGGTGGCCATCTCGACGGTGGAACCGGACACCACCACCGGTTCCATCACCCCGAACGGCGTGACCCGGCCGGTGCGGCCCACGTTGACGCGGATGTCCAGCAGCTTCGTGTTGACCTCCTCGGGCGGGTACTTGAACGCCACCGCCCACCGCGGGGCGCGCGAGGTGGTGCCGAGCCGGTTCTGTCCGGCGAAGTCGTCCACCTTCACCACCACCCCGTCGATCTCGTGGGCCACCTCGTGCCGGTGCTCGCCGTAGTGGGCGATGTAGTCCTCGACCGCCGTCGGGGACGTCACCACCGTGTAGAGCGGACTGACGGGCAGCCCCCAGGAGGCGAACCTCTCATAGGCACCGCTCTGCGACGAGATGTCGAGTCCCCCGTGCTCACCGACGCCGTGCACGATCATCTGCAGCGGACGACTGGCCGTCACCTGCGGGTCCTTCTGCCGCAGGGACCCAGCGGCAGCGTTGCGTGGGTTCGCGAACGGTGCCTTCCCCGCCTCGACGAGGGCAGCGTTCAGGTCCGCGAAGGCTGCCACCGGGAAAAACACCTCGCCCCGGACCTCCAGGACCGCGGGGATGTCATCACCCTTGAGCGTGCGGGGGATGCCCTTGATGGTGGTGACGTTGTGGGTCACGTCCTCCCCCACCCTGCCGTCGCCGCGGGTGGCCGCGACCGCGAGTCGGCCACCCAGGTAGAGCAGGTTGATGGCCAGGCCATCGATTTTGACCTCACACAGCCACGGCCCCTCGCCCGATCGCGTCAACCAGGCCGTCAACTCGTCGGTGCTCGTGATGTTGTCGAGGCTCAGCAGCCGCCGACGGTGGGTCACCGGCGCGAAGTCGGTGACGGTGGCCGCCCCGACGCGCTGCGTCACAGAATCCAGGCTCGCGAGCTCCGGATGATCCTCTTCCAATGCCTGCAGAGCCCTCATTGCCTCGTCGTAGGCCTCGTCGGACATGGTCGGAGCGTCAGCGCCGTAGTACCCCTGCTGCGCTGTGGTGAGCATCTCGTTCAGTTCGCTCCACTGACGACGTGCCTCGTCGAGGGCGTCACCGGACTGGGCGGCTTGGGCCTGGTTCATCATGGTCCCAATGCTGGCACAGCCGGAAAGCAGTGGAGGGTCGCCAGCGCGCCCAGCATGTCCGAGTTCGACCTTCGCACCATGCGCCCCATTAGTATCGACGCGTCAGATGTACTTGTTCGATCAAGATGAGGGAGCCCGCCGTGGCCACCGCCAACATCACCCGCACCGAGGCTGAGCAGCGCTCCGCCGTCGTCCGAGTCCGCGCATACCGCGTCACCGTCGATGTCACGGACGCCGGCACGAACGATCCCGGCAGGACGTTCACGTCCCGCACGGAGATCGACCTCACGTCCCCGGGGCCCGCCACGCACCTCGACCTGATCGCCGAGAGCGTCACAGCCGCCACGATCAACGGCGAACCCATCGCGCTGGACGGCTTCGACGGATACCGTCTCCCGCTGCCCGTGGTCGAGGCGGGCGAGCACACCGTGGTGGTGGAGGCCGTCTGCCGCTACTCCATCACCGGCGAGGGGCTGCACCGCTTCGTCGACCCGGCCGACTCCAAGGTGTACCTCTACTCCCAGTTCGAGACTGCTGATGCCCGGCGCATGTTCGCAAACTTCGAGCAGCCCGACCAGAAGGCCACCTTCCAGCTCAGCGTTCTGGCCCCCAGCCACTGGGTGGTGATCAGCAACTCCGCACGCGTCGAGCCCGTCGAGGTGAGCGACGGCACCAGCCGCTGGGACCATGCCCCCACCCCGCCGGTCTCCACCTACATCACGGCCCTGATTGCCGGGGAGTACCACGTGGCCGAGGGTGAAATCCGCTCGGTCGCCAAGACACTGCCGGCCGCCGTCGCCTGTCGGGCCTCGGTCGCCGAGTTCCTCGACGCCGACAGGATCCGGGAGACCGCCCAGCGCGGCTTCAAGGTCTTCGAGGACGCGTTCGGCGTGCCGTACGCGTTCGACTCCTACGACCAGATCTTTGTTCCCGAGTTCAATGCCGGGGCCATGGAGAACGCCGGCTGCGTGACGTTTCGGGACGAGTACCTGTTTCGGTACCGCGTAACCGCCCGCGAGATGGAGTCCCGCGACAACACGATCCTGCACGAACTCGCCCACATGTGGTTCGGCGACCTCGTCACCATGGCGTGGTGGGACGACCTGTGGCTCAACGAGTCCTTCGCCGAGTGGGCGTCACACTTCGCCGCCGACGAGATCTCCCGCCGCTACGACACCGGGGACGACCCATGGTCCGCGTTCTGCAACGAGCGCAAGGCCTGGGCCTACCTGCAGGACCAGCTGAGCACCACCCACCCGATCGCCGCAGACATGGGCGACCTCGAGAAGGTGGAGCAGAACTTCGACGGCATCACCTACGCCAAGGGCGCCTCCGTCCTGAAGCTGCTCGTCTCCTTCGTCGGCACCGACGCGTTCCGCGCCGGGGTGTCGGAGTACTTCCACAAGCACGCCTGGGGCAACACCACCCTGCGCGACCTGCTGGTCGAGTTGGAGGCCGCCAGCGGCCGCGACCTGTCCTGGTTCACCGGCCAGTGGCTGGAGACGGCAGGCGTCAACACGCTGCGCGCCGACTTCGACGTCGACGTCCAGGGTGCGTTCACCCGCTTCGCCATTCAGCAGAGCGCCGCTGAGTCCTGGCCGACGCTGCGCAGGCACCGCCTCGGCATCGGCATCTTCACCGTCATCGACGATGAGCTGCGCCGCACGCACTCGATCGAGCTCGACATCGACGGCGCCACCACCGAGGTCCCCGACCTCGTGGGTGTGCAGCGGGGTGACGTGGTCCTCGTCAACGACGGAGACCTCACCTACGCCAAGGTTCGCTTCGACGACGATTCCGCCGCGGCGCTCGTCGAGCACATCGGCGCCCTCCGCGAGCCATTGGCCCGTGCCATCACGTGGTCCTCGTTCTGGGACTCGGTGCGCGACGGCGACATCGCGCCGCAGGACTTCATCAGCCTCGCGCTGCGCGGCATCCACAGCGAGACCGACATGGCGGCCACCTCCACAGTGCTCTCGCAGGCCGCTGTCTGTTCCGGACGGTTCATGGCGCCGGAGCTGCGCAGGGAGACCAATCGGCGCCTCTCTGCTGGACTGGCGAGGCTCCTGAAGCACGCTGAGGCCGGCTCCGACAAGCAGGTCATCATCGCCAAGGCACTCGTGGGCGCCACCCGTTCCGACGAGGCCGTCGAGCTTGTGCGCGGCTGGCTCCACGATGAGGAGGTCCCCGCGGGCCTGGCCGTCGACACGGGTCTGCGGTGGTCCATCATCACCTCGCTGGCCCGGATCGGCGCCGTCGACGCCTCGGTGATCGACGCCGAACTGGAGCGCGACAACACCAGTGCCGGCTCCGAGCGTGCAGCCGGCGCGAAGGCCGGCCTGCCGGACGCGGACCACAAGGCCGAGGCGTGGCGTCGCGCCACCCAGGATGCGGATGTCCCCAATGAGACGCACCGCAGTATCGCGATGGGATTCTGGCACCTCGGCCAGGAGGACCTGACGGCCACCTACGCGGAGGCATACCTCGAAGTGGCCGAGGGCATCGCCACGCATGACGGCATCTGGGCCGAGCGTGGGTACGCCGCCATCGGCACCGTCCTGCGCTGGCTGTTCCCGGATCCGCTCATCAGCAGCGAACTGGTGGAGCGCTACGAGTACTGGTTGAAGGACTGGCAGCCGGGCGTGCAGGTGGAACGCGCCATCACCGAAAGGCTGGATGAGGCCCGCCGCGCCCTCCATTGCCAGGAGCGCAGCCGTGTGGTCGCACGCCCGGAGTGAGCGGGCATGGAGCGGGGCGCGACAAACGCCCCGCCCCGAAGTATCCTGCATCCCATGAACTGGTTCCTGCCGCTCGAGACCCTGCCCGGCTGGCCCGAGGCGCCTGACGTCTCAACAACGCACATGCTGCTGCTGTTGTTTGTCGGCCCCATCGTCGTCGGCGCGGTGATCTCGCTCCTGGTGTTCACCCCGTCGTTCGGACGCAGGTTCCGGGGCGAACTGGCCTCCGATGCCACGCCCGGCGTCGAGTACACCCAGATGGAGGACGAGGCCCACACGCAGCGCGTCCTGGAGCCGAAGGCTCGCCGAAGCCACACCGAGATCGACGCTTGAGCCCGGACCGCGTTCCCGCCACCGGGACATCCGCCGACGTGAAGTCGGTCATGAATGCATCCGAGATCGCGCGTGCCACCACCCGCATGACCCATGAACTGCTGGAACTCTCTGGTGGTGCAGAGGATCTTGTGATCCTCGGGATCCTCACCCGCGGCGTGCCGCTCGCCCAGCGCATCGCCCGCGCCGTCGCCGACGCCGAGGGCGTCGCCGTGACCAGCGGGGAGTTGGACATCACCATGTACCGCGACGACCTGCGCAGCCAGCCCCTGCGCGCCGTGGGTCGGACCATCCTGCCGGGACCCATCGACGGCAAGACCGTCGTGCTCGTGGATGACGTCCTGTTCTCCGGCCGCACCGTCCAGGCAGCCCTGCACGTGCTGGCCGACCTCGGCCGGCCGGCACGCATTCTCCTGGTGGTGCTCGTGGACCGCGGGCACCGCGAACTGCCCATCCAGGCCCACATTGTGGGCCGCAACCTGCCGACCGCCAGCAATGAGCGCGTGCGGGTCACCATGCAGGAACTCGACGGACTCGACGAGGTCACCATCGAACCGGATGTGAGAACCACGTGAAGAACCTCCTCGGCATCGAGGGCATGTCGCTGCCCGACATCCACGCCCTCCTTGCCACCGCTGAGGAGATGCACGACGTGCAGCAGCGGCCCATCAAAAAGTTGCCCGCCCTGCGCGGCCGCACCGTGGTGAACCTCTTCTTCGAGGACTCCACGCGCACGCGCTCCTCCTTCGAGCTGGCCGCCAAGTGGCTCTCGGCCGACGCCATCAACGTCGCCGCCAAGGGCTCGTCGGCCTCGAAGGGTGAGTCCATGCGCGACACGCTCATGACGCTGGACGCCATGGGCGTCGACGCCATCGTGATGCGCCACGGGGGCTCCGGGTCAGTGGCGCAGGCCGCCGGTTGGGTGAAGGCCGCCATGATCAACGCGGGCGACGGCACCCATGAGCACCCCACGCAGGCGCTCCTCGATGCCCACGCCATGCTCCGGCACTTCCGCAGGCACGACATGGGCGACCTGGAGGGCAAGGAGGTGGTCATCGTCGGGGACCTGTTGCACTCCCGCGTCGTCCGCTCCAACGCGCTACTGCTGCCCCAACTCGGCGCACACGTCACGCTGGTGGCCCCCCCGACGTTGATGCCACCAGGCGTCGCCGCCTGGAACGTGGACATCAACCACGACCTGGACGCCACACTGGGCGGCGCTGACGTCGTCATGATGCTGCGCGTGCAGCGCGAACGCATGCAGGGCGGCTTCTTCCCCTCCGAGCGGGAATACACCATTCGCTACGGCCTCACCGCCCAGCGTCTGGCGAAGATGCAACCCCACGCCGTCATCGCCCACCCCGGTCCGCTCAACCGCGGGCTGGAGATCTCCTCCGCGGCCGCCGACAGCGCCCGCTCCATCGTGCTTGACCAGGTCTCAGCCGGCGTGGCCGTCCGGATGAGTGTGCTCTACCACCTGCTTGCCGCCGACACCCAGGGAACACCATGACAACATCCCGCGTCCTGAGCAGCCCCACGACGAAGGACACACCCGCCCTCGTCATCTCTGGTGTGCAACTGTCCGACGGCAGCCACACCGACCTCTTCGTCTCCGACGGCGTGTTCGTGGACGAGCGTCCCGGCAATGTCCAGATCATCGACGCCGACGGGTTGGTGGCGCTGCCCGGCCTCGTGGACCTCCACACCCACCTGAGGGAGCCGGGACGGGAAGACGCCGAGACGGTCGCCTCCGGCTCACAGGCCGCGGCCCGCGGCGGCTTCACGTGCATCCATGCCATGGCCAACACCACCCCGGTCACCGACACCGCGGAGAACGCCGAACACATCCTCGATCTGGGGCTCGAGGCCGGCCATGTCCAGGTGGTCCCCATCGGGGCCATCACCAAGGGACTGGGTGGCAAGGAACTGGCGGAGCTCGGACTCATGCACCAGTCCCGCGCCGGCGTCCGGATCTTCTCCGACGACGGCATGTGCGTGATGGACTCCGCCCTCATGCGTCGGGCGTTCGAGTGGATCAAGCCGTTCGACGGCGTCCTCGCCCAGCACGCACAGGACGCCGGACTCGCCGGCCCCGGAGCCTGCTGCCACGAGGGTGAGCTCTCCGGTCGCCTCGGCCTGGCCGGTTGGCCCCCGGTGGCCGAATCGGTCATCATCGCCCGCGACGCCCAACTCGCCGAGGCCACCGGCTCTCGTCTGCACGTCTGCCACGTGACAACCGCCGAGGGCGTCGACGTCATCCGCTGGGCCAAGGCCCGCGGCATCGACGTCACCGCCGAGGCGACGCCCCACCACCTGTACCTCACCACCTCCGAGGTCATCGGCTACGACACCGTCTACAAGGTCAACCCCCCGCTGCGCACCGATGAACACGTCGAAGCCATCCGGGCTGGGCTGGCGGACGGCACCATCGACATCGTCGGCACCGACCATGCCCCCCACGCCCCGCAGGACAAGGACCACGCCTTCGCCGAGGCCCGCCCCGGCATGCTGGGCCTGGAGCAGGCGCTTTCGGTCGTCATGGAGACCATGGTTTCCACCGGTCGGCTCGACTGGGCAGGCGTGGTGGACCGTATGAGCGCAGCGCCGGCCCGCATCGGACGCGTTGCTGGTCAGGGACGCCCCCTGGCGGTGGGCGAACCCGCCAACCTGGTGCTGGTGGACCCGGCCCGCCGCGCCATTGTCGACCGCAACGGGTCCGCTTCGCTGAGTCGCAACAACCCGTACCACGGCCGTGACCTGCCCGATCCGGTGGAGTTGACCATGTGGGCCGGCCGCATCACCCACCGCCGCTGATACCTGCGCGCAAACCGCTCGCACGGACCGCGCGATCTGACAACGGATCTTGGAGTCGCACTCTTCCCGGTGGGAGGATCACCTCAGCTCTGCAAAGTCGCGAGGAAAGGTGCATTGCGTGCCCAGAAAATTCACTACCCGGTTCGTGGCGGTTGTTGCCGCCATGATCCTGTCCATCACGGGGTTTGTTGCCGCGCCATCCGCGCAGGCAGTGGATCCCGTCGCTCACACGGGCAACCAGATCATCTTCCCCGGAAACGACGGTCAATCACATGACGTGTCGTTCGACAAACGATCCTTCATGATCGACGGTGAGCGCCTCCACCTGTGGTCGGGCGAACTGCACCACTGGCGCGTCCCCTCGCAGGACGGCTGGCGCGACGTGATGCAGAAGCTCCGGGCAGCCGGCTTCAACGCTGTCAGCCTCTACTTCTTCTGGGGCATGCACCAGACCGAGGAGAACGGCCCCTTCAACTTCGATGGTCCCCGCGACATCGACGCGCTGCTCACCATGGCGGCAGAGGAGGGCCTCTACGTGGTGGCCCGTCCCGGCCCCTACGTCAACGCCGAGGTGGCCATGGGTGGCCTCCCGCAGTGGATGGTGAACAAGAACAACCAGTACCTGCGCTCCACTGACCCGGAGGTCCTTGAGCCTTCCAAGGCGTGGCTGCACGCGTTCGACCAGATTGCCAAGAAGCACCAGGTGACCGACGGCGGCGGCTCGCTGCTGCTGTACCAGGTGGAGAACGAGCTCCTGAGCGACAGCGCCCCCCGTCAGGCGTTCCTCACCGCGCTCACCAAGCAGGTCACCGACGACGGCATCACGGTGCCGAAGTTCCACAATGACTACGGCATGGGCGGTCGCTTCGCCGACAGCGAAAAGTACGGCCTCGACTTCTACGCCTACGACGAGTATCCGCTGGGCTTCAACTGCTCCGCCGGTCGCAACTCCTTCGGCAACCGCGAGGCCACGTTCCGTGGCTATGAGCCTGACGCCCCGCAGTTCATCACTGAGGCACAGGGTGGCGCATTCACCCCGTGGGGCGCCGACTTTGACTTCGCCAAGTGCGCCGAGTTCACCGACCCGGCCTTCACCCGCCAGTTCGGTATCCGCAACTTCGCCAACGGCGTCACGAACTTCAACTACTACATGATCATCGGCGGCACCAACTGGGGCTACACCGGTGCACCTGCCTCCGGCTTCACGTCATATGACTACGGCGCAGCCCTCGACGAGGACCGCACCATCACGCCGAAGCTGGCCGTGCAGAAGGAGCTGGGGTATTACCAGAATGCAGTCCCGCAGCTCGCCGGTATGGATCCCATCGCTGGCCCCGAAGCCAAGGACGTCGTCGGAGCACCAGTCAACGTGCTGCACCGCCAGTCGGTGGACAAGCTCGACGAGTCGGTGACCGCGAACGGCACCCGCTTCATCGGCGCCCGCCTGAACGACACCAACAACACGACCACCACCACCTTCACGCTCCCGCTGACGCTGGACCGCGCCGCCGCAGCCGACGGTGACTCCTTCACCCACGACGACCGCAGCGATGCGATCACCTACACGGGTACGTGGGCCCAGGAGGCAAACACCTCGGCGTACAAAAAGACGCTGAGCACCGCCTCCGCGGCTGGCGCCACGGCCACCTACACCTTCAACGGCACCGGCTTCCAGTTGATCGGCGAAAAGGCACCCAAGTACGGGCTCGCCTCCGTCGCCATCGACGGTGGCGCCGCGGTGGATGTGTCCGCGTACTACAACACCGAGCAGAACGCCCCCGCACAGACCGCACTTTTCACGAGCGCGGCTCTTGCTCCGGGCGCCCACACCGTCGTCGTGACGGTCAAGGGCCAGAAGGATGCGACCAACACGTCGGGGACCGGGACGGCCTTCAACATTGACGCGCTCAACGCCGTCGGCGGCTCGGCGGATGGTTCGTACCTGATCAACGACAGCGACCCATCGATCACGTACTCGCCCACCCCCGTCCAGCAGTGGAACGGCGCCACGGGCTCCGAGGGCGCCAGCTGGACCCATGCCAGCAACCAGGGGTGGACCGCCGGCGACTACCAGAAGGACGAGACCTACTCCAACAAGGCGGGCAACGAGTACACGTTCACCTTCACCGGCGTCGGTTTCGAGCTTCTCGGTCCCTGGTCCTCCAACCACGGCCCCGCCGAGGTATTCATCGACGGCAACCCCGTGGCCGCAGGCCGCACCGTGGAGACCACGTCGTCCTCGGCCCAGCCGCAGAAGGTCCTGTTCTCCAAGACGGGCCTCACAAAGGGCAGCCACACCGTGCGTGTGCGGGTGACTGGCGAAAGGTTCACCGGCTCCACAAACAGCTTCGCACCGCTGGATGCCATCCGGATCTACCCGGAGACGCCCGTCGTCACCGAACCGGAGCCCACCAACGCCGTCTCCTGGCCGCGGATCCCGCAAAAGGCCGACACCAAGCTCACGATCCATGGTCGTGACGCACTGGCCATCACCGCCGACCTGAAGATCGGCACCCACGACCTGTACTACACCACCTCGCAGCCCTTCGGTGAAGCGCTCGAGACCTCCGCCGGCATGGTGCAGACCATGGTCGGGTACGAGGGTGACGCAGGTGAGACCGTGCTGAAGGTCGAGCCCGGGTACACGTTGGCCCCCACCGCCGGAGTCACCCCCACCTACGACGCCACCACCAAACAGTTGCGTCTCAACTACACCCACGGCGCCCCCGTGGACGTGAAGCTCACGCAGGCCGACTCGTCGGTCCTGCTGCTGCGCATCATGGACCGTGAGGCGGCTGCTGACGTGTGGCACACCTCGGGTATCCGCGGTGATGACAACGCCACCGTGTGGGTCGATGGCGCCGAGGTGGTCCGCACGGTCCACTTCGACGGCACCGTCGCGCACATCACAGGCTCCGTCAGCAGCGCCTCGGCGCTGACCGTGACGCTCCCCCAGGGCATCACGTCCTACACGTGGAACGGCGCAGCGGTCACCACTGCCCCGGCCCCCGTGGCGGTCACCGAGCCGGCCCTCACATGGGTCAAGGCCGCCGGCAACCCGGAAAGCGCCGTCGACTTCGACGACGCCGACTGGACACTCGCCAACGCCACCAACCCACTGAACCGTTACCAGGGCCCCGGCTCCAACGGCGTTGTGCTGGACTCCAACCGCTACGGCTTCTTCCAGGGATCCGTCTGGTACCGGGCCAACTACACCGCGGCCACCTCCAACCCGACGCTGACCCTCCGTGGCAACGGCGGAAGTGGCGTCCCAGGCCACGGTCGGAACCCGGCCTTCATGCAGGTGTGGGTCAACGGCGTCTACGCCGGCGCCCGTCCCGCATCCGGCGGGGACGTGAGCGTCCCGGCACCGGCGGGTGCCGTCACGGCCGGCCAACCGGTCGTCTTGTCGGTGCTGGTGCACAACCTGGGCCACAACCTCGACTGGAGCGATGACGGCCTGTCGCGCCAGAACCGCGGTCTGTACCAGGCCAACCTGTCCGCCGACCAGACCAAACCGATCGTCTGGAAGATTCAGGGCGCCGAGCACCCTGAGGGCGACGTGGACACAGACCGCACCGCCTACAACAACGGTGGCCTCTACGGTGAGCGCGCCGGCTGGTACCTGCCCGGTTATCCGGACAGCGACTGGGCGCCCGCCACCACCATGGTGGCTGACGCACCGGGCGTCACCTGGTACCGCACCAGCGTCGACCTGAACGTGCCCGAGGGCCAGGACGTCGCATGGCGCCTGAACATCGAGTCCGAGAAGTTCGGCCCGAACCGGGCTACCCGCACCGACGGCTCGCAGGTGATGCTGTACGTCAACGGCTGGCACACCGGCATCTACATCGGTGACATCGGCCCGCAGAAGTCGTTCACCGTCCCCGCCGGGTTCCTGAACCCGCGGGGCAACAACGACATCGCCGTGGTGGTGGCCGCCAAGGCCGCCGACATGGGGCCCCAGAAGATCCGCCTGGTGCCCGTGCACAACACCACCGGTGCTGCCGGCGACATGGAGGCCAACGTCGCACCGGATTACCCGGCGCAGCCGAAGCCCACGGCCACGGTGGACGCAGCCAGCGTTCCTGCCGGCACCAAGGTGACCGCCACGGGCACCGTCGGGGAACTGCCCGAGCTCGGCGACGGTGCCCACACGGCGCTGCGCTACGAGTGGAAGGCCCCGGGTGAAGCGACCGGAACCGTCGGTGCGGCCGCCAAGGTCCTCACTGCCGCCGGCATCCATCAGGTGCGGGTTCTCCTCATCGACACCGTCAGCAACCAGGTTCTGGCTGCCAGCGACCCGGTGAACGTCACGGTCGATGGCGACTCCAATCCCACCGTCACCGTCACGCCGACCGTCACGGTCGACCCCACGGTCACGGTGGATCCGACGGTGACGGTGACACCCACCACGACGGTGACACCCACCACGACGGTGACGCCCACCGTCGACCCGACCGTCACGGTGACTCCCACCACGACAGCCACGGCCACGGTGACCAGCACGGTCACCGTGACACCAACGGTCACCGCGACGCCGACTGTGAAGCCCACGGTCAAGCCGACCGTGAAGCCCACCACGACGGCACCGACCACTCCCGGGTGGACCCGTCCGGGTACTCCCCCCTCGAGCGGTGACCTCTACACCACACCCGGTTACCACAAGGTCAACGGTCGCCAGTGGTTCACCACATGCGAGACGTACTCCGTGACATGGCGCTGCAAGACCGACATCTGGTCCACGCAGGTGACGCTGAAGGACGGCAAGTTCGCGTCGAAGACGGGATGGTTCTTCAACAACATGACCTACCTGTCCTCGCCGCGTTCCTTCTGGAAGGGCAACCCGCTGGGTGAGACGGGGGCCTGGACGAGCGCCGAGGGTCGCAAGTGGATGACCGAGTGTGACACCCCCACGACAGGCAACAACGGCTGCCGCAGTTACATCTGGTCAAAGCAGGTCGAAGCCAAGAAGCAGACCAACGGCACGTACAGCTACGCCGTTGTCAGCAAGTGGGTCTTCAACAACATCGTGTTGTTCTCCTGATCACACGATGACCCGCGAGGGGGCGTCCCGGCACCAGCCGGGGTGCCCCCTTCGTCGTCTCCAGAGGTGGCGAACATCATCAGACGCCCAGTCGAATTGGCTGTGCGCTTCGTCTCACGAGACCCTTCGATATGCGGCAGCTCGTTCCTCGCGGCCACACTCAGGGACCGCTCTGACAGCTTCCGCAGCGGCCACTGCGACCAACAACCGCAGCCTCAACCGACCTCGACACACCCACCGCAGTCAACAAGCCCGGCCCCAACCGGTTCCTGAGTAGTCGCCGCGAGGAACGAGCGTCGGCGTATCGATGGACCTCCCCGCAGTTGTCCACAGATGTAACCCCGTCTGCGGAATGATGCCTCGAGCTGCCGACACTGGTGGGCATGAGCTGGACCTACATCCTGCTGTGCAGCGACGGCGCACTGTACGTGGGCAGTACGAAGAACTTGGATCACCGCATGTTCCAACACGCCACGGGTGTCGCCGATGCGTTCACGCGGACGAGGAAGCCCCTCACACTGGTGTTCGCCGCTGAGTTCGACAACATCGGCGAAGCGTACGCATTCGAGCGTCGCCTCAAGGGCTGGCGCAGGGAGAAGAAGATTGCTCTCATCGAGAGCCGCTTCGAGGACCTGCCGGCGCTGGCATGGAAGAAATGGGGTCCACCGCGAGGGGATCCGCAAGGCGGCATGCAGGAAAGCACTTTCGGGCGCTGCGGCCGTGAAGAACCGGGTCCCGGTGGTGCTTCGCCACAGCTGTAACGGTTATCCGTCGGGTCAGTCGTCCTTCGATCCACCGACGCTCGTACCTCGCCGCGGCTACTCAGGAACCGGGTTGAGGTCCACCGTCCTTCTGCTCGTACCTCGCCGCGGCTACTCAGGAACCGGGCTGAGGTCCACCGTCCTTCTGCTCGTACCTCGCCGCGGCTACTCAGGAACCGGACTGAGGTCCACCGTCCTTCGATACACCGACGCTCGTGCCTCGACGCGGCTACCCAGGAACCCGGGTTGAGGAAGCGGGCTGGGAACGCGACCGGCCACTCGGGCAGCTGCTGGGCGTCCGGTATGTCACGGAGCTCAGCGGTGCAGGGAGTGCGCTGGACTGCCCGTAGCCTTGTCCCCATGGATCACGACTCGAACACATTCAGGGACAACGCGAAGGAGGCGGTCGACAACGCCCTTGATGTGGTGGACCAGCACGTGCCGGTCAAGGTCCGTCCTCACGTCGCCATCATTGTCCCCAGCCTCATCGGCGCCGTCGTCCTCGCCCTGATGACGTGGGCGGCCAGCGAGATCTACGAGGCGGTCAGCGATTCCAACGGCCTGTCCCTGTTGGACCAGCCGGTGCTGAACTTCATGGTCGCCCACCGCCAGCCCTGGCTGAACGCGGTGTTCGGCGTGTTCACCCAGATCGGCGGGCCCATTGGCTCCCCCATCATCGCCCTCATCGTGGTTGTCTGGTTCTGCCTCCGGTGGCGTTCCTGGCTGCCGCTCACACTCATGCTGGCGGCCGCACTGGGCTCCTTGACCGTCACAGTCGTCGGTAAGAACTACATCGACCGCGTTCGCCCGCCCCACGAATTCGTCATCCCCCCATTCGAATCGTCCCCATCCTTCCCCAGCGGGCACGCCCTGAACGCGGTGGTCGTGGGGGGTGTGGTGGCATACCTGGTGTGGCGACGGCTCGAAGGCAACCGAAGGGCACGCGTGGTGACCGTGGTGCTGGCCGTGTTCTACGCCATCGCCATGGGCCTCTCGCGCGTCTACCTCGGCCACCACTGGCTGACCGACGTCATCACCGGCTGGCTTCTCGGAGCGGCGTGGCTGGCGCTCGTCATCACCGCACATCTCGTGGCGGTCGCCGTGCTAACCCGCCGCCAGGAGTCCGGCGCCGTGGACGCCCCGGAACACCCACGAGGCGACGCCGACGACTGAGAGTCCCCGGACACGACGAAAGCCCCCGGTCGACATGATGTCGATCGGGGGCCTTCGTGCACCAGCGGTCCGCTCTGCTCAGCCCTTCACTGCGCCAGCCGCGAGGCCGGCCTGCCAGAAGCGCTGCAGCCCGAGGAACAGCAGGATGAGCGGGATGACGCCCAACAACGCGCCGAGCATGACGGCACCCTTGTCCGGTGCGAAGTAGCTCATCATGCCGTAGAGGCCCAACGTCACTGGTTTCAACGTGTCCGAGGAGATCATCATGAGTGGCAACAAGAAGTTGTTCCAGGTGGCCACGAAGATGAACAGGAAGATTGTGACCATGGCCGGGGCCAGCAGGCGCAACACCATCGTGAAGAAGATCCGGAACTCACCCGCACCGTCGATGCGTGCGGCTTCCAGCAACTCCGTCGGCACGGAGGAGTCCGCGTAGACGTTGCCGAGGAACACACCGAACGGGCTCACCATCGACGGGATGATGATGGACCACACGGTGTTGCTGAGACCCATGCCCTGGAACAGGACGTAGAGCGGGACTGTCAGCAGTGCGATGGGCATCAGCAGGCCCGTCATGATGACCACGAGCAGGGCCTTGCGACCTGGGAAAACGAATCGCGCCATGGCGTACCCGCACATGACCGAGATCAGGGTGCCCAGGGCGGCCGCCGTGGTGGAGTAGAACACTGAGTTGAATACCCAGCGCGGGAACAGACCCTTGGTCCAACCCATCAGGGAGTTCCAGTTGTAGCCCCAGCTCATGTCGGCGAACCAGAACCCGAAGGTACTCACCAGGTCCTTGTTGCTCTTCGACGATGCAATGACCAGCCACACGATGGGCAGCAGGAAGTACAACAGCACGAAGGTCAACACGATCACCGTGATGGTCTTGACCACCTTCGACGGCGCGACGGAGCGCGGGGGCTGGCCATCCACCGACGGACGGTAGACGAGGCCGTTGGAGGTGGTTTCCATTTTGGTTGCCACGGATCAGTCCGCCTTTCGCTGAACCAGCGCGTAGATGAGGGCCAGGACGCCAGCGACCAGCGCCATCATGATGGACACGGCCGACGCGGGACCGGCACCCGAAGGTGTGACCTTCCCGAACATGCTGCCGTAGGCCATCATCATCGGTGTGTAGTTCTCCGGCAGCCACGATGCCAGCGACTTGATGACCGTGGGCTCGTTGAAGAGCTGGATGGTTCCGACGATCGAGAGCAGCACCGCGAGCAGCGCAGCCCCACGGACCAGGGGGATCTTGATCCTGGTGGTGATCTTGAATCCCGTGGCACCGTCGATGCGGGCAGCCTCGTAGAGGTCACCGGGGATGGCCTGTAGCGCCGCCAGGAAGATCAGCATGTTGTAGCCCGTGAAGGTCCACGTCGTCATGTTGGCCATCGAAGCCAGCACGATGCCCGGGGCCAGGAAGAAGGGTTGCCCCTCGTGGCTGCCGAAGGCACCGGCGAACGGCGAAACCTGTGGCAGGTACAGGTACCCCCACACGATGGCGGCGATGAGACCGGGGATGGCGTAGGGCAAGAAGTACATGAGCCGCCACGTTCCCGGGCGGCGGATGAGGAAGGAGTCCAGCACCAGTGCCAGAACGAGCGCCAGCCCGATCATGACGGGAATCTGGAACAGCCCGAACAGCACGACGCGGCCGATACCGTTCCAGAAGGCGGGGTCCATGGCGACGTGGACAAGATTCTCCATGCCCACAAACACTTCGACGCGCTCGCCGCCGCCGAAGAGTCCGCCGCCGCTGCTGCGCTCCCGGTAAACGGCTGCACGGATTGACGTGACGATCGGCGCTGCAAAAACCAGAAGGAAGAGAAGGAAGAACGGCGCGGCGAATGCCCAGCCGTAGAGCATCTGGCTTCTCGCCTGCCGACTACCTCGTCGGCGCTTGGGATCGGCCTCGGCCTGGGTGGACATCGTTTCGCATCTCCTCATCCTTGAAAAGGTGAAACCGGGCCCGGGACCCTGTGGGTCCCGGGCCCGGAGGGTCATCAGCCTTCGGAGACCGGCAGGCCCGCATCCTTCAGCGATGCGATGGAAGCTTCCTGCGCTGCAGTGAAGATGTCAGCCACCTTCGCCGAGCCGCTGGCCGCGTTGGCCGCGGTTTCCTTCATCTTCGGACCCACGGCAGAGAAGCCGGGGATGTAGGAGAAGTCAGGGCTCAGGTTCTCGTTGGCCGTCACCAGCTCAGCCATGACGTCCTGGCCACCGAACTGCTTGCTCCACTTCTCAGGAGTGGTCGCAGCCTCGGCTGCGGCGGGCACAAGGCCCTGCGAAGCGAGGTCCTCAACCTGTGTGTTGAACCAGTTGTTGAACTCCATGGCCTGTGCCGGGTACTCACAACCTTTCATGACTGCCACGCCGGAGCCACCGTCGGGGCCGGTCATGGTGCCGTTGCCGAACTCGGGCAGCTGCGCGACGCGCCACTGGCCCTCGTAGGCCGTGCCGTCCAGGGGATTGAGCGCGAAGCCGACCTCCCAGGCAGCGGCGATGTTGCCGATGAGGGAACCGTCAACCAGTGCGGCGGTGTAGGCGTCGCTCCAGCGGTCGTGCGTGAGGACGGACTTCGAGTCCAGCAGTTCCTGCCAGAAGTCGGCGACAACCATCGTCTTGTCGGAGGTGACATCCACCTTCCACTCGTCGTTCTCAGCGGAGTACCAGACGGCGCCGGCGCCGGCAGCCTGGCCGGACAGCCAGTTCTGAGCCTCGTCGGACTCGAAGTCTCCGATGTACTTGCCCTTCGCAGCCGCGGTCTTGGCGGCGGCGATGAACTCTTCAGTGTTCGTGGGAACCTCGATGCCGAGGGCCTTGAACTCTGCCTCGTTGTACATGTAGATCAGCGGGCCCGAGTCCTGGGGCAGTCCGACGGTCTGGTCGCCGACGGTCATCTGGCCGTAGGCGCCACCGAAGTTGTCCTTGTACTTCGCGGCTTCCTCGGTCACGTCCATCGTGAGGCCCTTGACGAACATCTCGGGGACCTCTGCATAACCGAGCTGGGCCAGGCACACGCCGTTGTTGGCGTTGATGTCGGTCTCGAGCTTGGTGATCATTTCCTGGGCTTCGCCGTCGAACTTGGTGGCGGTGACCTGGATGTTGGGGTTCTCGTCGTTCCAGCGCTGCACGATGTCGGCGACGGGGGTCATGCCCTCGCCGTCGGGGAGACGGTGCATGTAGGCGATCTCGACGGGCTCGCCTGCGGTCGTCTCCTCAGCGGTGGTGTCCGCGCTGGCAGCTGCCGTGGTGGCGGGGTCCGCGGGAGTCGCGTCGCCACCACAGGCGGTGAGGCCGAGAGCGGCGACGGACAAGAGTCCGACTACCGACACAAGGCGCTTCGGGAAAACAGTCATTGTTCCTCCGGGTCTTCATTTTTGAACGGGTTCGTTCCTTGGATGTGACCGTACTAGGGAGTCGTCTGATGACCATCCTCAAGCCCGCCCAACCGCCCGTTTCTGGACGAATTGCCCGGTCGGATTGAGCGGTTCGTTACCCCACTGTGACCTTTTCGGCATGAGAACGCTCACATTGCCGTCAGCTGTTGTTCATATGGAAGTGCGACGTCCGTCGAGGCGGGCGTCGTGTTGCCATCCCTTGCCATGGACCCCGGCGCCGTCCGGACGGGGGCCGGTAGTGTGGCGCGTGAAATCCCACCACCTCTGAAACCAGGAGAACCACACCCATGCCTTCCCAGAACCTCGCAGACGTTGGCGTGATCGGCATGGCCGTGATGGGGTCGAACCTCGCACGCAACCTCGCCCGCAACGGCTACAGCGTTGCGCTGTACAACCGCACCACGAGCAAGACCGACGCCGTCGTCGCTGAACACGGACACGAGGGCGACTTCCGTCCCGCCGTGGAACTCAAGGACTTCGTGGCGTCGCTGGAGCGTCCCCGCCGGATCATCAGCATGGTCAAGGCCGGCCGCGGTACCGACGCCGTGATCGACTCCCTCATCCCGCTGCTCGAGAAGGACGACATCATCGTCGACGGCGGCAACGCCCACTTCGAGGACACCCGCACCCGCGAACAGCGGCTGGGCGCACTCGGCCTGCACTTCGTCGGCGCGGGCATCTCCGGCGGTGAGGTGGGCGCGCTCGAGGGTCCCTCCATCATGCCGGGTGGTTCCCGCGAGTCGTATGCGGCGCTCGGCCCCATCCTGGAGAAGATCTCGGCACACGTCGACGGCCAGGCCTGCTGCACCTGGATCGGCACCGACGGCGCCGGCCACTTCGTGAAGATGGTGCACAACGGCATCGAGTAAGCCGACATCCAGGCCATCGGTGAGGCCTACGAACTACTGCGGGCACTCGGCCTGGGCCACACCGAGATGGCGGACGTGTTCGCCACCTGGAACAACGGTGACCTGGACTCCTACCTCATCGAAATCACCTCCGAGGTGCTGCGCAAGACCGACGCCCGCACCGGCAAGCCGCTCCTCGACGTCATTGTCGATGCAGCAGGTATGAAGGGCACCGGCACCTGGACCGTGCAGAGCGGGCTCAACCTCGGCACCCCCATCAACACCATCGCGGAATCCGTCTTCGCACGGGCCGTCTCATCCCATCCGCAACTCCGCAAGGCCGCGCAGGTATCCCTGCAGGGTCCCGACGGCACGCTGCACGTCGACGGTCGCGACGCGTTCATCGAGCAGATACGCCAGGCTTTGTGGGCCAGCAAGGTGGTGGCCTACGCGCAGGGCCTCGACGAGATCCGCATGGCGTCCGAGGAGTACGGCTGGGACATCGACGTCGCCGAGGTTGCGCGCATCTGGCGCGCCGGCTGCATCATCCGGGCCAAGCTGTTGGAGCGCATCCGCTCCGAGTACGCGACCGGCAACCTCGTGTCGCTGCTCGTGGCACCGTCGGTGGCCGCTGACCTGGCCGAGAGCCAGACAGGATGGCGCACGGTCGTCGCCCACGCAGTGCTCGCTGGCGTGCCCGTACCCGTGTTCTCTGCCGCACTGTCCCACTACGACCTTGCACGCGCACCCCGCGTGAACGCCGCACTCACGCAGGGTCTGCGCGATTTCTTCGGCGCCCACACCTACCTGCGCACCGACATTGAAGGCGTCTGGCACACCCAGTGGTCCACCGACGGCGCCGAGGTCGCCGGAGAAGACCTGCACTGAGCGCGGCTGGTTGGACCCACCCGTAGTGTCACCCCCGGCTGGCACACTTGCTTCCCATGACGGACGTTGGCCCGCTGGGCAGGTTCTCGGCTCCGGCCCGGACGTGGTTCGCAGACGTCTTCGAGGGTCCCACCACCGTCCAGCAGCAGGCCTGGGGCCGGATCGCGAGTGGTGAGAACACACTCGTGGTGGCCCCGACGGGCTCAGGCAAAACGCTGGCCGCGTTCTTCTGGGCACTCGACAAGCTGGCCGCCACGCCCCAGACGGGTGGCACGCGGGTGCTGTACGTGTCACCACTCAAGGCGCTCGGCGTCGATGTGGAGCGCAACCTGCGCGCGCCCCTGGTGGGGATACGGCGCACGGCCGAGCGGCTCGGCGAGCCCGTGGCGGAGATCTCCGTCGGTGTGCGCAGCGGCGACACGCCCTCCCGGGAACGAGCGGCCCTGTTGCGACGCCCCCCGGACGTCCTCATCACCACGCCCGAATCCCTGTACCTGATGCTGACATCGTCGGCGCGCTCCACCCTGGTGGACGTCGAGACTGTCATCATCGACGAGATCCATGCCATCGCCGGCACCAAGCGCGGCAGCCACCTGGCGCTGTCGCTGGAGCGCCTCGACGCGCACGTCGGCCGTGAGGTGCAGCGCATCGCCCTGTCCGCCACCGTCCGTCCCATCGAGACGGTGGCAGCGTTCCTGGGCGGTGACAGGCCCGTCTCCGTGGTGGAACCACCATCAACGAAGAAGTGGGACGTGCAGGTGCGGGTTCCCGTGCCCGACATCACCGACCCCGGCCCCCTCACCCGCACCATCGCCGTCGATCCCCTCCTCGCCGGACCGGGCGCCGGCCCGGCAGATGCGGAGTCCTCCGGTTCCCTGTGGCCCCACGTCGAGGCCGAGGTCTACGACGCCGTCTGCGCAGGTCGCTCCACCCTGGTGTTCACCAACTCCCGCCGTGTGGCGGAGCGCCTGACGTCCCGCCTCAACGAGATGTGGGCCGAGGAGCACGACCCGGACTCGCTCATTGCCCCCGGCAGACGCCCACCCGCCCAGGTCATGCAACCCGTCGACGAGGTGGGCATGGCGCCGGTCGTGATCGCCCGCGCCCACCACGGCTCGGTGAGCAAGGAGGCCCGCGCCGACATCGAGGCAGCGCTGAAATCGGGCGAGCTGAAATGTGTGGTGGCGACCTCATCGCTGGAGCTGGGCATCGACATGGGTGCGGTGGACAAGGTCATCCAGGTCTCGGCGCCACCGTCGGTTGCGAGTACGCTGCAGCGCATCGGCCGCGCTGGCCACCACGTGGGTGCCGTCTCCCATGGCGACGTCTTCCCCATGCACCGCGGCGACCTGGTTCCCAGCGCCGTCGCCGTCTCCCGCATGTTGGAGGGCGCCATCGAGGAGCTGCGCATCCCCCGCTCCCCCCTCGACGTTCTCGCGCAGCAGACGCTGGCTGCCACCGTGTCCGCCGGCGACGCCGGACTGGACATCGACGAATGGTTCACCTCGGTCACCCGTGCCATGCCCTACGCCGGGCTTGACCGCTCGGTCTTCGACTCCATCGTCGACCTCCTCTCCGGCGCCTATCCCAGCGCAGACTTCGGCGAACTCCGCGCTCGCCTCGAGGTGGAGGACGGCCGCATGGTGGCCCTCCGCGGAGCGCTGCGGCTGGCCGTCACCTCCGGTGGCACCATCCCCGACCGCGGCATGTTCGGTGTGTTCCTGGCCACCGACGACGACGTGGGCCGCCGGGTGGGTGAGCTGGACGAGGAGATGGTCTACGAGTCACGCGTCGGCGACGTCTTCACGCTCGGGGCGTCATCGTGGCGGATCCAGGAGATCACCCGCGACCAGGTCCGCGTCATCCCGGCCCCCGGCCACACGGGCCGGCTCCCGTTCTGGCACGGCGACGCCGAAGGTCGACCCGCAGAACTGGGTCGGGCTCTCGGCCAGTTCCACCGCGAGGTGCTGCGCACCCCCGAGCGACTCGACCAGCCGTTCCTCGACCAGAACACCCGCACCAACATCCGCACCTACCTCACGGAACAGAAGGCTGCCACCGGCAGCGTCCCGGATGACACCACCATCGTCCTGGAGCGGTTCCGCGACGAGGTGGGCGACTGGCGCTGCGTGCTGCACTCCCCCCTGGGGAGGGGGGTGCTGGGCGCGTGGGCACTGGCGATCGGCGAGGCACTGTCCCGGGAATCCGGCATCGACGTCGTACCCGTGGCCTCGGATGACGGCATCATCTGGCGCCTGCCCGACAGCGACGCTGCCGAACGGCTCACCCAGATCATCGCGGTGGACCCCGACGACGTCGGCCCCATCGTCACGGAACAGGTGGGTGGCACGGCACTGTTCTCCGCCCGGTTCCGGGAGTGTGCCGCCCGGGCCCTGCTGCTGCCCCGCCGTGATCCGGGGCGACGGGCCCCCCTGTGGCAGCAGCGACAGCGTGCCAGCCAGTTGCTGGAGGTGGCGCGCCTGCACCCACGCTTCCCCATCATCATCGAGACGGTCCGCGAGGTTCTGCAGGACGTGTACGACCTGCCCGCCCTCGTCATGGTGCTCCAGGGGCTCCAGCGCGGGTCCATGCGCCTCGTGGAGGTGGTGACCACCAGCCCGAGCCCGTTCGCCGCCACCATGCTGTTCCGCTACACCGGCGCCTACATCTACGAGGGCGACACCCCACTGGCGGAGCGCAGGGCCGCGACGCTGTCCATGGACCCTGCGCTGCTGGCCGCCGTGCTGGGTACCGTCGACCTGCGGGAGCTCCTCGACGCCGACGTCATCGACGCCGTCGAGGCCGAGTTGCAGCACCGGGCGGGTGCATCCTCTGACACGGATCGACGGGTGCGCACCCCCGAGGCCCTGGCGGATCTGCCCCGCATGCTCGGCCCCATTCCCATGGATCAGTTGACGTCACACCTCGACGACACCCTCCGCGAACAGCTGCCCGCGTTGGTGGGCTCGCTCGGGAACCGTGTCCACGTCCTCCAGCTGGCCGGCCGTGACCACCTGGTGGCCAGCTCCGACCTCGGCCTGCTGCGCGATGCGCTCGGCATCCCTGTCCCTGCCGGGGCACCTGCGGCCGACGACACCCCCGGCCGTGACCCCGTCACCCAGCTCATCGCCCGGTACGCACGCACCCACGCGCCCTTCACCGTCGCCCAGGTGGCAGCCACCTTCGGGCTGGGCACCGCGACGGCACTGGTGGTGCTGGAGCGTGAGGTCTCGGCCCGCCGGTTGGTGGAGGGTCACTTCACCCCGGGTCGCGAAGGGGTCGAGTACTGCGACCCCGAGGTGCTGCGACGCATCCGCACCCGCTGCCTGGCGTTGGCACGATCCCAGGTGCAGCCCGTCACACCCACGGCCTACGCCCGGTTCCTGGCCGACTGGCACCAGGTCGCCGACCCACCTGAGTCGAACGCCGATGAGGTACTCATCGCGCTGCAGCGCCTCGGTGGGGCCGCGCTGCCTGCCAGTTCCTGGGAGACTCACGTGCTCCCGTCGCGGCTGCGCGGCTACCAGAGCGCCCACCTCGACGAACTGGTGGCCGAGGGTGAGGTGCTGATCCGCGTGCGCGGCAGCGTCGGGCCCAACGATCCCCTGATCGCACTCGTGCCAAGGGACGATCTCGATCTGCTGACCCCCACCGGGGTCGCCTCCGACGAGGACGCCGCAGCGCTGGCGCGTGACGTTCGAGACTCCGGAGGCCTGTTCAGCGAACTGCGCACGCTACGGCTGGCCGCGAACCCTGCCGCCAGCTCGGCCGCCCTGGCCGACGAGTTGTGGCGCACGGCGGAACTGGGGCTGGTGGCGCCCACATCCATGGTTCCCGTGCGGGCGCGCATCGGTGGCGCGTCGAAGGGCGCCCACAAGACCGCACGCCCCACCCCCAGACGTCGGGCCCGGCTGCCCCGCCCGGGTCGATCCCTCCTGGGCCACACCGGCACCCTCGGTGGACCGCCCGAGGTGGCGGGTCGCTGGTACCCCGTCACCGACCCCCACCTGCCCCCGGCGGAGCGGGCCGTGGCACAGGTTTCGGCCTGGCTGGAACGGTTCGGCGTCATCACGCGCGGCGCGGTCACCAGCGACGGCTTCGGTGGTGGTTTCGCTGCCGCCTACCGGGTGCTGGCAGAGCTGGAAACGGCGGGCAAGGTGCTACGTGGCTACGTCGTCGAGGGGTTGGGGGGTTCACAGTTCGCGACCTCGGCCACCATCGACCAGGTCCGCGACTTCACCGACAGCCCCGACGACACCGTCTGGCCCTCGGGGGCGGTCGACCCGGCCGTCATGGTGCTGTCAGCCATCGACCCCGCCAACCCCTACGGCAGTGTCCTGCCCTGGCCGGACCACGGGACCGCGCGGCCGTCGCGGGCCGCCGGTGCCCTGGTCGTCATGACCGACGGCGTCTGTCTCGCCCACGTCAGCCGGGGCGGCCGCCAACTGACACTCTTCCCACCAGAGGCGCCGCAGGCCCCCTCCCTCGAGGAGATCGCCGCGCTGGTGACCCTTGCACTGCACCGCGCGGCCAGCCAGGGGCGGGTGAACCGGGTCCGCATCGAGGAGGTCGACGGCCAGCGGGTGGCTGCCAGCGGCCTGTTGGACGCCATGCGGGATGCCGGCGCACGCGTGAGCCCGCAGGGCGTGGTCATCGAGGCCGGCAATGCCCGAGGGTGACACGGTCCACCGCCTGGCCGAGCGCATGGCCTCCCTGACGGACAGACTCATCACATCGTCGGACTTCCGGGTGCCGCAGCTGGCCACCGCCAGCATCACCGGCCGACGGATCGAGCGCGTCTGGGCCTGGGGCAAGAACCTCTACTGGGACTGCACCCGCGACGGTGTTGACACGCTCGTGCTCTACACACATTTGCGCATGGACGGCATCTGGGACATCCACGCCGCCGGCTCCAGATGGCGCTCACCCGGTCACACCGCACGGATCGTGGTGCGGGTGGAGGGGTACCCAGATCCTGCAAAGGAGGTGGAGCTCGTGGGACATGAGCTGGGCAAGGTGGAACTCTGGCCCGCCTCCACCTATCCCGAGCACACTGCCCACCTGGGCCCGGACCCGCTCGACGGCGACTGGGACGAGCCGGGTCGCTGGGCACTCCCCGGGCGGGACCAGGCGGTGACCAACTTCACGGGGCAAGGCGGCCGCAGCCTCGGAGAGTCCCTGCTGGACCAGTCGGTGCTCGCCGGGGTGGGCAACGTGTACTGCAATGAGTTGTGCTTCCTGCTGGGACGACATCCGTCCGCGCCAGCAGCCTCCGTCGTGCCATCCCGAGCCATGGACCTGGCAGCCCAGAGCATGCGGGCCAACCGGCATGCGAACCTTCGTGTGTTCACCGGCGTCAATCGGCCGGGCCACAACACATTCGTCTACGGTCGGGCCGGTCAGCCGTGCCGGCAGTGCGGCACGACAATCCGATCCGGTTCCCTGAGCGGGGCCACCAGCGTCGCTGATCCTCGCGCCGGACGCGAGCGGGTCACCTGGTGGTGTCCCACCTGCCAACCCGGAGGATGAGGTCCGCGTCTGTGCTGCGAGGCCCGTTGCGAGCGTCATCCCCCGCCACAGCCGATTCGCCGCAATACTGACCACCTGAGCATCCGTCCCACCACTGTCATGGTGGTGGTGGCCGCGCTCGTGGTGGCGCTCGCCGTTGTCGCGGCCGTCGTGTCCAGCGGCCGGGATCGTCCCACGCTTGATGCCAGCACCCCCGAGGGTGTCGTCCAACTCTACGTCCGCGCCCTGTTCGATGACGTAGTCGCCACGACGAGGACTTCTCCCTGCGACGCCAGGACGCCACGTGGCTCATCACCGGCGACCCCTGACCCATCCACGGGTGCGCGTGAGGTGAAGCCATGATCCTTCTCGTACTGGTCTCCCTTGCCATACCGGTTGCACTCGTGGTGGCGGTCATCCTGGCCGCACGCCGACGAACCGTCACCGCGGGCCCCGGGCCCGGTGGCGGAACGAGCAGCGTCCGCCGCTTCTTCCAGTACCTGCTGCTGTTCGCGCTCACCGTGGTGGCAGCCATCGGCATCTCGGATCTGCTGGGACGTGCCCTCGGCGCCGACA
>JBBSRQ010000023.1:0-25923 GCA_038242845.1 Propionibacteriales bacterium | reverse complement strand
GAGGTGGAGGAGGTGGCCTTCCTCATCGAGGAACTCAGGGTGAGCCTGTTCGCCCAGGGTGTGCGCACATCGGTGCCCATCTCCGTGAAGCGGGTTCGCCAGGCCATGGCTGCGATCCACTGAGTCCCCGCACGGCTTCGGCGATGGCATCATGGCGGGGTGCCACAAACCGTCGATGAACTGATCAGCCTGTTCGAGCTCACCCAGACCGGGGACCTCACATTTCGGGGGCCGCAGCCCAGAACGCTGCTGCAGCGGCTGTTCGGTGGGCAGGTGCTGGCCCAGAGCCTCATGGCGGCGATGCACACGGTGTCAGGGACCCGGGTGGTGCATTCGCTCAACGCATACTTCCTGCTGCCCGGCGACCCGTTGACCCCCCTGACGCTCGACGTCGAGGTGCTGCGCGACGGTCGCTCCTTCAGTGCGCGACGCGTGGTGGCCAGGCAGGGCAACCACACCATCTTCCAGCTCAGCGCCTCCTTCCACACGCCTGAGCCCGGCCTGTCCCACTCCTCGCAGCAACCTCGCGACGTGACGGCACCGGAGGACTCGCGCCCGATGCGGGAGGTGCTGGAGGAAAGGTTCGGACGCCAGGTCCGGCGGCTGTCGGAGTGGGATGCGCTGGACGTTCGGCTCGCCAGCCCACCCCAACCAAGCCCGGAGGGGGGCATGATGCGGGCCTGGGCGCGGACGCAGGGCGCCCTGCCTGATGATCCAGGACTGCACGCCGCCGTGCTGGCCTACCTCTCGGACATCACGCTGCTGAGCGTCTCCACTGTGCAGCACGAGGTGGAGTTCATGTCACCGAACATGCGTGCGGCTTCCATCGATCACGCCATGTGGTTCCACCGGCCGTTCAGGGCAGACGAATGGCTGCTCTACGACATGGTGTCGCCATCGGCCTCCGGCTCCCGGGGCTTCTGCACGGGGCGCCTCTACCAGGAGGGGGTGGCTGTGGCCTCCTGTGCCCAGGAAGGACTGATCCGGGTGCTGGACCAGTAGTCCAGCACCCGGATCAGGTGACACATTTCCTCGAGCCGGTGGTGCCTCAGGCGGCTGACGCCTCGAGTGCGGCCTCAGCCTCGCGCATCTTGGTGAGGGCCAGACGCTCGATCTGACGCACGCGCTCAGCGGTGATGCCCCAGTGGAGCCCGATGTCGGCGAGCTTGGCCTGGCGACCATCGAGCAGGCCGTAGCGTCGTCGCACCACGTCGGCCGAGCGGTCATCGAGACTGGAGAGCATGCCCTCGAGACGCGAGCGCTCCTCGGCATCCAACACCATCTCGTCCGGCCCGGGGGACGTCTCGCGGGCGATCAGGTCGCCCAGTGACGTGTCACCGTCGGCCTCGAGGGGTGCGTCCAGGGACACATGCTCGCGGGAGTACCGCAGCAGGTCGATGATGCGGCCCTCGGGCAGCTCCAGCTCCGCCGCAATTTCCTGCACATCCGGTTCGCGTCCCAGGGTGCGCTCCAGGTTGCGACGCACGGCCGAGACCTGATTGACCTGCTCGGCCACGTGCACGGGCAGGCGCACGATGCGGCCCTGCTGGGCGATGCCCCGGGAGATGGCCTGGCGGACCCACCACGTGGCGTAGGTGGAGAATTTGAAGCCCTTGGCGTAGTCGAACTTCTCGACTGCGCGGATGAGGCCGGTGTTCCCCTCCTGCACCAGGTCGAGCATCGGCATCTGGGCGCGCCCGTACTTGCGGGCGACCGAGACCACCAGCCTCAGGTTGGCCTTCGTGAAGCGCTGCATCGCAGCGTCACCCTCGTCCACGACCTTCTCGAGCTCGTCCACGGAGGCGTCGGTCGGTGATTTGAGTTCACCGGCTAGAATCTTGGAAGCGAACAAACCGGCTTCGATGGTACGGGCCAGTTCGACCTCCTCGACGGCACTCAGGAGCGCGGTCTTCGCGATCGCGTCGAGGTAGAGTCCAACGGCATCCTTGCCATCGATGCCATCGTTCGTGCGGTTGCGTGCAGTGGAGATCATGTACATGCCTTTCGTGCGTCGTCATCTGGTTCAACGCATCCGATGACGGAAAGGTTCCCACTTTTCCAAAATCGAAAGAAACCCATGTTTGGGGCCTGCGTTTGAGTGTTGGCCCGTTGCGTGGAAGGATTGGCGACGACGTCCCTTGACTGACACGGGACGCCGCGCGCGCAAAATGCATAATTGCACGTAAAACGCACAATACTGTCACCCCCAGGAGAGGACCGTTGTGACTTCTGGTTCGAGCAATGAGCAGAGCCCCGCCACCGCCACCGTCAAGGCAGCAAGCCGCTCCCGCACCGCCACGAAGACCGCGAATGCCGAGGGGGACAGCGCGCCCACCAAGCGCGCGGCCACCAGCGGAGCCGCTGCCAAGAAAGCCGCAGCCCCGGCTGCGAGCAAGACCAGCACTCCCGCAGCCAAGACTGCCCCTGCAGCCAGGACCGCTGCTGCCAAGACCCCTGCGGCCAAGGCTCCCGCCACACGCGCCCGGGCGGCCACCCCGAGGACAACAGCCACCAGGGCGAAGGCCGCCGCTGGACCCACCATTGCGCAGGCATCCACCGGCGAGATCGAGGTCGAGTTCAAGCGCGAGGGCAATGACGTCGTGCTGACCGTCGGCGGCAAGCGCACGCTCGACGAGGTCGATGACTCGAAGTTCGTGGAGGAGAAGGAAGCCCCTCTCGTCAAGGAACTCGTCGAGGACCAGGGCTTCACGCTGAGCAGCAGCGACGAGGCGGACGAGCCCGAGCAGCAGGTCATGTCCGCCGGCGCCACGGCTGACCCCGTGAAGGACTACCTGAAGCAGATCGGCAAGGTCGCCCTGCTGAACGCTGTCCAGGAGGTCGAACTGGCCAAGCGGATCGAGGCGGGACTGTTTGCCGAGGAGCGCCTCAACGACTCCACCAGCAAGGTCAAACCGAAGGACCGTGAGGACTTCGAGTGGATCCACGCTGACGGCCGCCGCGCCAAGAACCACCTGCTGGAGGCCAACCTGCGCCTCGTGGTGTCACTGGCCAAGCGTTACACCGGACGCGGCATGCTCTTCCTGGACCTGATCCAGGAAGGCAACCTCGGTCTCATCCGCGCCGTCGAGAAGTTCGACTACACCAAGGGCTACAAGTTCTCCACGTACGCCACGTGGTGGATCAAGCAGGCGATCACGCGCGCCATGGCCGACCAGGCACGCACCATCCGCATACCCGTCCACATGGTCGAGGTGATCAACAAGCTCGCCCGCGTCCAGCGGCAGATGCTGCAGGACCTCGGTCGGGAGCCGACGCCGGAGGAGCTCGCCAAGGAATTGGACATGACGCCCGAAAAGGTCGTCGAGGTCCAGAAGTACGGACGCGAGCCCATTTCGCTGCACACCCCGCTCGGCGAGGACGGCGACTCCGAGTTCGGCGACCTCATCGAGGACTCCGAGGCCGTCGTGCCTGCGGACGCGGTCAACTTCACGCTTTTGCAGGAGCAGTTGAACGACGTCCTGGACACGCTGAGCGAGCGCGAGGCCGGTGTGGTCTCCATGCGCTTCGGACTGACCGACGGGCAGCCCAAGACCCTCGACGAGATCGGCAAGGTCTACGGGGTCACCCGTGAGCGCATCCGCCAGATCGAGTCGAAGACGATGAGCAAGCTGCGCCACCCGTCGCGCTCGCAGGTTCTGCGGGACTACCTCGACTGATCCGACTTTCGTTTTCAACCCGAGGTGTGGGGAGGAAACAGCCGCCTGGACCGCGGGTTGAAAATCGAAAGTGGGATCGACAAGAGCACCACACTCAGAACCGGGACCGCATGAGCGGTCCCGGTTCTGTGCGTCCCGGCGGCGCGCCGACGGGTTGACCAAGGTCAGCGGGCGTAGTGCTCCGCGAACCGGCGGAGAATGGTGTGCACCGCGGGGGACACCTGGGCGGCGCGGGCCTGGTCCGTGAGCGCATCCAGCGTCTCCGGCGCGAAGTAGCCCGCGTGACGATAGATGTTCATGCGCTCGATGAAGTGCTCCGCGTCGAGTTCCGGGTGAAACTGGGTGACGTAGCAGTTCTTCTGCACGCGGAACATCTGCACGGGGCATGCCTGGCCCTCCACCAGAAGGACCGCACCCTCCGGCAGTTCACGCACAGCCTCCTTGTGGCCGACGAACACCTGGAACGTCTCGGGGACCTCGGCCAGCAGCGGATCCCGGTGCCCCGCATCCGTGCGGCGCACCCACACGGGACCGGCGGGCTCACCGTAGGTGCGGTCGACGATGCCTCCCATGTGTGCTGTCACCGTCCCGATGCCGTAGCAGAGGCCGAGGAACGGAATGTCGTGGAGGAACACCTCCTCGAGCAACCGACGGAGGTCGGCCTCCACCCGCAACTGGACGTCCGACTTGACCGGGTCGCTCGAGTTGTAGGGCCCGCCTCCGAGCATGACACCGGAGTAGTCGTTGAGGTCCAGGGAGGGAAGGGGACCCACCTCCACGCGGATCTGGTGGAGCGTCTCCTCGGTCAACCCGGAGAAGTGCAGCACGGAGAGGAGTTCCCCCTCTGCCGCCGCATCCTCGGGTCGGCAGCTGAGCAACAGGAATGGTTTCACTTGGTTCCCTTGAAGTGTGGGCGACCACCCATGGTTTCAGAGATGGTCGCTCGGAGGACGGCTTGCAGGTCGCCGTCGGTGGCCTTGGCTACCCTCCGTTGCCGGACATAGCTGGGTCCACGATGCACCAGTTCCACGCAATCTGCCAGTTGGCTGGCGCAGCCCAGGTCCTCGGCGATGCCACCCAGCTTCTCCAGCCACCACAGCAGGCCCTCCCGGAGGTGGAGGGTGTGCTCGTGCGGCCGGGGCGTGACCACTTCGGCACTCAGCCCGTAGCGCGCCGCACGCCACTTGTTCTCGCGCATGAACCAGAACGGCAACCGCTCGATCTCCCGCCCCTCGTCCAGCTCCCTCGACATCCATTCGACGAGGCATTGGGTCAGCGCCGTCAACGCGCCGATCTCGTACACCGTGGGGACGCAGTCCATGGCACGGTTCTCCACGGTCCCGAAGGAGGACGGCCGGACGTCCCACCGGATCTCACCGGGGCTCTGGATCATTCCGACACCCTCCAGTTCGGAGGCGTAGCGTTCGAATTCCTGCCAAGTGGCCATGTGGTAGGGCAGGCCGTTGGTGGGTAGCTGCTGGAACATCATCGTGCGCTGGGACGCGAATGCGGTGTCCGTGCCCATCCAGAACGGCGACGACGCGCTCAGGGCGATGAAGTAGGGGATGAAGCGGGCCAACCCATAGGTGATGGGGAGCGCCTTGTCGCGATTGTCGACACCGGCGTGGATGTGGACGCCGTTGACCGCCATCTGCGAGCCCCACCAGCCGTTGCGCTCACGGACGCGGCGGTACTGCGCCTTCTTCACGGGTAACTGCTGCGCAGGGTCCCCGAACGGGTGGGCACCCACGGCCATGACCGCCAACCCGTGCGGCTCCAACGTCTCGATGACATGGTGCAGCAGCGCATCCATCTCCTCGACGACACCGCCCACATGTGTGTGGACGCCGCTGACGAGCTCGATCATGCTCTGCAGGTACTCCGCCCGGATGGGGCCGGTGACGGGATCAGCCACCCCATCGAGCACCAGGTGGGCTTTCGGCACCACCTCGAGTGTGGCGAGGTCCACCACCGACAGCTCCCACTCGACGCCGAGCGTGGCCCTGCGCGACGGCTTGAAGTTGATCTTCATGCGTGGTCTCGTTCCGCTCGATGGTGGCGTGCTACCCACAGATCATGCCCGTCCGAGACGGTCACCGGGGCAAAACTGCGCACCAGCGGTAGGCTGTGGCCGCAGATACGCACCCTGTGAGAGGCGAAGAACCCCATGTCCTTGTTGCACACCGTCCAGCTGGCCCCCGCTGACCCGATCCTCGGACTGAACGAGGCGTTCGCCAAGGACACCCGCGCCGACAAGGTGAACCTCGGCGTTGGGGTGTACCTCGACGAGGACGGTACGCTACCGCTGCTGCGTTGCGTCCGGATCGCCGAGCAGCGACTGGAGGCGCAGGCCAAGCCCCACGGCTACCTCGGGATCGACGGACTGCCCGCCTACGTGCAGGCCACCCGATCGCTGGTGTTCGGCGAGGGAGCTGACGTGCTGGAGCGTGTGGCTTCTGTGCAGGCATTGGGCGGGACCGGCGCGCTCAAGGTGGGCGCAGACCTCCTCGAGCAGCTCTCCCCGGAGAAGACGGTGCTCATCTCGACGCCCAGCTGGGAGAACCACAGGGCGCTATTCACCCGTGCGGGATTCGTGGTGGGCAACTACAGGTACTACTCCTCGGACCTCAAGGGCGTCGACCTGGACGGCATGATCGAGGACCTGCAGACCGCAGAGGAGGGGACCGTCGTGGTTCTGCACGCCTGCTGCCACAACCCCACTGGCTACGACCTGCAGCCAGCGGACTGGGACCGGGTCATCGAGGTGGTGACGCAGCGCAAGCTGATGGCGTTCCTCGACATGGCCTACCAGGGGTTCGGGTTCGGCATCGACGAGGACAAGGCCGTCATCGACCGCTTCGTGGAGGCGGGTCTGGAGTTCCTCGTGGCCACATCGTTCTCCAAATCCTTCAGCCTCTACGGTGAGCGCATCGGTGCCCTGCACGTCGTGTCTCCTGATGCTGAGGCAGCGCGCAACGTGCTCTCGCAGCTGAAAATCTGCATCCGCACCAACTACTCCAACCCCGCCAAGCATGGCGCGGCACTGGTGGCCGAGGTGCTGGGCGACCCGGAGCTTCGCCAGATGTGGGAGGACGAGTTGGGTGAGATGCGTGAGCGCATCAAGACCCTGCGGTCCCAGCTCGTCGAGGGCCTGCGAGCCGAGGGCATCGACGACATGGACTTCATCGCCGACCAGCTCGGGATGTTCAGCTATTCGGGTCTCACCAAGGATCAGATGGTGGCGCTGCGCAGCGAGCACGGCATCTACGGCACCGACGCGGGACGCATGTGCGTCGCGGCGCTCAACTCGCGCAACGTCGGACAGGTCGCCAGAGCCATCGCAGCTGTGCGCTGACTGCATCCGTTCGGGCAGAGTGCCATCGGGGTTGGTAGTCCAACCACGATTGCACTCAGCCTCCCGGGTTGGCCCGTCAGGTGGACGAACTCTGGCGGCCCAATCCGCTGGCGCGTCGCGCGGGTGTCTCGACGGAGAGGCGGAGCGCGGCCTCGCTACCGTAGAGGCGCACCTCGTGCCTCGCCCGGGTGATGGCGGTGTAGAGCAACTCCCGTGTCAGCAATGGTGAGCCGACGGGTGGCAACACAACGCTGACCACATCGAACTGGCTGCCCTGGGACTTGTGGATGGTCATGGCGTGCAGGTCCGCCGCGTCGTCGAGCAGCACCGGGTCCACGAGCAACGGCCCCTGCGCCCGGTCCACCGACGCCATGAGCCGGCCGTCCACCTCCACCACCACGGCGGTGTCGCCGTTGGCGGCGGTGTCGCTGTTGCGGGTGATGAGCAGCGGTTGCCCCAGCCAGGCGCCGGAGGTCCGGCCGTAGTCCTCGAACTGCTCGGAGAGCCAGATCCGCGATGCGCGTGCCCACCGCGTCACACCGAAGGGGCCCTCCCGGTGTGCGCACAGCACCCGATGTCGGGCCAGTGCTTCGTTGGCTGCGCGTCCATCGCCCCGCAACGCGGCCTCCCGGACGGCAGAGGCCGTCGCGAGGAGGTCCGCCAGCAGCACGGGGTGCTTTGTGATTTCACCGGTGCCGTCGTAGCCCTCGAGCGTGCACGTGGTTCCGGCGCGCAGCAGCGCCACGGCACGGTTGGCATCCCCGGCCCGGATGGCCGCCGCCAAGCGACCAATCTCGGAGTTGCTGCGCCGGTTGCGCTGCAACTCGACGACCGCCGGGCCCTGCGCCGAGGCGACAAGGTCCTGCGACGCCGCGATGTCGGCCAGTACTGCGCCCGCCTCCACGGAGGCAAGTTGCTGGGGGTCGCCGATCAGGATGAGGCGCGTGCCATCAGCCACGGCCTCCAGCAGCCAGGACATCATTGTGAGCGAGACCATGGAGGTTTCGTCGACGATCACGACGTCATGGGGCAGCGGGTTGTCCCGGTTGTGGACCCGGTGGGAGCGGCCCGGCACCACCCCCAGCAGTTTGTGCAGCGTCTGGCCGCGCAGCCGCAACCCCGGCGCCGTGGGCAGCGTCTCCGACACGGCGATCATGAGTCGCGTCGCCGCCTTGCCCGTGGGGGCGGCGAGCGCCACCAACGGTGGGTTGGTCTCGTCGGCCAGTCCGACGAGAATGCGTGCAACGGTGGTGGTCTTGCCGGTGCCGGGGCCGCCAGTGATGACGGTGCCGGGGTACGTGAGTGCGGCGCACACCGCCCTGTCCTGCTGCTCGTCCTCCTCCATGCCGGGCAGCGGGCCTTTCGCGAGCGCCATCTTCTCGTCGTCGACCGGTCGGGCGGGAAGGGAACTGCGGTGACGGAGCCTCGCCTCGACGCTGCGCTCCTCGCTCCAGTACCTGTCCAGGTACAGCAGCGACCCCGCCAGACGAAACGGCCGGGGTGAGTCGTCAGGCCCGGCGACGGCGGGCGAGGCGGACACCGCCGCCAGCCAGGACTCCGGCTCGGGCCACGGCAGTGCTGGCACGAGCGTGTCGATGGCACCATCTTCGATTCCCGACTCGGGTGCAAGTGTGGGGGCGGAGCGCAGGTCCAGGCAGACCGATCCCAGGCGGAGCTCGCGGGTGGCCAGCGCAAACGCGAGCTCGACGCGCTGATCCGACTCGTGCGACAACGACGCCATGCGCCGCGCGAGGTGAAAGTCGGCGGGGGAGATCATCGTCGCCTCGGCGAACGTGCGCAGCAGTCCTGTCGCAGCCACAGGCACCTCGTGGCGGCTCATCGCGCACCCCCGATCAGGTCCGAGGCGGCCAGCACCAGAGCGGTGGGTGGGTACCAGGTGAACACACCGCAGGGCATGGCGGACATCACAGGTGCCTGCGCCCCGGCCATGCCGCGCACGAAGAGGTAACCGGCCCCGCCGAGGTGACGGACGGGGTCGTAGCCCGGGAGGCGCCATTGGAGGAAGCGGTGCAGGGCGACGCTGTAGAGCAGCGCCTGCAGCGGGTAGTGCGCCTGGATCATGGCTTCGACCATGGCAGCAGCCTGGTAGTGCCCGATCGTCAGTTCCTCCCCGGGCCCCGTGGGCAGCCTGTTGGTCTTGTAGTCCACCACCACGTGGCGTCCCGACGGCGTCAGCAGCACGGCGTCGATGGAACCGGTGAGGAAGCCGCGCAGCACCCCGTCAGCAGCGGGGGAGGACGCCAGGTGCCGGGGGTATGCGGCGAGCACGTCGCCCGCGGGGAGGTGGCGTGTCATCAGGTCCGCGAGGTCCCCGACGGTGCCCGCGGCGCCCCGCTCGGCCATCGGCAGGTCGAAGTCCAGTTCCGTGAGCCGGTTCCCCAAGGGGATGTCGCCCAGGCTCATCCCGTCGACGAGGGCACCCAGCGGTGTGCTGCAGATGGCCACGAGGGAGGCGGCCAGGATGGAGGACTCCTCGGAGGGCATGCCGAAACGGGGGGCGAGCCGGTCCACGACGAGGGTGGCGCTGTCGACCACGTGGTCGGGCCGCCAGTCGAGCTCCTCCAGCGCAGCATGGACGAGGGTGCCGAAGGCCGCACCTCCGGGCAACCCGGCCATGGGGGAGATCAGTGCCAGGGACGGATCCGGCGTCGGCTGGAAGACGGCCACCTCGGCCGGTTCGTCGCGGACGCTGCTGTGGGCCAGTTCATGCAGGCCAGCCGTGAGGCCCGAATAGGATGTGCGTCGCCACGTCTGGTCCACCACCCGGGTCATGTGGGCCACCTCCAGGTCGGGACCGCTCCCGGTGGGTGGGGTCATCGGCGTCGGTGGTGTGTCGTCGAGCGTGCTGACATGGACCAGTGACGGGTCGAGGGCGGGGGATGAGGGGACCTTCGGGTACCCGTCCTTCAGGACAGCGCTCTGGCGGTCGCGGGCCAGCAGCGCCGTGAGCGCCCCGAGCTGCGACTTCTTGCCCCGGACGTGCCAGGCGATTGTCATGTACCTGGCCCGGGTCAGCCCCACGTACAACAGGCGAAGCTCCTCCTCCCGCTGCTGCCGTTCGAAGGATGTGCGGGTGGCATCGCGGAAGTTCAGCGGTGGCCCGACGTGCAGGTGCCGTTCCTCGTCCAGCACGACGGGGAACGGCTTCGTCGACTGGGGTTTCAGGTCACTGACCTCGGGCAGCAGGACCACCCCGAACTGGAGCCCCTTCGCCGAATGCATGGTGGTGACACGCACCGCGGGGGCATCGGTGGCTAGCCGGGCGTCGGAGTCGCCGGCACTCGCACGCCTTCCCGCCTGTTCCAGCCAGTCCCGGAGCCCGTGGACGTCTCGTGCTGGCGCGAAGGCCAGAAGTTCTGCCACGTGCCGCAGGTCGGTGAGTGTGCGCTCACCGTCGGGCTGGGACAGGACGCGGGTGTCGAGGTCCGTCTCGGCCGCGAGGATGGTCATGACCTCCGGGATACCGCCAGATTCATGTGCACGACTGAGCCGCTGCACGAGCACCGACGCCCTGGCGGACTCCTGCCCGCCGTCGAGGAGGTCCGTGAGTCCGAAGCCCAGCAGGTCCGTGGCGGCTGCCAGGACCACTTCGGAGCGGGTGGGGGAGACCATGGCTGCCAGGAGCCTGTCCCAATCACCTGCGGCAGTCCCCGTCAGGACGCCGTCCTGGCCGTGGAACACTGCCGGGATGCCCGCGTCCCGCAAGGCGTCGACCACCTCGGTGCCCCGCGCCCGGTTGCGGACCAGCACGGCGACGTCGGACGGCGACAGGGGCCGCTCAGGTTCACCGGGCGGGGTGATGCGTGCCACGTTCAGGAGGCGCTGCGTCAGTGCCACCATGTCGTGGGCGATCGCCTGGTGGGGCGGGTGACGCAGGTCGTCGGCGTCCCCGCGACGGATCAGTACCCGCGCCGCGGGACCCGGCATGACCAGGCGTGTGCCGTGGTGGCTGGCGACATCCACCACCGTGATCGAGGGGTCACCCAGCGGGAGGTTCCCGAACAGCTCCTGCACGCCCCGCACCACCGCGTCGTCCGAGCGGTGATTCTTCGGCAGCGACTCCTTGGCGACGGACCGGGCTGCGGCCAGATAGCTTTGCAGGTCGGCGCTGCGGAAGCCGTAGATGGACTGCTTCGGGTCGCCGATGAGGACCGTGGGCCGGTCCGGGCGCACGAAGGCGCGCCGGATGATCTCCCACTGGATGGGGTCGGTGTCCTGGAACTCGTCCACCAGGGCGACCGCGAACCGCTCCTGCAAAGCACTCACCGCCCAGTCCCCGGTCCGGGGCGAGGTGAGGACGTCGCGCAGGCGCAGCGTGAGGTCGTCGAACGTGACGAGGCCCAGGGTGCGCTTGCGCTCAGCGAAACGCTGGCGGACCGCCGTGCAGAACTCGATGTCGTCCTCCAGTTGCGACACCAGCGGCAGTGCGGACTGGCAGACCTCGCGGGCGATGGTGAGGGCGCGACGAGGAGTGAGGGTGGGCTCCGCGACGTCCTGGTAGCGGGCCACGTAGACGTCGGTGGCGCACTCATCGATGAGCGGGAGGGGGTCGGAACAGATGCTCTCCCCGGCGTCCCAGTCCCCGAGGACACCCAGTTCCTTGAGCATCACCTGGCAGAAGACATGGGTGGTGCAGATCAGTGCGCGGTCGAACGAGTCGAGCGCAGCGCGCACACGGCTGCGGCGCAGGGCTACGTCGCGGCGGCACAACAGCGCGGAGACCTGGTCATGCGGTGCTTGCCCCGTCTCCTCGAAAGCGGCGAGCGCGTGCTCCGTGAGCTGCAGCCGCTCGAACACCCGGCTCCGGAGCTCGGCGGCTGCCTTGTTGCTGAACGTGATGAGGAGGAACTCGTCGATAGCCGTGCCGGACTCCGCGATGAAACGTGCAGTCAGGGCCGCGATGGTCCACGTCTTGCCGGTACCGGCGCTGGCCTCCAGCAGGAGGGGGCTCGTGGGAAGGTCATCCGATATGTCGAACATGGCTCACATGCCTCCCCTGAGCATCGGGACGTAGATGGCCTGGGTCCAGGCACCGAACGCGCTGGACTCGTCGTTGCCGGGGTCCCGCGCCGTTGCCGGATCGCTGAAGAGTTCGCTGGGGGCGTGGTCACCGTAGAAGAGCCGCCACTGTGGTGGCAGGAACCGCCACGGTGCATCCCAGTCACGCGAACGCAGCTCCCACTGGCGTCGGTCCGGCCTGCCGCCCAGCAACTGGCCCGCATACACCAGCGCCGGCTCCAGCGGCACGGGCACGAGCCTGCTGCGTCCCTGCTGGAAGGCGCGTGCCAGCACCTCGAGGAGTTCCAGTGCCACGTCACCCGGGGGCGCGACGATCTCTCGGCGCGCCCGCACATCGACGTACCCCTCGCGGTCCATCCGGTGGACGACGGCCCGGGCAGGCGTCCCCATCGCGGACAGAGACAGGACCTGCAACCACGGCAGGAGTTCGTGCTTGATGCCCTTGCTGGCCACGACGTGGACCACCTGGTCACCTTGGGTGGTGACCGAGTCCTGCACCCGCAGACCGCCGAGGTCCAGGTCCACCCGACGCTCGACGGGCTCGCCGACGAGGTCCCTCTCCGCGGCCCGCCAGAGTTCCATGGCATTGTTCATGGGCTCGGTGAGCATTGCCCGGCCGATCAGCTTGGGGGGCAGGGACTCCCGCTGGAACTCCCGCGTGGCGGCCTCCTCCGGCGTCAACCCGGACCGCAACGACCGCAGCAGCCTGTCCTGCACCCCCCAGGACTCGAGTCCGTCCATCTGCAGCGGCAGTTCGTCCTTCACCCGGGTGGGCTGGAACAGTCGCACGGCGGCGGCGCTCTGCAGGAAGGACAGTGCCGGGTCCTTCAGGAAGCGGTGCAACTCGACGAGGGTTGACTCCGACTCCGACCCCGGGGCGGGCGTGGGGAGGCCAACGGCATCGCGCCGTCGCTGCTCGTGGGGCTGGGGGGTATCGCGCCCCGCTGCACGCAGTGCGAGCGCAGCCCCCAGCGCCCCGGCGTCGTAGCTGGGGCGCTGCGTGGTGGTGAAATTGTCCTCACCGTGGCTGTGCAGCGGGTGATGGCTGATGCGGACGGGTTCGGCCCCGAGCTCCCGCAACAGACCGGTGATGGTGGTGGCTTCCGCGATGGGCTCGTTGGTGTGGGCGTCCCTGTCCTGCTGCACCACCAGGACTTCGGTGCCGGCCCTGGCATGGGCCAGGAGGCGCGCCTGGCGCAGCCCACGGCGGTCAGGGGCTGATTCCCCCAGATCCACGAGGTCCGCATCCCCCGCCGCTGCCGGGTCGCCGACTCCGAGCAGGCAGACCAGCGCGAAGGGCACGTGCTGCAGGTCTCCCAGTGCCACCACTTGGAGAGCACCATTACCGACGGCGGGGCGTGCACCCAGCTCAGCTGCGGCAGACTCGAACAGGCGGGCGAACTCGGCACGGGTCAGCTGGGTGTCGGTGTGGGCGAGGTCGTCAGCGAGGTCCGTGAGCACGGCATGTGCCTCGAACACCATCCACTCGTCGTCGAACGAGGGACCCACGAGCTCGGAGAGCACGTCGCGCACCCGCCGCACCCAGGTGACCGCCGAGGCAGCGGAGGATGCGCCATGTGTGAACTTCCGCAGACGTGAGACCAGCTCCGAGAGGGTGCCGACGAGTTCAAGGTCCGAGGTCCCCACCGTGTCGACCCCGGTGACGGGCAGCGCCGCGCTGCCGGGTGCGCACGTCAGGCCGACCAGCAGCCGGTCCAGCCCACGCAGCCACGTGTTCTGCGTCACCCCTCCCAGCCCCAGCATGCTGCGGTGCCGCTCGTCCAGCCCCCAGCGCACCTCCGCTGCGGCGACGAGCTGGGTGATCTGGTCGCGCCGGTTCTCGAGGCGCCAGCGGTGGGCGACGGGTCGTAGCAGCACCAACTCGGTGATGACAGAGGCGGTGGCCCGGTCGTCAGCCAGTTGGAGTAGCTGGTGGATGAGGTGCACGACCAGGTTGGGCTCGGCACCCGAGGCCAGTTGCACCCGCAGCTGCCGTCCGGGGTGGGATGGCAGAGCGTCCGGGATGGGTGTGAAGGCGGTGCGCAGGTGCGGCCACCAGTCTGCGGGATCGGGACACACCACAATGACGTCGCGTGGCTCCAGCGTGGGGTCGGCGTCGAAGCGGCGGCACAACTCGTCCCGCAACACCTCCACCTGGCGCGAGCGTCCGTGCGAGCCGTGCACCTCCACGCCCGGGACCGACGCGGTGGTGGGGCCCGTGGCTGTGCGGGCTGCGCCCAGGGCAGTGGTCCAGTCGTCGAAGGCTGCGCCGTCGACCTGCCAGATGAGTGCGTCGTGGGAGCAACCGTGCGCGGCGACGAGAGCCGCGTGGCTGCGGGAAACCTCTGACAGGCCGAAGAACGCAGTGCGCGGCTGCGCGGTGTCGGCCTCGATGGCCGAGCCGAGGTGTTCCCACGTCTCCACGGGGTCCACCATGAGTGTCTCGGCAACGATGCGCAGGAGCTCGGGTTGCCAGTCGAGCCGGGCGGTCAGGTGGTTGCCGACGGCGTCGGTGGCGACGGCCTCCTCCTCGTCGGCATCCAGCCAGTCGCGCACCATGCCGGGTGCCCATTCGATGTAGTGGCGCAGCAGCCGCGCGAGACGTCCGGCGAGTTGCATCCGGCGGGCAGGGGACCCCTGCGCCCCCAGGTGCGCGGCGAGTGCGGGGAAGGAATCGTCCTCCACCATCAGTTCCAGTGCGCTTGCCACAGCGAGTTGCAGCCGGGTCGAGCGCCAGGCGTCGAGATCCTCGGCCAGGCCGTGACGGCGGGCAGCCGTCTGCACCCACTGGGGCATCGTCACGAACTCGACACCCGCGCAGATGGCACTGGGGAGGGACTGTGCCAGCGACTGGCGCAGCATGCGCCCGACCGATCGTGAGGACACGACCACGGTGACCGTCTCGAACACCGCCGGCGGATCCTCGGTGAGCCACCCGGACAGGGACGCGACGAGCACGTCCCACCTGCTGCCGTGCCGAACCTCCAGGGCCATGCCGTCCACCTCCTGCCGGGATCGAGGATCACCCTAGCGGGAGGTTCTGACAAACCGTGTCGTGGGCCGGCCGGTTGCCGGATCGTCGGTGCGGGCACGCACAATGGCTCTCGTGAACGATGTACTTGACGCACTTGACCCCGAACAGCTGCAGGTGGCCACCTCGCTGGATGCCCCGCTCGTCGTGCTGGCGGGTGCCGGCACCGGCAAGACGCGCGCCATCACGCACCGCGTGGCCCACGCCGTCCGTGAGGGCCGCTACGACGCCAACGCGACGCTCGCCGTGACGTTCACCACCCGGGCGGCCGGCGAGATGCGCAGCCGGCTTGCACGGCTGGGGGTCCGCTCCGCGCAGGCCCGCACCATCCACTCGGCCGCGCTGCGGCAATGCCAGTACTTCTGGCCCACCGCATTCGGGTCCGAGTTCCCCCCGGTACTGGCCAACACCTTCCCGCTCGTGGCCCGGGCGGCCGCGTCGGTGCTGCACTCCTCGGAGACGGCACTGGTGCGGGACCTGGACAGCGAGATCTCGTGGTCCAAATCCAGCAACGTCGGTGCTGAGCGCTACGCGGGGATCGCCGCGGCGGCAGGACGCGGGGTCAGCGGCGCCAGCCCGGCGCAGGTGGCCGCGGTGATCTCGGCGTACGAGAAGGCCAAGTCGGGATCTGGACAGGTGGACTTCAGCGACATCCTGCTGTGCGCCGCCTCCCTGCTCGCGGAACATCCCGTCGTCGCCGAAACCATCCGCAGCACCTACCGGCACTTCGTGGTCGACGAGTACCAGGACGTCTCCGCCGTCCAGCACCGCCTCATCTCCTTGTGGGTGGATGAGCGACCGGATGTGTGCGTCGTGGGTGACCCCAACCAGGCGATCCACTCGTTCGCCGGTGCCAGGGCGGACTTCCTGCTGGGGTTCGCCTCCGAGCACGAGTCCGCACAGGTGGTGCGGCTGGTCCGCAACTACCGCTCCACCCCGGAGATCCTCGCGGCAAGCAACCACGTGCTGTCGCGTCGCGACTCCGGTGGCGCCCTGCGCGCCACGCGCCCGTCGGGGGTGCCACCGGAGTTCTGCCCCGTCGCGAGCGAGGCCGACGAGGCAGCAGGGGCGGCCACATGGCTCAAGGAGCAGCACGCGTCGGGGACGTCCTGGTCGGAGTTGGCGGTGCTCTACCGCATCAACGCGCAGGCACCCTCTTTCGAGGCGGCGCTCAGCGACGCCGGGGTTCCCTACAGTGTGCGTGGCACCGAGAAGTTTTATGACCGTGCCGAGGTGCGCCAGGCCATCACGGTGCTCGGTCGTGCTGCCCAGGAGGAGCCCACGGGTCCGGTTCCGGAGCTGATGGAGTCCTTCCTCGCCTCCACCGGCTGGACGTCGGAGGCACCGACGTCGATGGGGCGCCAGCGCGAGCGCTGGGAGTCGCTCAACGCGTTGCGCACCATGGTGATGGAGGAGGACAAGAAGCGGGAACAGTGGCAGGCCGCCGACTTCGCTGCGTGGCTGGGTGAGCGCGCCTCATGGCAGTCCGCGCCGGTGGCCGACGCCGTCACCCTGAGCACCATGCACGCGGCCAAGGGACTGGAGTGGGACGGCGTGGCGGTCGTGGGTGTCCGCGAGGGACTGATGCCCTTCGTGCTGTCCCAGGAGGAGCCGGCGCTGTCCGAGGAACGACGGTTGCTTCACGTGGCGTTCACCCGGGCGCGGAAGGTGCTGAGGATCAGCTGGGCCACGACCAACGGGAACAGAACCACCAACCGGTCCCGCTTCCTGACGGGCCTGACCGCGGAGGGGGCACGATCAACCCCCGCCGCCGCCGGCGGCGCGGGTCGTCGCCAGCGCGGCAGCCTCAGGTCGAAATCGTGTTCGGTGTGCGGCGAGCAGCTCCACTCGGCAGCCGAGCGCAAGTTGAGCCGGCACACGGACTGCGAGGCCCGCTACGACGAGGCACTGCTGGCCACACTCAAGCGCTGGCGCAAGGACACCGCCGACATCGCCTCGGTCCCCGCGTTCGTGGTGTTCACGGATGCGACGCTGCAGGCGGTCGCCGAAGCCGAGCCGACCACGCGGCAGCAGCTGCTGGAGTTGTCAGGGATCGGCACGGTGAAGGTGGAACGCTACGGCGAGGCCTGCCTGAAGGTGATCGCCGACCACGTCGCTGGACGCGACTGACCCGATGCTGCGCGCCCCGGACATACGAGACGGGGGCGACATCCGTGATGGATGTCGCCCCCGTCGCCTGTTCTGCGGGTGAGGCTCAGGCCTTCCCGAGGATGCGGTTCAGGTTCGTTCCGCACACGGGGCACTTGCCCTTGGCCATCTTGGTGCCCTTGTCGTTGACGACAACATCACCCGTGGCGTCACGCTTCTCCTTGCACTTCACGCAGTAGAACGAGCCCTCGTAGGTCTCTCCGGTTTCTCCAGCCATTCTTTCCTCCTCATTCGCATGTCCATGAACTGCTTCTGACGCAGATTCCATGACAATCTAGCGGTCAAACCGCGCACGTCGCGGAAACACCCCACAAACGGTAGCGGAGTCCCGGCCGGCTCGCTCGCCTTCCCCAGCGCGCAAGACCGATCGGGACTCCTTGGTGTCACAGTCAACCGGCTCCGCCGGAGTCCGTCGACAGTCCTGAAGTGACTCAGGGACCGGACTCACCCAGCAGCTTGCGCAGCTCCTCGTCGAGATCGTCGGTGCCGGTTCCTTGAACCGATCCCTTCCCGAAGGACAGGGGATCCGCGAGGTGCTTGGCAGTGGGCAGGAGGTCGGGATGGTGCCAGACGGCATCGCGCTCGTCGCCACGGTCGTGTTCGATGGCAGCCCACAAGTTCTCCGCATCGCGCACCAGCCGGGGCCGCAGGTCGAGTCCCAGCAACTGGTTGAACACCTCCTGCGATGGTCCCCCCGAGGCGCGGCGCCGGCGGATGACTTCGCTGAGCTGCGGCGCATTGGTCATCCACGTCGCGGTGGCGCGAGCGGTCACATGGTCCACCCAGCCCTCGATGAGGGCCAGCAGGAGCTCCAGCCGCCCCAAGATCTCCAGCTGGGTGGGTGTGCTGGCTGGCTTGAAGAACGAGCCGCGCACCTGTTCACCGACCTCCACCATGTCCTCGATGGAGAAGTCCTCCATCGCTGAGGGGTCGAAGTTGGCGCTGATGGCGTCGAAGTCGATGCTGATCTCGCGGGCGAAGTGCGCAAGTAGGGCCGTGAGCTGGGGGGAGAGCCAGCCCACGTGATGGAAGAGGCGCTGGCGGGCTGCCTCCCGCACCATGAGGTAGAGCAGGACGTCGGAGTCCGGCAGCTCCAGGTCCCGGGTGAACTCGGCGATGTTGGCGGGCAGGACCACCACGGGGGTGTCCTCCATGAGATTGATGCCCACCTCTGTGCCCGTCAGCGCGCTGCCGGCAACCTCGGCGAGAACCTTTTTCAGCCTGTCGCGATAGATCAGGGAGGCGGAGGTGCGCATCATCGGCGCCAGCATCGCCGACAGCGCGCCCAGCTGGGCCTCGCCCTCTGCTGCAGCGCCACGCTGCAGGGCGTCGGCAAGCCCGTCGATGATCGGCTCGACCAGGCGGCGCCAACCACCCCCGGTGCGCTCGAGCCATTCCGAACGTCGTACGCCCGCCGGCGGCAGGCCGGTCTCGGGGAACGTGGTGTGCGGGGAGAGCCACGACTGGGCAAGCCGCTCGGTGTCGACAAGCAACGCTCGCTCCGACGGCTCGAGCTGCGGGTCGGCGCCCTGCTCCTGCGTGAGTTGCTGCGCTGCGGTGACCGTTGTGCGCCACGCGGCGTCGGGGTCCTTGTCCGCATTGGTCATGGCGAACGCCGGACCGCCGGCCGCCTGCATACGAGCCACCTGTTCGAGCAACTGGTTGAAGTCCATGTCACCCGCCCCGAGACCGAGTTGCTCCAGGAGCTTGCGAATCTGCTCGAAGTCGAACCCGCCCGGGTTTCCGGGGGTGCCTTCACTAGACATGTGTTGTCCCTTCCACTGAACATGAACGCGCACGACCATTGTCCCAGCACTGCGCACGTGTCCGCGACATGGGACTGTTTTCAGCCTTGATAGGCTGAACCCCTGAGATCTGACGTGTGGACTTCGGACGTGTGGACTTTGTTGGTATCGGGGTGAAAGGGGAGTTGGTGTCGCGCAACGTTGTCGCCATTGTCTCCTCCGTGATGTTTGTGATCCTGGCGGCACTGCTCGTGGTGGTCCCCGTCCCTTTCGTGACGTGGCGTCCGGGGAACACCATCAATGTCCTCGGCAGCACCGTTGAGGGACCGCTCGTCGAGGTCAAGGGTGTCCAGAACTACCCCACCGATGCCAGCAAGCTCCTGATGACAACGGTGTCGACAACGCGTGTCGACGCCACGGTCAGCCTGCCGGAGGCGCTCCTTGCACACTTCAACAGCCAGGCGGACGCACTGCCCCGCGACGTCGTCTATCCCGTGGGGCTGTCCAATGACGACGTCCGGGAGGAAGCGGTCGCCGCCATGGACACGTCGCGGAGCAACGCCACCGTCGCCGCACTTCGCACGGCCCGGCAGTCCGTGACGGAGATGCCGCTGGTGTCCTCGGTCGTGTTGTCCGGTCCTGCACACGACGAATTGCTGCCCGGTGACCTCATCGAGTCGGTCGACGGTACGCCGGTCACGACGCGCGAAGAGGTGGGCGAGGTGATCGCGGAGCGCTCGATCGGGGACCGTGTGGTCTTCAAGGTTCTCCGCGACGGCGCCGTAGAGAGTGTCACCGTGGAGACGGTGGAGGGCAGCGGATCAGTCCCGGTGGCCGGGATCAGCGTCGGCACAGGTTTTCGCTACGACGTCGATGTGGTCTATCGCCTCGACTCCAGCGTGGTCGGGCCCAGCGCAGGGTTGGTATTTGCCCTGGCCATCTACGCGAAGATCGACCAGGGCGACCTGCTCGGCAGTGAGGTCATTGCCGGCACGGGATCAATGGACCCTGACGGCAAGGTGGGGGCCATCGGTGGTGTGCGCGAGAAGGTTGCCGGCGCCGAGGAGGATGGGGCATCGGTGTTCCTCATGCCGGAGGAGAACTGTGACGACGTCGGGGGACTGCCCACCTCCATGCGGCTGGTCCCCGTGTCAACGCTGAAGGACGCCATCAAGGCGCTGCAGAAAATCAATGAAGGCAATTCGTATGCGGAGGTTCCCACCTGTGGTTGACAACGACCCCAGCAGGCTCATCGCCTGTCTGGCTGACATCGAGAGGCACGTCTCGGACAACGGGTGGGACCAACCGGCCCGACTCTTCGCCCTCGTCGGGACGCACGCACTGCTCGAGGTGGAGCCACAGCTGCGCAGCCGTGTACCCGAGACGGCCGACGACGCGCTGACCGCCGTGGAGCAGGACGACTTCGCCTCCGGCGTGGACGTGCTGGATCGGCTGCAGCAGATCTTCTTCCCCGACAGCGTCGACGGCGTCGCCATCGCCATGGAACGCACGTTCCTGCCGGCCAAGTTCGAGGGGGAGATCCCCGAGGACCCCGACGAAGCGGCCGACTACGTCATGCGTCATCCCGAGAAGACCGACGTGCGCGTCGTCGTCGGGGTGCTGCGCGACGGTACGCAGCACGGGCTGGCACGGCTCGTGTCGAATCCTGATGACCTGCTCGGTGCAGCAGACCTCGTCCCCGGGCTCACCGAGGCCCTGAACCGCACCCTGGAAGGCGCAACGCATGAGTGAGTCCACCCTGAGGACCGAGGCGCCACGCCGCGGTGCCCTGCTGCCCACCATCGTCATCGTTGGTGTTGCGCTGGCCCTCCTCGTCATCTTTGCCAGGACCTGGACCGACTACCTGTGGTACAGCAGCATCAACTTCCGTGGTGTCTTCACCACGCAACTCGCCGCGCAGTTGGGACTGTTCGCAGTGTTTGGCCTCCTGCTGGCGGGGGCCCTGTACGCGAGCATGGTGCTGGCGTACAGGCTGCGCCCCAAGGTGCGGCGCGCCAACCTGGACTCGGAGCTGCTGGTCCAGTTGCGCGATGTGCTGGACCGCCGGTCGAAGGTCATGATGATCATCCCGGCCGCGGTGCTGGGCTTCATCGGCGGTTCCGTGGCCTCCGGTATGTATGGCGTCTTCCTCGCATGGACCCAGTCCACGCCGTTCGGGACGAAGGACGCGCAGTTCAACATGGACGCCGCGTTCTACGTCTTCCAGCTGCCGTGGTGGCGGTTCGTGCTGGGCTACGTGACGTTCACCGTCATCGTCGCCACCATCGGCGCGGTGCTGGTGCATTTCCTCACAGGGTCAATGACCACCCAGGCGCTGCGAGGCCTCGGCAACGTGGATGTCCGTGCCACCGGCAACGCCGCACAGCGCCAGCTCTCCATCATGCTGGGGGTCGTGCTGCTGCTGTTCGGCACCTCCGCCGTGCTCGACCGGTTCAACTACCTCACGAGCACCAACCACCTCTTCACGGGCGTGACGTACACCGACGCCCACGCGCGCATACCGGCCCACCTGATCGTGGCCGCCATCGCGGTGATCTGTGCGCTGCTGTGCTTCTACAACGCATGGAAGGTGAAGTGGAGCATCCCGGCCGTATCCGTGGCGTTGCTGGTGGTGAGCTCCATGATTCTCTCGATCGCCTACCCGTGGTTCCTGCAGAAGTTCGAGGTGGCCCCGGACGAGCCGGACAAGGAGAGGCCGTTCATCGCGGCCAACATTGCCGCCACCCGCACCGGCTTCGACATCGATGATGTGGAGATCACCGACTACTCGGCCAAGACGGATGCCGAAGCGGGCCAGTTGAAGGAGGACGCGGCCGCACTGCCGGCCATCCGTCTCATGGACCCCGCAGTGATTCCTCCCACCTTCGAGCAGTTGCAGCAGGTGCGTGGGTACTACACGTTCCCCAAGACGCTCGACATCGATCGCTACGACATCGAAGGCCGCGAGACCGACGCAGTGGTGGCCGTTCGCGAACTGGACCTGGCCTCTGTTGAGTCGGGCGACACCTGGAACAACATGCGCACCGTCTACACGCACGGCTACGGCATGGTCGCGGCATACGGCAACCAGAAGCAGGTGAACGGCGAGCCGGTGTTCTTCTCCGGTGGCATCCCCACCGTCGGACTGCTGCCCGAACACGAACCGCGCATCTACTTCGGCGAGGAGTCGAAGGAGTGGGTGGTTGCTGGTGCTCCGAAGGATCGGGAACCGGTCGAACTGGACACCCCCGGAGGCGGTGAGGGCGGTGGCGAAACGAAGTACACCTACGCCGGCGCCGGAGGCGTTCCCATCGGTGACTTCGTCACCAGGGGCCTCTTCGCCATTCGCTTCGGCGACGTGAACCTGATGCTGTCGGACCGTGTGAACCCGGATTCGAAGGTTCTCCTCAACCGTGTGCCCGTCGAACGCGTCCAGCAGGCCGCACCATGGTTGACGGTCGACTCCGACCCCTACCCGAGCGTGGTGGACGGCAAGATCGTGTGGATCATCGACGCCTACACCACGACGGAGGAGTACCCGAACTCCACGAAGATCGACTGGGCCAATGCCATCTCCGACACGCGTACCGCAGCCAACCAACTGCTGATGGGCCGTCAAATCAACTATGTGCGCAACTCGGTGAAGGCCACCGTCGACGCCTACGACGGCACCGTCAAGCTGTACGAGTGGGACGAGGAGGACCCCATCCTCAAGACGTGGATGAAGGTCTACCCGGGGGCCGTCACGCCGAAGGCCGAGATCTCACAGGAGCTTCTCGCACACCTGCGCTACCCGCAGGACCTGATCAAGGTGCAGCGCGAGACGCTGGGCCGCTACCACACGAAGAACACCGACACCTGGTACCAGCAGTCCGACATCTGGGCCGTGCCCAATGACCCGGTCAACGGCGGCAAGGACAACCTCAAGGAGCCCCCGTACTTCCTCACCATTCGCTGGCCCGGCGAGGAGGCCCCGCACTTCGCCAATACTTCGGTGTTCGTGCCGCGGGAGCGGGAGAACCTGTCGGTCTACATGGCCGCCAATGCTGATGCCACAAGCGAGAACTACGGGCAGATCCGCGTGCTGAAACTTTCTGACACCAAGCAGATCGCCGGTCCGGGACAGACGTTCAACGCGATCAGCACCAACGAGCAGGTGGCAGGTGCGCTCCTGCCGTTCAACAGGGATGGCAGCAATGCCACCGCAATCTTCGGGAACCTGTTGACGCTGCCTGTCGGCGGGGGACTGCTCTATGTCCAGCCGATCTTCACGCAGACGAAAGCCACCACGGGTGCCTACCCGGCACTCCGGTTCGTCGTCGTCCGCTTCGGTGAACAGGTGGGTATCGGAGCGACGCTGCAGACAGCGCTGGACCAGGTCTTCGGAGGTGATGCCGGTGGCGACACGGGTGAGAAGCCTGTCCCCGACGACGAGATCCCTAAACCGCCGAACGTCGACACCCCCATCGACGAGCAGGCGCGTGTCCTGCTGACGGAGGCAATGACCTTGTTCCGGGAGGCCGACGAGGCGCTGCGTGGCGGTGACCTCGCGACCTACCAGAGCAAGACAGCCTCGGCCATCGAGAAGTCTGAGGCAGCCCTGAAGATCCTCAACGGGTGAACGTGCCGGGCCCGGTCACGTGACGATGACCGGGTCCAGGCCCGCCGCCTGTAGGGCGGGGACCAACGTCTGTGCTGGGCCGCTGATGGCAACGCTGACGGCGTCCGCATGCACATGGTTGCTGAATGCGGCGCTGACCTTCTCAGCGGTGGGGATCTCCAGCGCGGAAAAGTGCTCGTTGACGAACGACGGTTGCTCGCCCACTGCCGCCAGCACGGCTGCCTGCTGCGCTATGTCCGACGCCGTTTCGTTGGCCAGGGGTGCGACGCCGACGAGGTAGCGCTTGGCGTCCTGCACCTCGGCAGAGGTGAACGGCTCCACCAGCTGCAAACCGTCGATGAGTCGACGCAGGGCGTCGGCGGCCACGTCGACGCGGAAACTCCCACCCACGAAGAACTGTCCGTCGCACCTGCGGGCCGTGAAGCCGCCCCCCACACCATAGGTGTAGCCCAGGCGCTCGCGGAGCTCAAGGTTGAGGCGGCTGGCGAAGGCACCACACATGGCGTGCCCCGCCAGCTTCAGTGCCGCCCAGTCCGGGTGCCGCCGTCCCACTGTGAGCGCGCCGGCGTGGATGGTCGCCTGGACAGCATCGGGCATGTCGACCAGCACCACCTGTGCGGGTCGTTCCACGGCCGACGCCGGGGAGAGCGTGGCGCCAGAGCCGGTCCAGCGGTTCAGGGGCTCCAGGGCTGACTGCAGATCCACGCCTGTGAGATCCCCGGCCACCACGAGGGTGGCATCGGCGCCCGCCCACTGTGACGCATGCCAGGCGACGACGTCGGAGCGCGTGACTGCGTGCAGAGTCTGCGGGGTGCCGGCGGCGGGACGGCCCTCGCGTGAATCGTCGCCGAACAGCACCTGGCGCAGCGCCTGCTTGGCCACCCAGCCGGGGGAGGCGATGCGGCTGTCGAAGGCTGCAACCTGCATCTCCACATGGTGCTCGACGTCCTCAGTTGCGAAGCTCGGCTCCTGGATGACTTCGGCCAACAATTCGATGACCGCCGGCAGCCGGTGCGCTGGTGCATCGCCGCCCAGGCGGGTGTGGCTCTGGGATGCACTCCCGTGCAGCGCGGCACCTTGGAGTTCAAGGAGCTCGGAGATCCGGCCATCGGGGTTGGAGCGGGTGCCCTCGTCGGCAGCGTGGAGGGCGACGGTGGCCACCCCCTCGACATCGCGTGGCTCAGCGGACAGGGATGTCGGGAGCACGACCTCCATGGCGGCGATGTGCTGCCCGGGGAGGTCGAAGGCCCACACCTGCATGCCTCCGGCAAGGGTTGAGACCTGGGGCTCCGGGAAGTGCCATGCGTCGGAGAGGGAGACGGGGGGACGGTTCACGACGAGACCTCCGAGGGCAGGTAGTGCAGGTGGCTGGGTTCGGCCAGCAGGTGGTGGCGCACGGCGTCGCGGACGGCGTCCTCGTCGAGCGCAACCAGCTCAGCAGCGTGCTGGTTCACGCGATGCGGCGTGCCGTGGGTCAGCCAGGCGTCGTTGATGAGGTCTGCACGGCCCTCGACGGTGGCCAGTTGCAGGAGCCAGTCCCGTTCGTACTGCGCGACGGCGCGAGCCAGTTCCTCACCGGTGGGACCATCGTCGGCGAAACGGACCAGTTCCTCCCGCAGCGCGTCAGCGGTGTGCTGCGTCGCGACTCCTTCGGTGGGGCGCGCCATGAGCGTGGTGATGGACGTGGACCGGAGGTGGGGCAGCGAGGCCGCGTGCACCTCCTGTGCCAGGCGCCGTGAGCGCACCACCGACTTGTGCAGACGCGAGATGTGGCCATCAGCCAGGATCGACAGCGCCATGTCCAGCGCGAGGTGGTCGTCGTGGGAGGCGGGGGGCGTCGGCCATGAGAGGTACACCAGTGGGTGGGGTACAGCACCGCGGGTCGTGAGATTGCGTGGGGGCAGGGCTGGCTCGCTCGACGCCGTGTGGCTGGGACGCTCCAGGGCGGGCACCCGGCCGAGGTACCTCTCGGCGAGGGCGAAGGCCTCGTCGACGTCCACCGGCCCACAGAGGACGAGCCTGGCATTGCTGGGGCGGTACCAGTCGGAAAAGAACTGTTGGACGTCGTTGAGGGTGGCGTCGTCGAGGTGCTGCATGGAGCCGATCGGCAGGTGGCCGTAGGGGTGATCCGCGGGGAAGTGCTGCGCGACGAGGAGCTCCAGCAGGTCCCCATAGGGCTGATTGTCGTAGCGTTGCCGCTTCTCCTCCTTCACCACCTCGCGCTGTGCGGCGAAGTTGGCGTCAGTGATGGCCAGGGACGACATCCTGTCGGCCTCCAGCCACAG
>JBBSRQ010000022.1:0-26073 GCA_038242845.1 Propionibacteriales bacterium | reverse complement strand
TCGGCGATCACGGAGTGGTCGATGACCATCTCGGCGGGCGAGAGCGGATTGATCTTGGCGGGATCGCCGCCCAGGGCCTCGACTGCTTCTCGCATCGTGGCGAGGTCGACGACGCAGGGCACGCCCGTGAAGTCCTGCATGATGACGCGCGCCGGCGTGAACTGGATCTCCTGGTTCGGCTGCGACGCGGGATCCCAACTCCCCAGCGCACGAATGTGCTCCGCGGTGATGTTGGCACCGTCCTCGGTGCGCAACAGGTTCTCCAGGAGCACCTTGAGACTGAAGGGCAACTTCTCGTGTCCTTCGACCGCATCCACGCGGAAGATCTCGTACGTGGTTCCCTCCACGTCCAGGTTGGCCTTAGCCCCAAAGCTGTTGATGCTCATCGACTCTCCTTGTCACTGCACCGGTATTTGTCTTGACGTCAAGATATCACGAGTGGCAGCGCATGCCCTCGACGGCGCCGTCCCAAGTCTAGGGGTGCTACCGCCGGCGCGCGTGGGCAAACCCTACTTCGTGACAGCTGAAGTGCTTGGCGTGATGATGGCGACGCACTCGACGTGATGCGTCATTGGGAAGAGATCAAAGGCCTCGATCGATACGGGCTCGTAGCCGGAGCGGGCGAAGGTCGCCAGGTCACGGGCGAGAGCAGACGGATCACACGCCACGTAGGCAACGGCCCGGGGTCCCAGTGTCGCGATCCGCTCGACGACAGCAGCTCCGGCCCCCTTGCGGGGCGGGTCGAGGACGACGAGGTCCGCGCTGCGCGGCAGGGCCCCCAGTTGGTGCTCCATGCTGCCCGCTATGAAGCGTGCGCCGGGGACATTGCTGCGCGCCCGTGCAATCGCTGGACGCGAGCCCTCGATCCCCAGCACGCTGCAGCCCGCCGCCACCAGCGTGGCAGCGAACAGCCCCACACCGCAGTAGAGATCGAGAGCGCTCTCCCCCGCCCGGGGCTCGAGACCCTTCATCACAGCGTCGGTGAGCACGTCGGCGGCCCTGGGGTGCACCTGCCAGAAGCCGTCGGCCTCTACCGCGAACCGGTGGTGGGCGGTGTACTCGTGCACCACCCGCTGGCCGCGTACCAACCTGCCGTCGGCCATGGCCGTGACGCCGTCGTCCGAGACCACCACCTGGAGCTCACTGGCCCCCTGGGCCAAGCTCGTCAGTTCGGCGACGCCGGGGCCGGGCGCCGCGACGAGGCACCCCTGCTCGGGCAGCGGCACCACCTCATGGGAGCGGCGTGCCCTCAGCCCCACCCGGCCACGGTCATCGACGGCGTAGCGCATCCGGCTCCGCCATCCCGTGAGTGGTGCCACCGCCTGCACGCGTCCGCACCACGTGAGCCCGGCAAGCCGGGAGAGTTGTTCCGCGACCACGGCCGTCTTCAGGTCCAGTTGTTCCTCATGTGAGGCGTGCTGCCAGTCGCACCCGCCGCAGCGCGCAGCGATCGGGCATGGCGGCTCCACGCGCCCGGGCGACGACTCCAGCACGGCCACGACGCGCCCACGGTCGAAGCGCTTCGTCCGCTCCGTGATTTCGACTCTCACCAGTTCCCCGGGCAGGCCTCCGGTGACGAAGATCACCTTGTCGTCGTCCCTGCCGACTACGAAGCCACCGTGGGCCACCCGCTCGAGCCGGATGTCGACTTTCATCTCGCACCCAGGTTTCCACGGCCGGGCCGGGAGGCTGCCTTGGCCCGGTCCTTCGCCCGCCTGGCGCTCTGCAATTGGTACGGGACGCTGATGACCATCACCCCCGGCATGAAGTGCAGGCGCGTGCGGATCAGCAGCGCCGTCTGGTTGTGCAGCAAGTGCTCCCACCAGTGGCCCACCACGAACTCGGGGATGTAGACCGCGACCACGTCACGTGGGTTCTCGGTGCGCAGTTCGCTCACGAAGCGAATGAAGGGGGACGTGATTTCCCGGTAAGGGGACGCTATGACCTTGAGGACGACGTCGAAGTCCTCCTGGTTCCATTCCTTGACAACCTCGGCCGTCTCGTCCTCGTCCACAGCCACCAGTACTCCGACGAGGCTGGTGCTGCGGCTGGCCTTGGCGAAGGCGACCGCCTTGGCGGTGGGCAGGTTCACATCCTGCACCAGCACCACACCCCTCACCCGGCTCGGGAGGGCCCTGTCGGAGTCCTCGTCGAGTTCGACTTCCGCGTTGACGGCCTCGTAGTGCCTGCGGATGAACGTCATCATGAGGAACATCACCGCCATGGCCACCAGCGCAAGGTAGGCGCCATGCGTGAACTTCGACACCAGCACCACCAGCAGGACCACTCCCGTGAGGAGGGCGCCGACGGTGTTGATGATCCGGGAGCGTTGCATGCGTCGTCGGGAGCGACGATCCGTCTCCGTGGCCAGTGCCGTCGTCCAGTGCCGCATCATCCCGATTTGTCCGAGAGTGAAGGAGATGAACACACCCACCACGTAGAGCTGGATGAGCGCCGTCACGGAGGCGTCGAACAGCCACACCAGCCCGATGGCGGTGATGGCCAGGGTGATGATGCCGTTGGAGTACGCGAGCCGGTCACCCCTGCTGTGGAGTTGGCGGGGCAGATAGGCATCCTTCGCCAGGATGGAGGCCAGGCTCGGGAAGCCGTTGAACGCCGTATTGGCTGCCAGGAACAGGATCACCATGGTGGCGATGACCACGATGAAGACACCCGGCACGAACCAGTCCCCAAAGACCACACGAGCCAGTTGCGCCGTGACGGTCACAGCAGAGCTGTGAATGGCGTTGCCCTGGCCGTCGATGTAGTGCGCCCCCGTCAGCTCGTCGATGAGCCGGACCTTGGTCAGGTTCGCCAGGGTGATGATCCCGACGAGCAGGGTGATCGCGATCAGCCCGAGCATGCCGAGCACCGACGCTGCATTGCGACTTTTGGGCGGCCGGAATGACGGCACGCCGTTGGCGATGGCCTCGACGCCGGTGAGGGCGGCGCAGCCCGAGGAGAAGGCGCGCGCCAGCACGGCGATGAGTACCCATCCGACTGCCTCCTGGCTGCCCTCCGGCGCCATGACAGTCAGGTCGGCGGTTTCGCTGGCCAGGGGCTGTCCCAGGACGAAGATCCGGAAGAAACCGGTGCCCAGCATGATGAACATGGACACCATGAAGACATAGGTGGGCACCGCGAAGAAGTTGCCGGATTCCCTGACTCCCCGCAGGTTCGTGAGGGTGAGCAGGACGATCACGACCATGGCAACAGTGGCCTCGTGCCCAACGAGTGCGGGGATGATGGCCTGCGCGTTCAGGACCCCCGCGGAAACGGACACCGCCACGGTCAGCACGTAGTCGACGAGCAGGGCGGATGCCACCGTGAGGCTCGCGCTGCGGCCCAGGTTGGCCGCTGCCACCTCATAGTCACCACCACCCGTGGGATAGGCGTGCACCGTCTGCCGATAGGACAGGACCACCACACCCACCACCACAGCGACGGCGACGCCGATCTGCCAGGAGAACATGTAGCCCGTCATGCCCGCCAGGGACAGGGTGATGAGGATTTCGTCGGGGGCGTACGCCACCGAACTCAGCGCGTCTGACGCAAAGACCGGGAGGGCGAGTCGTCTGGGCAGGAGCGTCTCGCCCATCTGCTCATTGGACAGGCGCCTGCCGACCAGTACCCGCTTGAGCGCAGAGTAGATGTTCACTTCGACAACGGTAGTCCCGTGTCCCTCCCATCTCCTACCCGGCGGATCGCGCCGGGGGGACGCTGGTGTGCGATAGCGTCTGGTGTGTCGTCCCCCTTGGAGGTATTCCGCGTGCACATCGTCATCATGGGCTGCGGCCGCGTTGGCGCAATGCTGGCCCGCGGCCTCGAGAAGCGCGGCCACAGCGTCGCCGTCATCGACGTCAATCCCGAGGCCTTTCGCAGGCTCGGCAGTGACTTCCAGGGCACCACGGTCAAGGGCGTCGGTTTCGACCGGGAAGTACTCGAGAACGCCGGCATCCGACAGGCCGACGGATTCGCAGCGGTGTCCAGCGGGGACAACTCCAACATCCTCGCCGCGCGCGTGGTCCGCGAGGGCTATCAGGTGAGCAACGTGGTGGCCCGAATCTACGACCAGGGCCGGGCCGCTGTCTACGAGCGTCTCGGCATCCCCACCGTCGCCACCGTGCGATGGACCGTCAGCCAGGTGCTGCGTCGTCTGCTACCAGAAGGCAGCGAGCCCGTCTGGCGCGACGCCTCCGGAAACGTCCACCTGCTGCAGGTCTTCGTGCACAGCGGCTGGGTGGGGCGTCGCATCCGGGACCTGTCGACCGCGGCCCGCGCACCCATCCCTTTCATGATGCGTCTCGGCAAGGGACTGGTTCCCGACAGTGAAACCGTCTTCCAGGATGGGGACACGATTTTCATCGGGTGCGAGACGGAGCGGACCTCGGACATCGAGACCTTGTTCGCCGTCGCCCCCGCCAGGCATTAGGAGTTACTGCAATGCGAGTCGCAATCGCTGGTGCCGGAAACGTGGGGCGTTCCATCGCCCGAGAACTGATCGCCAACGGGCACCAGGTGCTGCTGATCGAACGGGATCCCCACTCGATCAAGCCGGAGTCCGTTCCGGGCGCAGAGTGGTTCCAGGCTGATGCCTGTGAACTCCAGACGCTGGAGGACGCAGAGCTCGAGAACTGCGACGTCAGTATCGCCGCCACCGGCGATGACAAGGCCAACCTCGTGCACTCACTGCTGGCGAAGACGGAGTTCGGCGTGCCGCGCACCGTGGGCCGGGTGAACCATCCGGGCAACGAGTGGATGTTCGACGACGTGTGGGGTGTCGACGTCGCGGTGTCCACCCCGCGGATCATGTCGGCGTTGGTGGAGGAGGCCGTGGCCACGGGAGAACTCGTTCGCCTGTTCACCTTCACGAAGTCGACGACCAACCTGTCGGAGATGCGCCTCCCGTCGGACTCCCCGTACTCCGGACGTCGTCTCCGCGACGTTGTGTGGCCGCGTGACGCCGTGCTGGTGGCCATCATCCGCGACGGCATCCCTCTGGTCCCGGAACGCGATGGCGCGCTCGAGGCCGATGATGAGCTGCTGTTCGTCGTGAGCCAGGAGGCGGAATCGGAGCTGGCTGCCATGCTCTCGCACAACGACCACCACGACGACTAGGTCCACGCGTCGCGTATCGGGTGCCGGAGACGCGACGCCACGGCGGTCCTAGGAGAGCACCTCGAACTCGGGGTTGAAGATGACACGGCGGCCATCATCCTCGGTGAGTCGCCCGGTCACCAGCAGGTGCCGGCCCGGCAGGATGCATTCAATGCGGCGGCGGCCCATCCAGATCAGGCTCACGGAGCCGGTGCCGTCGTTGAGGTCTGCCTCCAGCCACGACGTGTTGGAGGCAGTCACCGAGGTCACGGTGCCGCGCAGGGTCACCTTCTGGCGGGTCTGGCACTCGTTCAGCGGGATCGCCCCCACCTTCCTCGCCTGGTCGGCGAGGTCCTCGGCCTCGAGTTGTTCCGCCGTCGACAGGAAACGTCGGAGGCGCTCCCCCAGCGACCTGCGCTTGCGCTCCTGCTCGGTCACTGTTCGCCCAGTTGTGGGATGTCCATGAGCAGGACACTGCCGGGTGCTGCGGGTTCGGGTCCGCGACGGACCACGACGTTTGTGAAGAACTCCCACATGGTGCTGTCAGCGTCCTCATTCTCCGGTTCCAGAGCTGCCTTGCCCATGACGACGCCACGCAGGACCCAGCCGGGTCCGCTGCACAGCCAGGTGCGGGACAGGTGGGTGGCGGCCTTGCCCTCGGGCGTGGTGACGGGCAGTCGGCGACGAAGTTCGGTACCGAAAGGACCCTGCACCATGGCGATGCTCCCTTTTGCCGCCCTGGTGGCGTTGACGACCTCGGCGCGGATCTCATCGAGCATGGAGGCGCGGGTGGGGCCGGCGAAGACCGCGACCTCCATGGCGGTGGTGCCGTCAGAGATCAGGAGCGCCTGCACCTTCTCCTTGGCCTTGTCGACCTGGAGTTGCAGGTTCATCTTGTCAAAGGGGGTGATGATGAGCGTTCCGAGGTCGAGCCTGTTGACCTCATCCGCATCAAGGTCCACCTCCTCGATGTCGAACGGGCCCTCGTCCCTGCTGAAAGCGTCGTCCCACTCCTGCCACTGCACCATCACGTCCCCTTCGACGACGTCCGGCGCAGTGTCCTCCGGGCTGGGCGCAGCCTGTTCGCGTGTGACCTCGTCGACGTCTGCTTCGACGTCCTTGTTGCCTCCGACGTTCACGGTGCAGCCTTTCTCAGTTGACTCGAGCGTGCCGATCCACGCCTGTAGAACCATAACCACCCGAGCCGCGATCCGTCTCATCGAGGGTTTCGACGGCTTCAAAGTGTGCAGCGATGCATGGCATCACCACCAGTTGCGCCACGCGATCCCCCGCCCGCAGGGAAATGGCCTCGCTCGGATCGTGGTTGACGAGGCACACGAGTATCTCCCCGCGATAGCCCGAATCAATGACGCCCGGGGAATTGACGATACCGAGCCCACGCTGTGCGGCAAGACCGGAGCGTGGCGTCACGAGTCCGACGGTTCCGAGCGGGAGGGCAACACGGACGCCAGTGCCCACGAGTGCCCGCTGACCGGGCTCGAGGACGACGTCTTGCGTGCAGCACAGGTCCGCGCCCGCGTCACCAGGGCGCGCGTACATGGGGAGGTGGTCCAGGTCCTCCACGACGACGGGAATGTTCATTTCGGGTCACCGCTGATGGATGCAACGGCCTGGGCGAGTCTTCCTGCGTCACGGCTGCTCACCAGCCAGTTCGGGTGCGGATCGGCCGCGTCATTGAGTCGGACGCGGACGATCTCGGCAATGTAGGGCCGCGTCAGGAGAAAATCCCTGGTACTGGAGTGCGACGACATCACCGCGGCGCTCTCGCTGCGGTCCAGTGCCTCGGCACCGGCGATCCAGCGACCGTCGATGCTGTTGCGTCCGACGTGAAGCGTGCCATCGAAGACGCGCACAGCAGTCTGACCGTAGGAGAAGATCACGACGCCGGCGGCAATGGTGAACAGGCCCACGATGAGGAGTCCCTGCGCGAGGGGGACGTAGGCGAGAATCGCCAGGGCGAGGCTGCCGACCAGGACGATGGCCACCAGCCACCACCATGCAGGCACTCGGAGACGCTCCACATAAGGCATCCACCCAATGTAGTCCGGCGCGTGAAGCATAATGAAACGCGTCTACTAGGGAAAGGGCCACTTGATGGGAATGTCCGAGAAGGTGTTGTGGAAGCTGTACGCGGGGCTGCTTGGGGCGGCAACGACGTTGATCGCGCAGAAGGTCGTGCAGAAGGTGTGGGAACTGAGTACCGGCGACACCCCGCCCGACCCCAACGATCCTGACGTCCCCCTGACGCAGGCGCTGATCTGGGCGGCATCCAGCGGATTGGGTGTGGGACTCAGCCAACTAGCGATGAACCGGTTCATGCAGCGACGGTGGGTGGCCAACATGGGCCAGTCCGCGCCGGGCAAGCTCGCGAACAAGCTGGATTTCTCCAAGAGGTGACACGAAAGAGGGGCGGGAACGGGGTCTCCCCGTTCCCGCCCCCCGTCCGCAGGGCGTCACACGCAGTCGACGCAGTACCCCTGGCCGTTCTTGGTCTCCGCGAGTTGGCTTGTCGCCTTCACGAGGAAGCACGAAGCACATGTGAACTCGTTGGCCTGCTTGGGCAGGACACGAACCGTCAGCTCCTCGTGTGAAAGGTCCGCTCCGGGAAGCTCAAAGGATTCGGCCGCCTCAACCTCGTCCTCATCCACCTTCCCGGAGTTCTTGTCATTGCGCCGCGTCTTGAGTTCCTCGAGCGAATCCTCGCTCATCTCCTCATCGTTCTTGCGCGGGGCGTCGTAGTCAGTAGCCATCCGCAGGTCCTTTCTCTGGCCCACACCATGTCGGACCCAGCCGACGTGATCGGGGTATGTGTACCACATTCCTGTATGTACGCAAGTGATAGCAGGTGGATGTCCAATCCACGAACCGACGGATGCCCGGGTCCCGGCCTGTCAGCGCAGGCTTCCGCTGGTAGGTTGGGCGCCAGTATTCACCCAGGGAGATCGTTGATGACAAGTGCACTGAGCCCGCGCGAGATCCAGTCGCGCCTCCGCGCAGGCGCCTCCATCGCTGAGGTGGCCGCAGATGCAGGGGTCGAGGTGGAGCGGATTTCCGGCTTCGCCCTGCCGGTCATGGCGGAGCGCGCGCACGTGACGCGCACCGCACTGGCTGCTTCCGTGCGGCGGCGGGGCGATGGGTCCGGGCATCGGCGCCTCGGTGACCTGATCCACGAAAGGCTGCAGGCCCGTGGTCTGGACGCCGACTCCGTCGAGTGGGACTCCTGGCGCCAGGGCGACCTCAGGTGGCGGCTGGTGGGTCTGATGTACGACCAGGCCGCCTCACGGGCTGCCGAGTTCGTCTACGACACCAAGGGTCGCTTCAGCGTCGCCGACAATGCGGATGCCCGGTGGATGATCGGCGAGGAACTTCCCAGCGCCATCGATGACCCGGACAACGAGAACACCATCGACTTCCACGACGAGTTCGCTCTCGTCCGGGCCACCTCGGACGGCTCGACATCCGGCACCCCGTCCATGGGGCGCCCCGGTGACGACGTGCCGCGCGTCGACTCCCCGTATGAGGGTTCCGCGCACACGTCAGAACTGGACGAGCTCTACGACATGCTGAGCGGCGTCAGCGAGGACTCCGTCCGCATCTACCTTGGCCTGGAGGATGGCGACGACGAGAGATCGTCCGAGACCGCCGTTGCCGAGGCGGATGAGGTTTCCACCACGCCGACCGACGATGTATCGGCCGCGGAGGAAGCCGTCGACGACGATGCCGAAGTGAGTAACTCATCACCACGCCAGGACGCAGACGAGATACGGGAAGCGGACACCACCGAGCCACGCTCAGGCGACGCAACCGAGAATCAGCCGGGAGCACAGTTTGCCGAGGCGTCCTCCGAGCACACGGAGCTGTCCGCAAACTCCGACGAGGACATTGCGGATCCGGACGACGTCGCACAGCAGGAACCTACTGACAGCGCGTCCAGGACGGTCTCCGAGTCGGACCAGTCCCCCGTTGAGGCCGAGCAGGACCCACTCGTCCCTGACGGGCCAGCATCGCCTCCCAAGCGCAAACCGGCGCGCAAACGCGCAAGTATTCCCAGCTGGGACGAGATCATGTTCGGCGGACCGAGCCGCAGCTGACGCTCCGCACACCGCTTGAGCCAGTCCCGCCGGTTCGTGAAGACGCGGTCGCGAGGACGTGCACCGCCCTGAGTAGCCCGTGCGGGGAACGCGCACTGGCATATCGAAGGATCGCCTTCCACCGCTCTGTGCCCTTCGACACGGCAGCAGGTTCGTTCCTCACCGGCTGCCACTCAGGGAGCGTGCACCGCACCGATGGGACACAGAACACCCAGGTGTCGCAGCAGGTTCGTTCCTCACCGGCTGCCACTCAGGGAGCGTGCACCGCAGCGATGGGACACAGAAGGGGCCGGCTTCCGTGTGGAAGCCGGCCCCTCTTGTCGTGGGCCTACTTGGAGAAGCGCACGATGTTGTTGAACACCCAGGTGTCCACCAGCACGTAGCGGTAGGACCCGTCGGAGTTCTTGCGAGCCTCGACGGTGTTGGGAGCCCAGATGTAGCTGCGGCAGCCGTTGCCACCCGTGGCAGCGGTGTCACACTCGGTGCGCCACTGGCGGCCGTTGGTGGCCATCCAGCTACCGGCGTTGCCCAGCGGGTTCCCCGCCCACAGCGAGCGCGGCGACTCGAGGTAGGTCAGGTTGTTGAAGTGCCAGCCGGTGTGCGAAACGAACTTGCCAGCGACGTTCTGGACCTGGGTGGACCAGATCTCAGTGCGACAGCGTGTCGTCTGCGAGTAGGGCTCGCACTTGGTGAACCACTGACGACCATTGACCGTGTGGTAGCCCGGCGTGGAGTACACGTCCTTGGCCGGAGGCGCCGTCGGCCTCACCGAAGGCTTTACCGACGGCTTGGTCGTCGGCTTCACCGTGGGCTTGGTGGTCGCCGTGGCGGTCACCGTCGTGGTTGTGGTCGGCGTCACCGTGGTGGTGGGCGTCGACGTGACGGTGGCGGTTGTCGTGGCCGTTGCCGTGGCAGTGGCCGTCGCGGTCGGCGTCACCGTGGTGGTGGGCGTCGTCGTGACGGTCGGGGTGACCGTGACCGTGACAGTGGGGGTGGGATTGACGTCCACTTCCACGGCGCGGAACTCCACTTCACCAGCGGTGGCGAAGTTCGAGCCAGCCTCCTGCGGAGTAAGGGCGACGATCCGCACGTAGCGAGCCGTGGCCTCCACCGGGATCACCGTGCGACCTTCACCGCCGGGCAGCGTGACGTTCTGCAACCCGGTCCAGGTGGTGCCGTCGGTGCTGAACTCGATGGTCATGGTCTTGACCTGACCGTTGGGGTTGCTCTGACGGGGAGTCCAGGCGATCTGGCGAAGGTTGACCTCGTCCTGCAGGTCGAACGTCAGCGTGTGCGGGTACACCGCGGCAGGAGCCGCCCACTTGGAGTGCCAGAAGGTGTTCTTGTCACCATCCACCAGTGCGGAGGCGATGCCGTTGGGCGCACCTTCGTTGGGGGCATTCGACGAGGCTTCGGCCGTAACGCCCTCGACCTTGTCGCCGACCAGCGGCTCGGTCATGGAGTTGACCTTGATGATCTTCTCGGCCGAGCGATCCAACGAATCCTTGACAGTGAGGACGTGGTCGCCCTTCTCGGTCTCGTACGGCACGTAGTGGCTGAAGAAGGCATTGCCGTCCTCATCACTCATCGTGGTGCCGATCTTCGAGCCGTCCCACATGATGTCCAGGAACTCGTTCGGCAGGAAGCCGGTGAGTGTGGTGCCCACGCGGGCATCGTCACGGGACTCCATCGAAGCCAGCGTCATGGTGGGCGTCTGGCTCGTGTCGAACGGTGTCTCGACGGGCACGACGTAGTCAGCGGTGGTGACAACCTTGGCGGTTCCCACGCGGCCGTCCGACAGAGTGACGGTGACGTCGTAGCTGCCAGCGGTGGCGTAGCTGTGATCAGCACCGATGCGGTAGAGACCAGCAGCCGAGACCACTCCACGCGGAGTGTCGGTCTCGAATGTGGCGTCCACAGCTGCGGTGCCATCGCCGAAGTCGATCGAGGCGGTCAGCGGTCCGGTCAGTGCCGAGTTGCTGGCGCTGTCGGCGTCGTTCACGGAGTCCACTGCGATGGTCTTGCCGTTCTCGGACACCTTGGTGCCGGGAGCCGCGAAGTGTGCCACCTCGATGCGGTGAGACGTGCCGGTGCGTGCGTCAGCCTGCAGGCCGGCCATGTCGGTGCCCCATGCAACGAGCGGGCCGTCATAGAAGTTGGTGTTGCTGGCCACCAGACGTGGTCCGACGGCGTGCAGCCGCTTCATGAAGTCGGTGACGTTGCGATCGGCCTGTTGCGACCACCCGATCTCAGCGTGCGACATGGCACGGGGAAAGATCAGGAATTCGTTCTGCTTGCCACCGCGGTGGGTCTCGGACCACAGCGGCGCCTCGACACCAAGAATGTCCTCCTCCGTGGCGATGGTGACGACGTCGCGGGGATTCCAGTTGTAGTACTGGTCCACGTCACCCTGGCCGGCCCACGTGAGGCCGATGGGGGTCTTGCCGTGGTACTTCATGTCCAGGTAGGACGAGTTCGCCTTGGAAACGATGACCTTGGCACCCGCCTGGATGGCCTTGGCGGTGGGGTTGGTGCTGCCCACCCAGTACTGGACGACGTCGCCCTCGCTCAGTCCGGCTTCTGCAACTTCGTTCCAGCCAACGGTGCTCTTGCCGAGGCCGCGAACAATTTCGATGGTCCTCTCAACGAACTTGATGTAGTCGGCATGGGGCGTCACGTGGGACTCGTCGCCGCCCATGTGGAAGTACTTGCCGGGGGTCATCTCGGCGATCTGGCCAAAGATGTGCTTGATGGCCACGAAGGTCTTGGGGTTGTCGACATCCAGCGTCGACTCTCCCACATCGCCGTTGTTCTGCTCTTCGACGGTGCCGTAGACGGTCGGGAACGGGCGAGACTTTGCGGAGTTGAGTTCCGGGATGGCGTGCAGCATGGCCTTGGTGTGACCCGGCACGTCGATCTCGGGGATCACTGTGACGAAGCGGTCCGCAGCGTAGGCCACGATGTCCTTGTAGTCCTGCTGGGTGTAGAAGCCGGTGCGGCCGAACTCTTCCATGTAGCCGTTCTTGTTGGTGAGCATCGCAGACTGGCTGGAGATTCCCACGAGCTGCGTGTAGTCGATCGTGTCACCTTCTGCCCGGTCATCGTTGGTGATCTCGATGCGCCAGCCCTGGTCGTCGGCCAGGTGGAGGTGAAGCCGATCCTGCTTCGCAGACGAGATGGTGTCGATGATGTTCTTGAGCTCGGGCACAGTCACGAAGGAGCGGGCCGAGTCCACCTGGATGCCGCGGTGCTCAAAGCGGGGGGCGTCCTTGACGGTCACCGCGGGGGCAGACCAGTCGCCCATGACGGCGACCTCGGACTCGATCATCGCGGGGAACAGCTGGCGCAGCGTCTGCACGCCGTTGTGGAGGCCATGGGCCGCCTTGGCTGTGATGACGGCACCGGTATCACCGACGGTCAGGGAGTAGCCCTCACCTGCGCTGGGGGTGGCCAGCTCGACGTAGGCGGGATCCAGCAAGAGGCGGATGGAGTTGGTGGCGGCGTCAGCAACCACGGGCAGCGCGAGGCCCGTGGAGACGCGCCAGCGCTCGGCCAGGACGTCGGCCACGACGACGGCGTCGCCGGCGGCCTCGATCTTCGTGTCGGCATTCAGCGTGAACTTCGCCTCTGAATCGAGAACGGTGAGCTCCTGCGGCAACGGCACGAGGCTCACATTGCTGACGACGACGGGGGCCTCAGGGCCATCCCAGACCTGGAACTCGAACAGGCTGATGCCGTACTTCTGACCGCCGATCGGGGTCCGATCGATGCCCTGCATGCGGACGTACTGCCATGCGGTACCGACGGTGGCGGTATTGAGGGAGTGTGTCCTCGGCTTCCCACAGTCGGAAGGAGCCAGGGTGATGACGTCTGTGGCGTCAGTCCAGGTCGTGCCGTCGTTGGAGACCCGCAGCTTGTACTGCGCCGCACAGGCGTTCTGCCACAGGATGGTCACATGGTCGACGGTGGTGGCCTGCGCCAACTTGACCTGGCCCCAGGCATTGTCGGCAGGGTTGGACGACCAGCGCGTGGTGGCGTCACCATCGTTCATGGCAGCCACTGGGAATCGGCCGTCGGTGACCTCCGTACCGGAGGCCGCGGCAACCGCTCCCTTGGAGGCCAACGCGACGTTGGCTCCCGTGGCTGGCTTCTCAACGTCCCAGACCTCGAACTCGAACAATGAAACGCCCCACATCTGACCACCAATGGGGGTGCGGCTGATCGCCTGCATGCGCACGAACTTCCATGCGGTCGACGCAGTGGCTGCGTTCAACTTCTGCTCGTCGAGTGCCCCGCACGTCGGGGTGATGACGTCGGATGCGTCCGTCCAATCTGTGCCGTTGTTCGAGACACGGAGCTTGTACGTGGCCGCACAAGCCGCCTCCCAAGCGATCGTCACGTGGTCGATGGTCGTTGCCTTGGTGAGCTCGGTCTGGATCCATGCATTGTCAGCATGGTTCGAGGACCAGCGGCTGCCCGGGCCCGTTCGGTCGCCATCAATGGCCATCTCAGGGCCCCACTTGTTGGCCGCCTCCCGTCCGGAGGCCGTCACCGTCGCACCGGCCGACGCCAGAGCGACATTGACTCCAGGGGCTGCCTGGCTGGTAGTGGGCGCCAATGTCGTCACCAAACCGGTGATGACAAGGGCGAAAGCCGACATGATTGCCACTATTCGTGACGACATGCGTAAGCGCATCGTTGCACCTTCTCGATCGAGCACCACCCGCTGCGGCGCTGTTCGTTGGAGATCCTGTCACAGGGCGATTGCTGCAGGGAACACACCGATCACTGCCTCTGCCCGAAACAGCGGAATCGGTGCCTGTCAGAGGGAGTCGAAGGGCAGTGGTTCGGGCGACATGGTGGCCTTGGCACGGGTGGCAGTCATGCGTCGGCGATGGTGCGCCCGGCACAGCACCTCGTAGCGCACCTCCACTCCGCTGTCGGTGTCCCCCACCACCACCTGCGATCCCTCCGTCACCATCAGTCCGTCCACCGTCCGCGCATTGTGAGTACCCCTGGCGCCACACCAGCACAGCGGCCCAAGGGGCAACGTCTCGGTACGGTCGGCAAGCTCCACGAGTCGCTGCGATCCCGGGAACAGGCGTGTGCGGAAGTCCGCCAGGATCCCGAACGCGTAGACGTCGAGCTGCAACTCGTCGACGATCCTCGCGAGCTGCTCGATGTGTTCTCCCGTGTAGAACTGTGCCTCGTCGCAGACGAGGTAGTCCACCCGCTGACCGGTGGTGAGTTCGGCGATGACATAGCGCCAGAAATCGAACTCCGCGTTGACCTCGATGGCGGGCGATGACAGACCCAACCGCGATGTCACGCTGGCCGTTCCGGAGCGATCCTGCTGGGTGAACAGCCGACCACGACGACCGTGAGTGGACTGCGTGTGGTGGAACTGCAGTGCGAGCGTCGACTTGCCGCAGTCCATCGGGCCGGTGTGGAAGACAAGGTCAGCCACCACTCCCCCCTTCGATGACGGATTGGTACACCGAGACATACCTCTGCGCCATGCGTTCAGCGCTGAGCGAGGGTAACAGGGAGGTGGTGGAACTACCCATCGACAGCCGCACCGACGCGTCACACATGCGCCGGATCCCGGCGGAGAACGACTTGATGTCCGGACCCGTGAGGTACGACGTCTCCGGGGAGAGTCCGACGGTGAGGCGGTCATCGCAGTACAGCACGGGCAACCCGGCGGCCACGGCTTCGGTGATCACCAGACCCTGGGAGTCGAAGCGGTAGCTGCTGAGCGCCATGACGTCGGCGTTGCGCAGCTCCAGAGCGATGGCGTCCAGTGATCCGAGGTGACCCCGAAAGTCGATGCGAGGGTGCCCGTCGGCGAGGGTGCGCAAGGCGTTGCGCTGGTCACCATCCCCGACGATGACAAGTTCGGCGTCGGGGTGGTCAGCCCTCATGAAGGCCTTGAGCAGGACGTCGAGCCTCTTCTCCTTCGCGAGTCTGCCCACGGACAGGAACCGCACCCGTGCATCGGTGCGGGTGCGCTGCGCGTGGTCGATGGCCGCTTTCATGCGCTGGTTGTACCCGGTGGGAACGACGAAGCCGTTCAGCTCTCTCCCGGCCGCCTCGGTGATGAGGTCATCCATGAACGGCGAGGGCACGGTATGGGCATCAACCTTGCCGGCAAGGTCCGCGAAGGAGGCCCAGTCCATCCGCGCTGCCAGGCCGCCTGTCTCCTTCTGCCGCCCCGGCAACCGCGACCTCGGGGGCCGTCGCCCACTCGCAGACGTGAGGTACGGGTTGATGAGGAACTGGTACGAAAGGGTTCCCCAGATCGCAGCTTTCACCGTCTGGTGCGTCCCCGCGATGTTGGCGTGGAACGTGTGGACGTGGGGAATTCCCTGCAGGCGTGCCAGGCGCGCGCCCAGGATCAGAGCGCCACGGTCCGTCTGGGAGTGGACCACGTCGAACTGGGCGCACTCGTTGATGAGCCTCGCCCGCCGTTCTGAGCAGTGCAGGACGCTGAGATGGGCGGATGTGCCCTCGATGTAGATGGTGGGGCACTCGATGGTCCGGCATCCACGCGGTTTCTCGAGGTGTCGGTCGGGGGCGATCAGCGTCACCTCGTGGCCGAGAGACACCAGCTCCGCCAGCTGGGTCTCCAGGGAGCGGGCGACGCCGCCGGAGGCGGGGTAGAAATCGTCCAGCAGGAAGGCAACTCTCATCTCGGCCCGAAGGCGAAGAGAGGCACCACCATCTCCTCTGCGGTCAGGGATCCGTGCATACCGACGAGCGAGAACTCCCCCGGGAATGCGGACGTCATGACTCCCCAGTTGGCTCTCATGGCAACCAGCACGTCCCCGATGCGGGGGATTACACGTCGATCCATGTGCGGGCCGAACCAGCCTGCGTCGATGGCCTGCTCGCGGGTGACGACGTGTGCCCTGTCACCCATGAACTCGGCCCAGGACGCGGCCACGCGTTCAGGTTTGTTGCAATACAGCTGACGAAAGCGCGCCTCGCCGCCGATGTGCCGGCAACCAGCCAGCGCCAGTTCGTCGTCGACGACGATCTTGCGATCTGCGGGGACATTCACCATCCCGTGGTCACCGGTCACGATGAGGCACGTGTCCCCGGGGAGTAGTTCGACCAACTCAGTGACCATGTCATCGATGCGGGCCAGCCGATCGAGCCACTGCCATGAGCCGACGCCGTACCCGTGGCCGTCGTGATCCAGCATCCGTTCGTAGCAGTAGACCACCTCGTTGGTGGCCAACGACTGCAGAACGAGCTCGATGAGATGCTCCGTGTTGGTCTCCCTCTGCACTCCCAGATGTTCGGTACCGGCGAAGGCCAGCTGCGTCAGTGCACTGTCGGAGAAGCGGGCGAGCGACACTGCGCCTGAGGTGTGCCCGGAGGAGGCCATGCGTTGGAAGGCGGTGTCGTGGCACCGGAAGGAGCTGATGTCCTCCGGCCCGCCCTCCCATGTCAGGGCATTGAGCAGTCGGTCCCGTGACGGGTCCAGGAAGGTGTAGCCGACGACACCGTGCTGACCCGGGGGAACCCCGCACCCGAGGCTCGTCAATGACGTGGCCGTGGTCGAGGGGACGGAGCAGGTCAGAGCGATCGAGGTGTCCAACCGGCCCGCGAGGGTATCCGCGTGGTCGGCGTGCTCCCGAAGCTGGTTCAGGCCCATGCCGTCGACGAGGAGCAGCACGTACCTGGACGCCTTCGGCAGCTCCAGGACAGGCGTCCCACGGTTCAGCCGGGCCTCAATGCTGGGCAGCAGACTGGCAAGCGTCGCGCCGCCGTAGCGGGGCGAGATGAACTCTTCGTGCATCAACCCACCCGTGACTGCAGCAGCGCACCGAAGTCCAGTAGCCGACGCGTGTTGGAGTCGCCGTCGCCCACCGGACTCATCCGAACGGTGAGGTCGTTGGGCACCTGCATGCCGGTCCACCCGTGGTCCGCGTCACAGTTGGGGTCCTCGCAGGAGGCCGGTCCGATGTCCATGCGGCGTGCCGCACCCCAGACGAGTGTGAGCCAGGTCTCGACCACTTCGGAGTCCTCGCCGTAAGACTGCGGCTCCCGGACGGAACGGGTGACCACAACCGAGTCGATGGCACGCAGGGCCACCACCTCCGAGGTGGTCAGGGCCCTGTCGGTGGCGCCGTTGTCGCCGTCGTCCGCGTGACAGATGAGGAGTTGCCGCTCGGTCAGCACCAGCACGGTGATGTGGCGTTGCACTTCGTGCCCGGCGAAGGTTGCCTCATGGTGGACCAGGTGTCCCATGACGGGCTGGTTCCCGAGTCCGCTGGCGATGGTGTCGGTCACCAGTTCCGGGTAGAAGCCACACTCCGCGATCTGTTGGACGAGGTCTTCAGGCAGCACGGTCGGGGGCCGATGGGGTTGGTTCACGCCGCCATTGTCCCATGATTGCCCTAGTGTTGTGGGCCATGAAGTCCCGCCCTTTCTTCGCCGCCCGTGTCGAGGACCGCATCCACACCCTGCAGACCAAATTGCTGGCTCGGCTGGGGTGGCAGGAAGCGATCGTTCCCTACGTCGGTTTTGGCACGCCCGAGCAGGTCCGCGTCCTGGCCCGGGTCGTACTGCGCCCTCCCAGCGACTCGGGCATCGTGCAGGCGGCCAACGAGTTGATGCATCGTCGCGGCTGGCGGAACTTCATCGCGGCTCCGCTCGCGGAGGCTGAGGTCTGGCTCGTGCTGCGAGGTGAGCCCGTGCTCGTCCGCGCCGACCGCGGCGGCTACATCGACGTCCGGGTGAAGAACCCCGGGCTCGAGCCCGGTTGGCACACCATCGAGACCCGCGGCGGAGGTGGCAGCACGGGCTACGTGGAGGTCCAGATCATTGACTCGGAGGAGACGTTCGGCATCGTCAGCGACATCGACGACACCATCTTGTCCACATGGTTGCCGCGGCCGTTCCTTGCTGCCTGGAACTCGTTCTTCCTCACGGAGCAAGCCCGCCAGGCTGTACCCGGCATGGCGCGGCTCTACCAGCAGATGCTGGCAAGGCACCCGGGTGCCCCCATCATCTACGTCTCCACCGGGGCCTGGAACACCTATCCCATGGTCAATCGATTCCTGGCCAGGCATGGCGTGCCCAAGGGCGCGATGCTGCTGACTGACTGGGGTCCGACGAACACCGGGTGGTTCCGCAAGGGCCCCGATCACAAACGCACCTGCCTGAGGGAACTCGCCCGGGATCTTCCCAACATCTCATGGGTGCTTGTGGGGGATGACGGTCAGCACGACCCCGACCTCTACGGGGAGTTCGCCACCCTGCAACCACGCCACGTCCGTGCCCGGGCGATCCGGCAGCTGACGCCCGGCGAGCACGTGCTTGCCCACGCCATGCCCTTCGACCAGGCAGCGCCTGAGCGATGGGCCCCCGAGGCCGCGCCGGAGGTGCGCGCTCCCGACGGCGATGGTCTAGCCGATAAGCTGCGCACGATCATCTGAAGCAACACACACAGGGGGCTCAACGCCAATGGCGAAGACCAGGACCGAGGACGACTCGTTCGACGAACACATCCTGGACGTTGACGTCACCGAGGAAATGGAAGCCAGCTTCCTCGAGTACGCCTATTCCGTCATCTATTCGCGGGCCCTTCCCGACGCCAGGGACGGCCTGAAACCTGTCCAGCGCCGCATCCTCTACTCCATGGACGACATGGGAATCCGGCCTGAGCGCAGCCACGTGAAGTGCGCCCGTGTCGTCGGCCAGGTGATGGGTGTCCTCCACCCGCACGGTGACACCGCCATCTACGACGCGCTGGTGCGCATGGCACAGCCGTGGGCTGTGCGGCTGCCGCTCGTGGATGGCCACGGGAACTTCGGATCGCTGGATGCCGGCCCCGCCGCAATGCGCTACACCGAGTGCCGGATGGCCCCCGCCGCCCGAGCCATGACCGCCGGGCTCGACGAGGACACGGTTGACTTCAAACCCAACTACGACGGTAAGGAATCAGAACCCTCCGTCATGCCGGCCGCATTCCCCAACCTCCTCGTCAACGGTGCAACCGGCATCGCCGTCGGCATGGCCACCAACATCGCACCCCACAACCTCGTGGAAGTGGTGGCCGCGCTGAAGCAACTGCTGAAGAAGCCCGGGATTGACCTCGACGAGTTGATGCGATTCCTCCCGGGACCCGACTTCCCCACCGGTGGCAAAATCATCGGCCTGGACGGTGTCCGTGACGCCTACGCCACAGGCCGCGGCAGCTTCAAGATCCGGGCCACGGCGCGGATCGAGAAGGTGTCTCCGCGACGCCAGGGAATCGTTGTCACCGAACTCCCGTACATGGTGGGTCCTGAGAGGATCATCGAGCAGATCAAGAAGGGTGTCGGGGAGAAGAAACTCAGCGGCATCGCCGACGTGAAGGACCTCACCGACCTTGCGCACGGCATGCGGCTCGTCATCGAGGTCAAGAACGGCATCAACCCCGACGCCCTCCTCGAGCAGCTCTACAAGGTGACCAAGCTGGAGGACACCTTCGCCATCAACGCCGTGGCGCTCGTGGAAGGCCAGCCACGCACCATGACGGTGCTGGAAATGCTGCAGGTCTACCTCGACCATCGGATCAACGTCACCCTGCGCCGCACCCGCTTCCAGCTCGCCAAGGCAACCGACAGGCTCCACCTCGTGCGCGGCCTCATGATTGCCATCGCCGACATCGACGACGTCATCGCCATCATCCGCAGTTCGGACGACGCCACAGAGGCCCGCACCCGCCTCATCGGCGCCTTCAACCTCGACGAGATCCAGGCCAACTGGATTCTCGACATGCAGCTGCGCCGCCTCACCAAGTACTCGACCATCGAGCTGGAGCGCGAGGCCGAGGAACTCAACGGGCGCATCGCCCGTCTGCAGGAAATCCTCGACGACGACACCATCCTGCGTCGCGTCGTGACCTCCGAGTTGGATGACGTCGTCAAGCAGTTCGGAACCCCCCGCCGCACCATCCTCCTTGCCTCCAGCGGGCAGATGCCCCAGGCAGCCCAGCCCCTCGAGGTCGCCGACGATCCCTGTTGGGTGCTGCTGTCGGGCACCGGCCTCGTGGCACGGGTTCATGGGGACACCCCACCACCAGGGAGCGGCCCGCGCGCACCCCACGACGTCATCGTCTCGGCTCTGCAGACCTCCGCGCACGCCGATTTCGGCGTCCTCACCAACCGCGGCCGGCTGGTGCGCTGCCGTGCCATCGAGCTGCCCACCGTGCCCGCAACGGCCAACGCGCCATCCCTGCAGGGCGGTTCGCTCGCCAGTGAGCTATGGCCCGTGGAAAGCGGTGAGCGCCCCATCGGGCTGACGCGCCTCGGCCCGGACGCCCAGGGGCTGGCGATTGGTACGCTTCGCGGCATCGTGAAGCGGGTCGCCCCGGAGGTCCTGTCCAAGGACGCCTGGGATGTCATACGCCTCGACGAAGGCGACGAGGTGGTCGGTGCCCTGGAGCTCGACGATCCGTCGTTGCAGTTGGCCTTCATCACCACCGACGCGCAGCTGCTGCAGTTCCCTGCCGCCTCCGTGCGGCCCCAGGGCCGCACGGGCGGCGGCATCGCCGGGATCAAGTTGGCCGGCAAGGCATCCGTGCAGTGGTTCGGGGCGGTGAATCCTGCCACGGACGAACTTGTCACCATTTCTGGTTCGGGATCCGCACTGCCGGGCACCGAGGTGGGCTCCGCGAAGGTGACGCCCATGTCCGAGTATCCCTCCAAGGGTCGGGCGACGGGCGGCGTGCGCTGTCACCGTTTCCTGAAGGGAGAGGATGCCATCATCGCATCCTGCATCGGCCAGTCACCTGTCATCGCGTCGGCTGCCAGCGGCTCTCCGGTGGAGTTGCCCGCAGCGACGGTGCGCCGGGACGGATCGGGTGTGCCCATGTCCCAGCCCGTCTCGTCACTGTCCTCACGACAGTGCGCTCGCCTCGACACGGGTAATTTTGTTTCTGCACCGCTGGTGACGGATGACGGACAGGATGCACTGCCTGCCGGTGACGAGCAGTAATCTCTTTTTTGGACTACGAGGAGTGTGGATGAGTTTCAACGACCTGCTGGAGGCCAACCAGGCCTACGCCCAGGATTTCGAGCACGGGGGTTTCGACGGCATCGCACGCGCGGGCGTCGCCATCATCACGTGCATGGATTCGCGCATCGAACCCCTGGAGATGGTGGGACTGCACATCGGGGACGTGAAGATCCTCCGCTCGCCGGGCGGCCGCGTGTCAACCTCGATGATGACGGGCCTCGTCTTGAGCGTCCAACTGTTGCAGGTGGACCGCATCATGATCATTCCCCACACCAAGTGCGCCATGGCCAACGGCAGCGACGAGGACATCCGCCAGACAATCTCGGAGCGCAGCGGCCTGGACACCACTTGGCTCGACTTCGGGACCACGCAGGACCAGGTGCAGCGTCTCCACCACGACGTGCGCGCGGTGCGCAACCATCCGCTCATCAAGGACCGTGCCGAGGTGGGCGGCTTCATGTACGACGTCGACACCGGTCTGCTGGATCAGTTGCTCTGATCCAGTCGCGGCCAGGCCGCCCAGCCGTCGGGCGACCCTGAGCCGGAATCCTGCGTCCTAGTGGATGCCGAAATCACGAAGGGGTTCAAAGGATCCTCGGCATGCTCCCTGAATCTGCCGTCCACGACGGCAAGGACGAGTTCCTCCAGTCGGTCGGCCGTCTCTTCCCAAGACTCATCGCACGCGTCACATCCACAGTCCGGGCACGAAACACCGGTGCATCGATGATGGGACGAACATAAGCAGCCATGACTCCATCCTCCCTGTCATCAACGGTCGCGGTCAGCCTCGCGTGAGTTCTGCGGCGGTGGCGTCATCCTCCGTCTTCAGGTGCAGTCGATCGCCCTCGACCGTGTAGCTCGTGGCGGATTCTAGGGCTTTGACGACCGCCGTCTCCTGCTCCATGACGCCTGCCGGTTCCTGGCACGCCATCCTGGTCATCGCCAGCGGCCCGAGTTGCAGACCGCCGTCCTTGGCCGTGAACTCTCCCACAAGGTTGTTGCAGCCACCGCTGCCGCTGACGGTGCCGTCTTCGCCGAAGATGATCTCGGCAGCCGAGCCCTCCACCATGCCCATGACCGCTCCGGCTCGGCCGTTGTAGGACTCGATCGTCCACGTGCTGCCTGTCAGCTCCTGCGACTGGACGGAAAACACCGCCAATGGTGCTTCCGCGTCGTCGGACAGCGTCAAATGCTCGTCTTCGAGGGAGTATCGCTTGACGCTCCCGAGCATCGCGAGGAACCCATCCTCCTGCGCCCCGAGCTCTTCGGCGCATAACATCAGCGTGCTCGACATGTTGTCGACGACGAGAGTGCCGCTGCCCTCCGTAAACTCAGCGCTGTAGTAGTTGCAGCCACTGGACCCCATCAAGCTGCCGTCCGGCTCGAACCGCAGCGTGATGGTTGTGTCGGCCAACGGAGGCTCTCCTCCGATGGAGTCCAGGACCCACGCCGTCCCCGCCAACACCCTGCCTGCGAGTGGGGACGACGGCGCCTCCCCACTCGGGACGGCCGTCATGCACCCCGACATCAAGAGCATCCCGGCAATCATGACGCCCGCCTTCGATATCCTGTGTAAGAACATCCTCACCCCAACCTTCCGTTCACCCACTGAGCATCGCAGAGAGCTGATGGGCCATTGCCCTCTGGGGTGCCATCGGTGCGAGGCCGTCGCGCAGCACAGCGATCAAAGGATTGGCTCCCTGGGCGACCATTCCGACCAATCGCGAGCGGGCCGCCATCTGTTCCGCGCGGCGTTTGCGGCGGTGCTCATAAGCAGCCATTGCCTGCGGAACCGGGAGCCGTTGGAGTTCTTCCAGCAGCACCGCCACGTCCTCGAGCCCCTGGGCGGTGCCCTGCCCCAGGTTCGGGGTCATGGCATGAGCAGCGTCGCCCATGAGCACGGTCGTGCGGCCGTCGTGCCAGGTGCGCAGCCTGGGAAGGTCGTGGAGCGGGAGGGCCGGCGTGTAACCCACCTGCCGCGCTGCCAGCACGTCGGCGATGGGTGCGTGCCAGTCTGTGAAGGTGTCGCTCAGGTTCAGTACCTCGGCCATGGTCTGGGCGGCAGCGAACCAGTAGGTGAGCCCTTACTGCATCCCCACCATGCCGAACCGCATGCCTCGGCCCCACGATTCGCTGATCATCACCGGTGTTGCCTCACCTGTCGTTGCCACACCACGCGCGGCGAATTGACCGCTGGGACGCGGTCGCACTTCCCCGAGGAATGCGGTGCGCACCGTGGACTCGATGCCGTCGGCCCCGATGATCAATTCCGTGGCTGGTCGCTGACCATCCACGACCACTTTCCCGCCGTCGACGGTGACGTCCACTCCGTAGCGCACCGGTTCGCGCAGCCCCTCAGCAAGAGTTCTCGTCAGCTCCTTTCGATGCACTGCGAACAGTGGTCCGTGACGCTGGCTCAGCTCAGCGATGGGCAGTTCAGTCAGTGGCCGACCGCTCGCGCGCAGGATCCTGGCCCGGCGCACCGGCTCCGCGATGGCGCGCACCTCATCCCCGGTGTCGATGGTGTCGAGGGCACGCAGCGCGTTCGGCCACAACGTGAGACCGGCACCGTCCTCGCGGGCAACGGCTGACTTTTCCAGGACGCTCACGTCGCAACCCAGTCGTTGCAGGCCCCGTGCCATCGCGAGACCCACGACGCCCGCGCCGACCACCGTGGCAGTTGAGATCACCGCTCGACGGTATGCGCGGCCCCGTTGCGCGTCAATGGCGCCACCGGGAGGACGGCGATTTCCGTCGGCGCCCATACTTGTCCCATGACCATCCCTGTCTCCTTCGTGGCACCTTCGGCTGTGCCCCTCGCCATGGTGCCCTGACGGGATGGTCACCACCATGAGGGACTGGCTGGAACCCGTCCGAGACTGGTTGCACCAGCGCCCCGCCGCAGCGGAGGTCTCACGCCTGTCGACGGTCGTGCGCGCGTCAGAGTCAGCCGGACTCGGCTTCGCGGACTGGAGCGTCAAAGAGCTCGAGGTTGCTGCCCACAAACTCTCCGTGGAGACGCGGTTGGGCTTGGCGGGCTACCTTGCCATCGCCCGTGAACTGGCCATGCGGAGCATTGGTCTTCGCCCTTTCGACGTACAACTCCAGGCGGCAGCCGCGATGCTGCGCGGGGTCTCCATGGAGTTGGACACCGGTGAGGGCAAGACGCTCGTGGGTGCCATCGTCGCCGCTGGTTACGCGCTGTCCGGCAGCACCGTCCACGTCCTGAGCGCCAACGAATACCTCGCCCGCCGGGACGCCGCGTGGATGGCGCCGTTCTTCGAGTCGCTGCAGCTCACGGTCGGCGTGGTCACCGCCGAGACCACCGCCAGCGCTCGACGTCGTGCCTATGGGGCCGACATCACCTACGTCCCTGTCAGCGAGGCCGGCTTCGACATCCTCCGCGATCGTCTCGTCCAACATCTTGGCGACCGCGTCAGATCCCTGGCGCAGGTGGCGATCCTCGACGAGGCCGATGCGGTGCTGCTGGACGAGGGGCGGGTACCCCTGGTGCTGGCCGGCGAATCTGACGCCACCCTGGGGGTCCCCACCTCGTCCCTGGGTGAGATGGTCGCTTCCTTGGTGGAGGGGACACACTACGCCCTTGAAGCCGACCGCAGATCGCTCCACTTCACGGACGAGGGCTTCATTGCGATGGAGGCGTGGTTCCCCGAGGTAGACCTGTTCGGTGACGACCACGAGCTGCTGGCCGAGGCACATGTGGCCCTGCATGCCGAGGTGCTGCTGGTGCGCGACGTTGACTACGTCATCCGTGGGGGACGTGCGTGGCTCGTCAGCTCGGCACGCGGACGCGTCGAGCAGCTCCAGCGATGGCCGGAGGGACTCCAGGCCGCCATCGAGGCCAAGGAGGGGCTGGTCCCCAGTCCCGGGCTGGACGTGCTGGACCAGATCACCATGGCCGACCTCATGGAGGAGTACGGCAGCGTCGTCGGCATGAGCGCGACCCTGATGACCGCGTCCCAGGAACTGCAGGACAGTCACGGGCTCCGGGTGGGCCGTCTACCACCCAACGCCCCGTGTGTGCGCGACGACGAGCCCGGCCGTCTCTTCCGCACGGCTGCCGAACGGGACGCCGCCGCCCTGGAGCTACTCGTGGAGGCGCATGCGACGGGTCAACCGGTGCTCGTGGCTACGCAGTCCGTGGCCATGTCCGAGGAGTTCGCCTCTCGCGTCGCGGACAATGGGCTGCAGGCGGAGGTCCTGAACGCCCGCAATGACGAGCGGGAGGCGAGCGTCGTCGCACGCGCAGGAGAGCCCGGTCGCATCACCGTGTCCACCCAGATGGCAGGCAGGGGAACAGACATTCGCCCGTCGGCGGAATCACGGACCTCAGGTGGGCTGTTGATCATCGGTCTGGGAATCTTTCCCAGCCGGCGGCTGGAGAACCAGATCCGGGGACGCTCCGGCCGACAGGGCGATCCGGGACGCTCCATCTTCTTGTGCGCACTCGACGATGATCTGATCGCGCAGGCTGAGCCCGATCATCGAGCCCCCGTACAGTTCACCGATGCCGGGCAGGTACTGGACCCGCGATTGTGCCAGCTACCTGCCCACGCCCAACACGTCAGCGACGGGTCCCACGCCAGCCTGAGGGCGCTCACCCAGCGCTACGGTCGGCTCCTGGGACTCCAGCGCCGCACACTGCTCGGCCTCCGCGATGAGTGGCTCACGAGCGATCCAGCCGTGATGGCGATCCTGTCCCGGGACGCCGGCGTCGTGGCACGTCTCCTGCGTGCCGTACCGGAGGAGGAAGCCGTCGCCGCCACCCGGACGGCATTGCTCAGCAGTGTCGACCAGGGGTGGAGTGAGCACCTCGCGTATGCGACAT
>JBBSRQ010000021.1:0-26114 GCA_038242845.1 Propionibacteriales bacterium | reverse complement strand
CTCAAGGCGGATCTGCTCATCAGTGACGCACAGGTCCAGATCACACTGTCCGCCACCACCCTGGGGTTCGCCCTGGGCCAGCTGCTCATCGGTCCCCTCAGTGACCGGCTCGGCCGGAGGATGCCCCTTTTGGCGATGAGCATGCTGCACGTGATCGCGTCCGTGCTGGTGGCCATCTCCCCCAGTGTTGAGTTCCTGACCGTCATGCGTGCATTCCAGGGCCTGGGCGCAGCGGGCGGCGCCGTCGTCGCCATGGCGATGGCCCGTGACCTGTTCGACGGCCGTCGCCTGGTCCAGATGCTCTCCCGGCTGGCTCTCGTCAGCGGGATGGCGCCCATCGTGGCGCCGCTCATCGGATCCTGGATGGTGGGGTTCGTCTCCTGGCGTGGCGTGTTCTGGGCGCTGGCCCTCTACGGCGTGTCGATCATCGTGCTCGTGTGGTTGCTGATCGTCGAGACGCGTCCGCCGGCGGAACGCACCACCGGCGGTGTGAGGGTGTTGGCTGGTGCCTACAAGCGGGTCCTCAACGACCGGATTTTCGTGGGTGCCTGGCTGACGGCGGCCGCCGCCTTCGCCGGCCTGTTCGCCTACGTCTCCACATCGTCGGTGCTGCTGCAGGAGGTGTTCGGGTTGTCGCCACGCGGATTCGGAGCCGTCTTCGCCGTGTGCTCCGTCGGCGTGTTCCTGGGCGTCCAGATGGGCAGCCGCCTCGCACCGCGCATTGGTCCCCACCGCGTACTGATCTTCGCCACCGCCGGCATGGTGTTGGCTGCTTCCGCCCTCCTGGTGGTCAACGCAGCCTCCGATTCCTGGCTCCCGTTGGTGCCCACCATGTTCGCCTTCACCCTTTCCTTCGGTGCGTGCCCCCCGAACCTGCAGGTGCTGGGACTGCAGCACCATCGACGGGACTCAGGCGTGGCCGCCTCCCTCATGGGGGCGCTGAACATGTCCGCCGCCGCCATCGTGGGGCCGCTCATCGGTCTGGCACCGCTGACAAGCGCCGCCCCCATGGGCATCGCGATGCTCGTCTGCGCGGTGTTGGCCGTGATATTCCTGTGGACGATCATCCGGCCCATGTCGCTGCAGGTTCGTCTCGACTGAGAGGAAACCTGTGCTCGACGACAACGCCGCGCTGGCGCCGACTCCGCGCATTCGGCCAGAGTTGCTGCTGCTGGTGTCCATCGTCTCGGTGCAGCTGGGTTCCTCGTTCGCCAAGCAGCTGTTCGAGCTGGCGCCACCGTGGATCGTGGTGTGGTTGCGGCTGCTCAGCAGCGGCGTGGTCCTGTCGATCTTGGCGTGGCCACGTCTGCGTGGCCGCACCTGGTTCGAGTGGCGCCGCGTGCTGCTCTATGCGATCAGCCTGACCCTCATGAACATCTCGTTCGTGCTGGCGATCGACCGGATCCCCATCGGCATGGCGGTGACGTTTGAGTTCATCGGTCCGCTGGCGGTCGCGGTCGCGGGTTCCAGGAAGTTGCGGGAGTTCCTGTGGGCCGGGCTGGCGGCGGTGGGCGTCGCCCTTCTTGGCTTCACCCCCGGCGGTCTCGACCTCACGGGAGTGCTGCTGGCGCTCCTGGCGGGGGTGTTCTGGGCGCTCTACATCGTGGCGGCAGGCCCTGCCGGCCAGCACTGGTCGGGAGCCACAGCCGTGACCATCTCGTCGTGGATGGGTGCAGTCATGCTGCTGCCCGTGGTGCTGGCCACCCTAGGTTCGGGGACGACGCAGTGGGCCACAGAGCCGCGGGTGTGGGTCTGGGGTCTCGTGCTCGGCCTGCTGGGATCGGTGATCCCCTACGCCGCTGAGCTGCGGGCGCTGCGCACCATGGACCGCGGCGTCTTCGGCATCATGATGAGCCTGGAGCCGGCCGCCGCAGCCGTGCTCGCATGGCTGGTCCTGCGTGAGGACCTGAGCACCGTCGAGATTGGCGCCATGGCGTGCGTGGTGGCGGCAAGCATGGGGGCGCTCCGCGGCAACCGCGCAGCGCCCCCTGAGACCGTTCAGATTTCCTAGGCGATCACGGGACCTCGGTGGCGGGGGCCGACTCCGCCTGTGCGGGCTTGAGTTCGTCCTTGACCACCGGCTTGCTGTCCACTCCGGCCTCCTTGCGCTGCTGCGGGGTGATCGGCGCGGGCGCCTGCGTCAGGGGGTCGTACCCGCCGCCGGACTTCGGGAACGCGATGACGTCGCGGATCGACTCCGCACCACTGAGCAGGGCCACGATGCGGTCCCACCCGAAGGCGATGCCACCGTGCGGCGGAGCGCCGAAGGAGAAGGCATCCAGCAGGAAGCCGAACTTCTCCTGCGCCTCCTCCGCGCCTATGCCCATGACGCCGAAAACGCGCTCCTGGATGTCGCGACGGTGGATACGGATCGAGCCGCCGCCGATCTCGTTGCCGTTGCAGACGATGTCGTAGGCGTAGGCCAGAGCGTTGCCCGGGTCGGTGTCGAATGTCTCGAGGCACTCCGGCTTGGGCGAGGTGAACGCGTGGTGCACAGCGGTCCACGCTGAATCGCCCAGTGCCACATCCCCTTCGCTGAGCGCCTCGTTGGTGGGCTTGAACAGCGGGGCGTCGACCACCCACAGGAAGCTCCACGCCGCCTCATCAATCAGGCCACAGCGCCGGCCGATCTCCGCACGGGCGGCACCCAGCAGGTTCTGCGAAGCGGTGCGGGCGCCGGCGGCAAAGAAGATGCAGTCGCCGGGCGTGGCGCCTGTGCGCTGCGGCAGCGCTGCGAGTTCCGGCTCGGAGAGGTTCTTGGCCACGGGACCACCCAGCGTGCCGTCCTCGGCCACCGTCACGTACGCCAGTCCCTTCGCGCCGCGCTGCTTCGCCCATTCCTGCCACGCGTCAAAGGTGCGGCGCGGTTGCGATGCGCCGCCCGGCATGACGACGGCACCCACGTAGGGGGCCTTGAACACGCGGAAGGCCGTGTCGGCGAAGAGATCGGTCAGCTCGCTGAGCTCCAGGTCGAAGCGCAGGTCGGGCTTGTCGGAGCCGTAGCGGTCCATGGAGTCGGCGAACGTCAGCCGTGGGAACGGGGTGTCAAGCGCATGACCCTTGAGCGCCCAGACATCGCGGAGCACGGCCTCGGCCAGCTCGATGATGTCGTCCTGGTCCACGAAGCTCATCTCAATGTCGAGCTGGGTGAACTCGGGCTGCCTGTCAGCGCGGAAGTCCTCGTCGCGGTAGCAGCGGGCAATCTGGTAGTACCGCTCCATGCCTGCCACCATCAGCAGCTGCTTGAAGAGCTGTGGCGACTGCGGCAGGGCGTACCAGGAGCCGGGCGAGAGGCGGGCGGGCACGAGGAAGTCGCGGGCCCCCTCGGGGGTGGAGCGGGTCAGCGTCGGCGTCTCGATCTCGACGAAGTCGCGCTCGTCGAGCACGGTGCGGGCCGCACGGTTGACGGCGGAGCGCAGGCGCAGGGCCTCGGCGGGTGCCGGGCGGCGCAGGTCGAGGTAGCGGTACTTCAGGCGCGCCTCCTCCCCCACTCCGCTGCGCTCGTCGATCTGGAAGGGCAGCGGCGCCGAGGTGTTCAGCACCTCGAGCTCGGAGATGGCCACCTCGATCTCGCCCGTGGCCAGGTCGGGGTTGGCGTTGCCCTGAGGGCGCGTCTCAACGACGCCGGTGACCTGGATGCAGAACTCGTTGCGGAGGTCGTGGGCGCCCGAGGAGTCGAGCACCTCGTCGCGGACGACGACCTGGGCGACCCCGGAGGCGTCACGCAGGTCGATGAAGGCCACACCGCCGTGGTCGCGGCGCTTGGCCACCCAGCCGGTGAGCACAACGGTCTGACCTGCGTGGCTTGCGCGCAGGTCCCCGGCCTTGTGGGTGCGAAGCATATGAATTCAGGTCCCTTCGTGGATGGTGCAGTTTCAAGAATTGGGGTGATGGAATTTCACCAGGTGGCGATGATGCCCGGGTGCAGGTCGGCGGCGGGGGGCTCCCAGCTGGAGGGGTCGGCCTCCACCTGGTCGCCGGTGCGGATGTCTTTCACGGACGCGCCGAACCACACGTAGGGGATGCCGCGCCGCTCAGCATGGCGGATCTGCTTGCCGTACTTGTCGGCCTTGGGTGAGACTTCGCAGGCGATGCCCCGGGCCCGGAGTTGGTGGGCGACCGCGTCGGCGGCGGGGCGGGTGTCCTCGGCATCGACGGCCACCAGCACGCAGCTGGGCACGGATCGGCTGGCCGTGAGATGCCCACGGTTCACCAGTGGCGCGAGTATGCGCGTCACGCCGATGGTCAGACCCACCCCCGGGTAGACGTTCTTGCCATCGCTGGCCAGGGCGTCGTAGCGGCCGCCACCCGAGACGCTGCCGATGGACTCGAAGCCGAGCAGTTCGGTCTCGTAGACGGTGCCGGTGTAGTAGTCCAGCCCGCGGGCGATGCGGAGGTCGGCGGCGATGCGGCCGGGGAACTGCGGCGAGACGGCCTCCAGCACACTGGCGACCTCATCGATGCCCTCGCTGAGCAGCGGGTTGTCGACGCCCAGCGCAGCAACATCGTCGGCGAACGACAGGTCGGTTGACTGGATCCGGGCCAGTGCCAGCGCGGCTGACACCTGGGACTCGTCCATGCCCAGCTGGTCACGCAGGAGGGCTGAGACGCCGTCGGGGCCGATCTTGTCCAGCTTGTCCACGCGCTGCAGCACGGCGCTGGGGTCGTCGATGCCGAGCCCGGCGTAGAAGCCCTGTGCCAGCTTGCGGTTGCCGAGCCGCATCAGGACCGGGGGCAGGCCCAGGTCGCGGTGCATGCGCCCGAATGCCTCGAGGGCGACGAGCGGCAGCTCGGCGTCGTGGTGCAGGGCCAGGGTGCCGGAGCCGACGATGTCGAGGTCGGCCTGCGTGAACTCGCGGTAGCGCCCTTCCTGGGGCCGCTCGCCGCGCCAGGATTTCTGCACCTGGTAGCGACGAAACGGGAAGTGCAGATGACCGGAGTTCTCCAGTACGTAGCGCGCGAACGGCACCGTCAGGTCGAAGTGCAACGCCAGCTCGTCGGCATCGCCCTCGTCGGCGTGGAGCCGGCGCACGACGTAGATCTCCTTGTCGATCTCGCCCTTGCGGGTCAGCTGTCCCAACGGCTCGACGGCGCGGGTCTCGACGGAGGCCAACCCGTGCAGTTCTGCGGTGGAGGCGATGATGTCGAGGACCCGTTGTTCGACCATGCGGCCGGCGGGCAGGAACTCGGGGAAGCCGGAGATCGGCTTGGGGCGTGCCATCGGTGAGTCGTGCTTCCTCAGGTGTTGTCGTGCATGAACGGATTGTTGCGAGTTTCCTCGGCCAGCGTGGTGCCCGGGCCGTGGCCCGGCAGAAGCGGGACGTCGTCTCGGATTGTGTCGCGAATCCACCGCAACGTCTCGCGCATCTGTTGCATGCTACCGCTGGGCAGGTCGGTTCGCCCGATCGTGCCGGCGAACAGGACGTCGCCCGTGAAGACGACGGTGGTCGTGGCGTCGCTGACCTCCAGGAGGGTGGATCCCGCCGTGTGCCCCGGGGCCCGCGACGGTGTCACGGACAGACCCGCCACCTGGAAAGTTGCATCAAAGCTCTCCACCACGGACGGAGCGGGCAGCGCGTCCGCGCCGAGGAACTGTTCAATGACGGGGATGAACGACTCCCCCAGACCGAGCGACGGGCGGGTCAGCATCGGCTGGTCCGGCAGGGCGCAGTGGACGGGCACGCCCCAGACGGATGCCACCTTGTGGGCGTCCCCGCTGTGGTCGAGATGTCCATGCGTCAGGAGCACGGCTGCAGGCTCCCAGCCGCGGCGCGACACCGTCTCCTCAATGACCGACATCGCCATGATCCCGGGATCGACGATGATGCAGGGACGGGGTCCCGAAGGCGTGTCCTCCCCGGCGGCGACCAGATAGCAATTGGACTGCCATGGTGAGACAGGATGGGCCTCGATGAGCATTGCGCCACCCTATCCGGCTAGATTGGGCGCATGAGCGAATTGCAAGCGCCCTCTGACTTCGGTCGCGTCGACGAGGACGGCACCGTCTGGGTCCGCACCACCGATGGGGAACGAAACGTGGGCCAGGTACCCGATGCGTCCCCCGAGGAGGCAATGGCCTTCTACACGAGGCGGTACGAGAACCTGGCGGCAGAAATCGGCCTCCTTGAATCACGTGTGAAGACTCAGGCCACGTCCCCCGAGGAGGCCCGCAAGGCCATCGCGACTGCGAGGACTTCGGTCGAGCAGGCCAACGCGGTGGGAGACCTTGCCGCGCTGATCGAGCGTCTCGCAAAGATCGAGGATCTCCTGCCCGCGCAGATCGAGGCGCGCAAGCTTGCAAAGGCGGAGCAGAACGCCGTGACGGTCGCCGCGAAGCAGGCGATGGTGGATGAGGCGGAGAAGCTGTCCAGCGGAAACGACTGGCGCGGCGGTGTGGACCGCTTCCGCACGTTGCTGGAGGAGTGGAAGGCGTTGCCACGCATCGACCGCACCACTGACAACGAGATGTGGCACCGGTTCTCGTCGGCCCGTACTGCCTACACGCGCCGCCGCAAGTCCCACTTCTCCGAGTTGAACAGCCGCCGTGACGAGGTCAAGGGGCTCAAGGAACAGATCATCAAGGAGGCTGAGCCGCTCACCTCCTCCACCGACTGGGGGCCCACCTCGGGTGCCTTCCGTGAGCTGATGGCTCGCTGGAAAGCTGCGGGCTCCGCCCGTCGCTCGGACGACGATGCACTGTGGGCACGTTTTCGTGGCCTGCAGGACCAGTTCTTCGACGCCCGCACCGCGGCCCAGAGCGCCATGGATGGCGAACAGTCCGAGAACCTCGCCGCCAAGACGTCACTGGTGGAGCAGGTCGAAAAAGACCTTGCCGATACCCGCGACGTGGAGCGGGCCAAGTCCGTGCACCGTGAGTTCCTTTCCAAGTTCAATGACCTCGGCCACGTGCCCCGCACCTCGATGCGCGATCTGGATTCGCGCATCCGCTCACTGGGCGACAAGGTCTCCGCCATGGAGGCCGACGAGTGGCGACGCACGGACCCGGAGGCGCGCAAACGCGCCGAGGACACCGTCGCCCTGTTCCAGGCACAGGTCGACAAGCTGAACCGCGACGTGAAGGATGCAGAGGCCAAGGGCGACGAGCGCAAGGCGCGGGACGCCAACAAGTCCCTCGAGACCTACAACGCCTGGCTGGAGCAGGCCAAGGAGACGCTCAAGGAGTTCCAGCAGGCCTAGCCTCAGGGTGGATCACCACGCAGCACCGACCTTCCCGGGGAATCAGTTCCGCTCGCCCGCCGGGCTGGCCGACGCCCTCGAGGACGCCGGTGATGAGGTCCATGTTGAGGCCGCACACCAACTCGGTGTGCGTGGCCATCAACTGGTGGAACGGGCAGTTGCGCAATTCGATGTCACCCTCGGTGGTCACCGCCGGCTCGTAGCCGGCAGTGCGCAGCGCTGTCTGCAGGTCCGCCGACTCCCCCGCCGCGTGCCCGACGTCCTCAGCCGCCCGCGCCGCAGCAGCTCGCACTGATCCGGTCTCGTCGGCATCCAGTGCCGTGGCCAGTACGTCAGCCATCACCATGTAGCTGCGAGCCGGCAGCGTGACGGAGAGCTCCTGCTCGGCGCGCCTGTAGTGCTTCGCGGGACGACCCGCGCCGGGCCCGCCGCGCCCCTCGGGTCGGGCGTACCCGGCATCGAGCAGCCCGGCATCCACCATCTTGTCGAGGTGGTAGGCCGCGAGCGTGCGGCTGATCCCCGCAGCGCTCGCTGCCCCCTCGCGTGTCACCGGTCCCGGCTGGGAGGCCACAAGCTCGTAGAGGCCCCGGCGCACTGGATCGGCCAGCGCGCTGACAGCCTCGAGATCGTCAGCCATCGTGTCGTGGGGCTCCGTCGTGTCCATGCGCAAATTCTATCACCAAGAACCGTTGACAAAGCCGGGAAATGAGCGGATTCTAAAACTAACAAATCTACTCGATAAAGGAGTTCGCGATGTCCCCAACAGAGGTACGCAAGCCGGTGGCCCACTCGGCCGACGGGATGTGGAACCGCATCACGCACGATCCGGCATACGCCGCCTACGTCCTGCTGCACGTGGGGTACGTGGTGCTCCCGTTGTGGATGGGCCTGGACAAGTTCATGAATGTCCTCACGGACTGGCCGGGCTACCTCGCCCCCTGGGTGGTGGGCCTGCTGCCGTTCTCGGCACAAACAGCAATGCACCTCGTGGGGATCGTCGAGATCCTGGCCGCCGTCATGGTGGCGATCAAGCCCCGGTACGCCGCCTACGTCGTGGCGCTGTGGCTGGCGGGGATCATCGTCAACCTGTTGACGTATTCCGGCTTCTACGACGTGGCACTGCGTGACTTCGGTCTGCTGGTGGGAGCCGTCGCGCTCGCCCGCCTCGCCGCTGTCTACGACCGGCCATGGAGCCGCGGCGCCCATCACACCTCGACGATCTGAGAAGGAGCAACCATGTCCATCGCATCCGGACACATCATCGTCGGCGCAGGCCTGGCCGGCGCGAAAGCCGCCCAGTCTTTGCGTCGCGAGGGCTTCGACGGTCCCATCACACTGATCGGTGCCGAGGCGGAGGCTCCTTACAACAGACCACCCCTGTCCAAGGAGTACCTGATCCAGGGTGCGGAGCGTTCTTCCCTCAACGTGCTTCGGGACGGGTGGTACGCCGACAACGGCGTGGACCTGCGCCTGGACACCAGTGTGCGCGACCTGGATCCCGCACGGCACCGGGTCACCCTCTCCACGGGAGAGCACCTTCCGTTTGAGAAACTCCTGCTGACGACCGGTTCCCGCGTCCGTCGACTCAGCCTGCCGGGCTCCGACCTCGACGGGGTACTCCACCTGCGGACGGTCGGTGACAGCGACCGCATCGGCCAGGCCCTCACGGCGGCCAGGCGGGTCGTGATCATCGGAGGCGGCTGGATCGCCCTGGAACTCGCCGCCGCCGCCCGCAGCCGTGAAGTTGATGTGACGGTGCTCGAGCGTTCCCGCCTGCCACTGTTGAAGGCCCTCGGAGAAGAGGTCGCACAGCACTTTGCGGCGCTCCACCTCTCCCACGGTGTCCATGTGCTCCGCGAGGTGCAGGTGGCCCGGCTCAGCGGCTACCGCGGTGCCGTCACGGGTGTCGACCTCACGGACGGCACCCATGTCGAAGCTGATGCGGTCTTCGTGGGCATCGGGGCCACGCCACGTGCGGAACTCGCGGAGCGCGCCGGACTGGCCGTGGACAACGGGATCCTCGTCGACGCCAGCCTGCGCACGTCCCATCCGGACGTGTTCGCCGCAGGTGACGTTGCACATGCATGGCACCCACTGCTGGGGCGGCGCATCCGGGTGGAGCACTGGAGCAACGCCTCATGGCAGCCGCGCGTTGCCGCCCAGTCGATGCTTGGCGCGGACGTCTCCTACGACCTGCTCCCCTACGTCTACACCGACCAGTACGACCTCTCCATGGAGTACACGGGGTCGGTGGGTCCGGACGGCTACGACCAGGTCGTCTTCCGGGGTGACCCGGAGAGCCAGAGCTACGTGGCGTTCTGGCTCAGGCAAGGCCGATTGCTCGCTGGCATGAACGTCAACACACCGAAGGTGGTGCGGGACATCACTGCGCTGCTGAGATCAGGGCGACGCTTCAGCGTCGACCAACTCGCGGACAGCACCCAACCGCTGGGAACCCTGCTGGAGGGAACTCTGCTGGACGCCTGAGGTCCTCAGGAGCCATCCAGTAGATCCGCCAGCGCCTGCGCCTGACTGTGCTCGACGTCCCTCGTGGCCGTCAGCAGGGTCAGGCGGGTCCCGCGGACGCAGTCCCGCAGTTCCTGCAAGGCCTGTTTCTGGGCGGGTGACTCCAGCTCCTCACGGTAGCGCTGGACGAACTCGTCGTACTTCTCGGGGTCGTGGCCGTACCACTGGCGCAGCTCCGTCGACGGTGCCACGTCCTTGTTCCAGTGGTCGAACGCGACGTCCTCCTTCTTGATGCCACGCGGCCAGAGTCTGTCGACGAGCACCCTGGTGCCGTCGTTGTGCGTGGCGTCCTCCTGGACTCTGCGGACCCATACGCTCAGTGCCATTGCGCTCCCCCTCGATGTGTCAGTAGTTGGCCCGGAACACGTCGTAGACCCCGGGCACCTTGCGCACCTGGCTCAGCACGTGGCCGAGGTGGGTGGGGTCGGGCGACTCGAAGGTGATGCGTCCCACGAACTGGCGGTTCTTGTTGGTGGAGATGGATGCGGAGAGTATGTCGACGTGTTGTTCTGAGAATGCGGCGCTGACGTCGGAGAGCATGCGGGCACGGTCGATGCCCTCCACCTGAATGGTGACGAGGAACGTCCCGCTGCCGGATTCGGCCCAGGACACGTTGACGATGCGCTCGGACTGCTCACGCAGCGAGGGCGCGTTGGTGCAGTCGACCCGGTGGACGGAGACCCCGTCGCCCTTGGTGATGAATCCGAGGATGTCGTCGCCCGGCAGTGGCGAGCAGCACTTGGCCATCTTGACGGCCAGGGTTGGGTCGCCGTCCACCAACACGGCAACATCGCTCTTGGTGGTGGCGCGCTGGCGCTGCTGCACCACCATGTCCTCGGTGACGGTGTCGACCGTCTCGTCCTCACCGCCGTGCATGTCGATGAGGTGCTGCACCACCGCCTGCGCGCTGATGTGGTTCTCACCGATGGCCATGTACAGGCTGGGTACGTCCTTGGTGCGCAGGGCGTTCGCCACGGCCGTGAGGTTCTCCAGGGTCAGCAGACGCTGCATGGGCAGACCAGTGCGCCGCAACTGCTTCGCGAGCAGGTCCTTGCCCGTGTCGAGGGCCTCATCGCGACGCTCCCGCGTGAAGTGCTGCTTGATCTTCTGCTTCGCCCGGCTGGAGGCGACGAAGCCGAGCCAGTCGCGGCTCGGGCCGGCGTTGGGGCTCTTCGACGTCAGGACCTCGACCTTGTCACCCTGTTGCAGCTTCGTGGACAGGGCCACGAGCCGACCGTTCACGCGGGCGCCGATACACCGGAAACCCACTTCCGTGTGGACGGCGAACGCGAAGTCGACGGGGGTGGCGCCGACAGGCAGTGCCATCACCTCGCCCTTGGGTGTGAAGACGTAGATCTCGTCCTGGTTGATCTCGAACAGGATGGAGTCCAGGAACTCGCCCGGGTCTGCGGTCTCCTTGCTCATCACGCCGAGTTGGTGCATGGCGCGCAGTCCCGCCTCTTCCGGCGTGACCCCCTCGCGCAGGTTCTCCTTGTACTTCCAGTGCGCCGCGACACCGTACTCGGCCCGGCGGTGCATCTCGTGGGTCCGGATCTGGAACTCCACTGGCTCGTTGCGGGCGCCCAGCACCGTCGTGTGCAGAGACTGGTACATGTTGAACTTGGGGTTGGCGATGTAGTCCTTGAACCGGCCGGGGATCGGCTTCCATGCGCTGTGTGCCACGCCGAGGACGGCGTAGCAGTCCTTCACGTCGTCCACGAGCACGCGGAGTCCGATGAGGTCGAAGATGTCGGAGAAGTCGCGCCCGCGCACCATCATCTTCTGGTAGATCGAGTAGTAGTGCTTGGGACGTCCGTAGACGGTGGCCTTGATCTTGTTCTCGGCCATCAGTGCCTGGAACTGGCTGATGAGCTCCCGAAGGTAGCGTTCCCGGCCGGGGGCCTGCGCGCCGACCATCTCGACGATCTCGTCGTACACCTTGGGTTCGATGGCGGCGAAGGACAGGTCCTCCAGCTCCCACTTGATGGTGTTCATGCCGAGCCGATGGGCCAGCGGCGCGAAGATGTTCAGCGTCTCGGTGGCGATCCGCACCTGCTTCTCGGGGCGCAGGAAACCGAGTGTGCGCATGTTGTGCAGCCGGTCGGCCAGCTTGATGACGAGAACCCGCACCTCCTCGCTCGTGGCCATGATCATCTTGCGGATGGTCTCGGCCTTCGCGGTCTCCCCGTAGGTGACCTTGTCCAGCTTCGTCACCCCGTCAACCATCTGTGCCACCTCGTCGGAGAAGTCGACGCGCAACTGCTCCATCGAGTACAACGTGTCCTCGACGGTGTCGTGCAGCAGCGCCGCCACGATGACCGGCTCCGTCATGCCGAGCTCCGCGAGGATGGTGGCCACGGCCAGCGGATGCGTGATGTAGGGGTCGCCGGACTTGCGCTTCTGCCCGTCGTGGTAGTGCTCGGCTGTGCGATAGGCACGCTCGATCAGGTCGAGGTCGGCTTTGGGATGGTTGCTGCGAACGATCTTGAACAGGGGGTCCAGCATCGCCACCTTGGGTCGTACCGCACCCAGCCGTGCCAGCCTGTGGCGCATGCGCAGTCGGGGCTGCTCCGGTCCGCTGGACACGCGTTGGAGGACCCCGTGCTCGGGTTGCCGCTCAGCTGGCTGCTCCGCCATGGGACACACCTCCTCGTCCTCGTCGCCTCACTCTTTCACTGCCGAGAGTGTACGCGCATGCGCGGAGCTCAGGCGTCGAGGTCCCGCAGCCCTTCGACGGTGTTGACGGACTTGCGCACGACGATGAGTTGGTCCCCGGCCTCGATCCGGGCCGCCGTCGAATCGTAGAATCGGCGCAGCGTGCCGTTGCGCACCACCCCGATCACCCGCTCGTTGCTGATGCCACTGGGATTGTTGCCCACCTCGTCGGGCCGGGCCTGACGCTGCGTGACCTCCAGGCCGGTGCCGCTCGTGAGCAGGTCCTGGATGATGGCACCGAGTTCCGGGCCGATGGCTGACAGGCCCATGAGGCGCCCCACCGTGTCGGATGAGGTCACCACGGAGGTGGCGCCGGACTGCTTCACGAGCGGCACGTTCTCGTGCTCGCGCACCGACACGGTGATGCCCGCCTGCGGGTTGAGTTGGCGCACCATGAGTGTGGTCAGGATGGCGGCGTCGTCGCGGGCGAGGCAGATCACGACCTCCTTGGCCTTGCTGACCTCGGCCCGTCGCAGCAGGTCGCGGCGGCCGGCATCGCCCTGGAAGGCTGCCAGCCCGTCGAGGTTGGCGTCATTGATGGCCAGTGCATCATTGTCGACCACCACGATCTTCTCAGGCGCCTGCCCGTGGCGGCGCATGGTGTTGACGGCGCTGCGGCCCTTGGTGCCATAGCCGATGACGACGACGTGGTTGCGCATTGTTCTCCTCCACCGCAGGTCGCGGACGATGCGGCTGCCCTCGTTGGCGAGGACCTCAATGGTGGTGCCGACCAACAGCACCAGGAAGGCGATCCTCATGGGGGTGATGATCAGGGCGTTGATGAGGCGCGCGTGCGGCGCCAGTGGGGTGATGTCGCCGTAGCCGGTTGTGGTGATGGTGACCGTGGAGTAGTACAGCGCATCGATGAAGTTGACGCCATCGGCCGCGGTGTTGTCCACGTAGGCGCCACGGTCGAACCACACGAGCATCGTGCTCACCAGGAGCAGCATGCCTGCGAACATCGCCCGCCGGCCCAGCTCCCTGAAGGGGTGGACGCGCAGCCGGGGCATGCTGACCAGTGAGGTGGAGTCACCCCGCTTGTCCCCCCGGTGGAGCTTGGCCATGGCTCAGACGCTCAGGACGGCACTGCAGTTGCTGATGCCGAGCGAGTTCAACTTGTCCCGTCCGCCGAGGAATCCCAGTTCCAGGAGGACACTGACGTGCACGAGTTCGGCACCGAGTCGCTCGAGGAGCTTGGCGGTGGCTCCGACTGTGCCCCCGGTGGCCAGCACGTCGTCGACGACGAGCACGCGGGCGCCGGAGACGATGGCGTCGCTGTGCATGTGCAACACCTCTGCCCCGTACTCGAGGTCGAACGGCTGGGAGATGACGTCACCGGGCAGCTTCCCGGGCTTGCGGACCGGCACGAAGCCGGCCCCCAACGCCAGTGCCACGGGGGCGGCGAAGATGAACCCGCGCGCCTCCATGCCCACCACCACGTCGATGTTCTCCGGTGCCGATGCCACCAGCTCCTCAATGGAGGCCTGGAAGCCGTTGGCAGAGGCCAGCAGGGGCGTGATGTCCTTGAACATCACCCCTGGCCGTGGGAAGTCGGGCACGTCACGGATGAGGCCCCGCAACATCTGCAGCCGCGGTGCCGTCACCGGGTCTCCGGCCGCTTGCGGCGATCGGCACGCGACCCGCCGCTGCGCGGCTGGTTCCGGACACCCGGCTCGACGGCGGTGGCGCCTGTTGCCTCTCCGGAAGGGCCCTCCGCAGTCAGGAGGTCGCCGCTCGCGTGTGGACGGTTCGCCTTCACGGCTGCCCGCTCGGCACGGCGTTCGATGGTGGTGCGGTGTGCCACCTGCTCCGGCTCGCGCTCCTTGAGCGTGGTGAGGATGGGGGTGGCGATGAAGATGGAGCTGTAGGCACCGGCGATCATGCCGATGAACAGTGCCAGCCCCAGGTCCTGCAGCGGACCACCGTTGAGGATCGACCCCGCAACCAGCAGTGCTGCGGTGGGCAGCACACCGATGATGGTGGTGTTGATGGAGCGCACCAGCACCTGGTTGATACCGAGGTTGGCAGCCTCGGAATACGTCTTGTTGGTCTCGCCCAGCCCGACGACATTTTCCTTGATCTTGTCGAAGACCACCACGGTGTCGTACAGCGAATACCCGAGGATGGTCAGGACGCCGATGACGGTGGCCGGGGTGACGGTGAACCCCACGAGCGCGTAAATGCCGACGGTCACCAGCAGGTCGTGCGCCAGCGCGAGGATGGCGGCCACCGACATCTTCCAGTCCCGGAACCACACCCAGATCAGGAGCATCACGAGCACGATGAACACCACCAGTGCGATGCCGGCCTGCTTGGAGACCTGCTGGCCCCACGAGGCGCCGATGGCGTTGTAGGTGACTTCGGCGGGGTCCGCACCGGTGAGCTCCACGATCGATGCACGCACGGAGGAGGTTTCCTCAGGCGTGAGGACCCTGGTCTGGATGCGAACGGCATCGTTGCCGATGGTGAACACTTGAGCGTCGAGGTCGGGCACGTCGAAGCCGTCCACGGCCTGGCGGACTTCGGTGACCGTTTCGGAGGTCACCGTCGTGGGTGCCTGGAAGTCGGTGCCGCCCTCGAACTCGATGCCCAGTGTCAGGCCGCGAATGACCAGCGCCAGGATGGAGATGATCAACACGACCGCGGAGACGGTGTACCAAAGCCTCCGGTTCTTGACGAAGTCGTAGGACACCTGGCCGGTGTACAGGCGATGGGCCAGGCCCAGCTTGGTCTTGTTCATCATGCCTCCTGCGCGATGCGGGTGGTGCGACGGGTGCGGCGGCCCAGGAGGGAGTTCCGCGAGACTCCCATGTGGGAAGCATCCAGACCCGAGAGTTTGTGGCCCTCGCCGTAGAACTTGGTGCGGCCGAGCAGCTGCATCAGGGGTTGGGTGAAGAAGAAGATCACGGCCAGGTCGATCAGTGTGGTGAGGCCCAGCATGAACGCGAAGCCCTTCACACTGCCGACGGCCAGGACGAAGAGAACCACTGCTGAGAGCAGGCTCACCAGGTCGGCCACCACGATGGTGGAGCGGGCTTTGACCCACCCGGTCTGGATGGCGGAGCGCAGGCTGCGGCCGTCCCGGATCTCGTCGCGGATCCGCTCGAAGTAGATGACGAAGGAGTCCGCGGTGATACCGATGGCGACGATGGCGCCGGCGATTGCCGGCAGGTTCAGTGTGAATCCCACCACGGAGCCCAGCAGCACCATGGACGCATAGGTCCCGAGCGCTGCCACGAGGAGGGATCCGAGGACCACGACACCCAGTCCGCGGTAGTAGGCAAACGCGTAGCCCATGACGATGATGAGTCCGATGAGGCCAGCGATCAGGGCGACGCGCAACTGCTCACCACCGAGCGTCGGAGAAACACTCTCGACCTGGGACGGTTCGAACGTCAGGGGCAGGGAACCGAACTTCAGGACGTTGGCGAGTCCGGCGGCGCTGGCCTCGGTGAAGTTGCCGCTGATCTGGGCCCTTCCGCCGGGGATGCGCTCGTTCGCGGTGGCAGCGGACTGCACCACGCCGTCGAGCACGATGGCGAACATATTCGTCGGTTCCGGTTTGTTCACCAGTGCGCCGGTCAGCGTCGCCAGTGCTTCGCTTCCCTCAGAGTTGAAGTCCAGTGTCACTACGGGGGCGAACTGCCCCTGCGGGATGCCGGAACCGGCGGTGTTCAGCTGCTGTCCGGTGATGGCCACCGGACCCAGGAGGTAGCTGGTGCCTGCCTCGTCACAGGCGAACAGTGCCCCGTCAAGGACGTCAGGGACGTCGGCGCCACACTCGTAGGCGGCGAAGCCCTCGAGGTCCGTCGGCGTGGGCTGGTACGCCAGCACGGCATCGATGGGGAGCTTGGCGCCCTCACCGGCATCGCTGGGTGCCGGAGGTGCTGTCGGCAGACCGGGACCCTCGCCCTCCTCGGGCGGCGTCGTGACACCGGCGGCTGCAACGTTGAGTACGGGCCGGAACGCCAGCTGCGCGGTGGCGCCCACCAGTTGCACGAGGTCGTCGCGCTGCACGTTGGGTGCGGAGACCACGATGTAGCGGTCGCCCTGGGTGGCAACTGTTGCCTCACCCACGCCGAGTCCGTTGACCCGGTCCTGGATGATGTTCTTCGCCAGTTCCAGGGACTCGGCCGGCACCGTCTTGTTGGTGGCGTTGAGTGTGATCGTCATGCCGCCCTGGAGGTCCAGGCCGAGCTTGGGTGTCCAGGTCCGGGTGGCGGCCATGATGGTGAACATGATGCCGATCACCACCAGGAGCGACAGCAGGACCACTGCCGGACGGGATTTGCGAGAGCTAATAGCCACAGTCTTCTTTTTTCTCTACTGGCTGCCCCGGAGGGCGGCGCCGTACGGTCAGTTGTCGTCGAACTTGCGCTGGAGTTCCTCCGGCGACATGTCGCCGTCACCGCGGGGGTCGAACGTGGTGTCCCGGTCGAACTCGCCGAGCTGGAGCTCAGGCAGGGACGCATCATCGACGGGGAGTTCGGCGTCGCCTTCGTCGGCGAATTCGAACTCCTCCTCGTCCGCGGTGGTGGGGCGGGCGATGTTGCCCTTCACGACGGTGATCTCCACACCGGGTGCCAGCTCAACGATCGCCTGGCGTTCACCGAGGTGGCGAACCGTGCCGAACATTCCGGAGGTCAGCAGGACGCGCGAGCCGGGAGCCAGGGCGCCGATGGCGGACTGGTGCTCCTTCACACGCTTCTGCTGCGGGCGGATCATGAGGAAGTACATGAGCGCGCCGAACGCAACGATCATCAGGATCAGGTCCATGGTTTTCCTTCGATTGGATGCGTGGTTGACCAGCGATCACAATAGCCGACGCGGTCCCGTGTGCCCCATTGGGATCACTGCGGGTCGTCAAAGAGGGATGCGGTGGCGTCAGCCGGGGGTTTCAGTCCGATGTGCGACCATCCCGCGCGGGTGGCCACGCGACCCCGGGGAGTGCGCATCAGTAGCCCCTCCCGGATGAGGAACGGCTCCGCCACCTCCGACACCGTCTCGATCTCCTCGCCGACGCTGAGCGCCAGCGTCGAGAGCCCGACAGGTCCGCCACCGAAGAGGCGGCACAGGGCCTCCAGCACACCCCTGTCCAGCCGGTCCAGGCCCAACTCGTCCACCTCGTAGAGTTCCAACGCGCCACAGGCAACGTCCAGGTCGACGACGGGGTGCTTCTTCACCTGTGAGAAGTCACGCACGCGCCGCAGCAGCCGGTTCGCGATGCGGGGTGTGCCCCGGGACCGGGACGCGATCTCGTCGGCGGCGCGGGCATGGATGGTGACACCCAGCTTCGCTGCGGACGTCGTGACGATGCGCGCCAGGTCGACGTCCTCGTAGAAGTCCAGTTGGGCGGTGAAACCGAAGCGGTCCCGCAGCGGCCCGGGCAGGAGACCCGCCCGGGTGGTGGCACCCACCAGCGTGAACGGTGGCAGCTCGATGGGGATGGCCGTGGCGCCGGGACCCTTGCCCACCACCACGTCCACGCGGTAGTCCTCCATGGCGATGTAGAGCAGTTCCTCGGCGGGGCGTGCGAGGCGGTGGATCTCGTCGAGGAACAGCACGTCGCCCTCGCTGAGTCCGGACAGGATGGCGGCGAGGTCACCGGCGTGGGTGATGGCCGGCCCCGAGGAGATGCGCAGCGACACACCCATCTCGGCAGCGATGATCATGGCGAGCGTGGTCTTGCCGAGCCCGGGGGGACCGGAGAGGAGCACGTGGTCCGGGCTGCTGCCCCGGTGCCGTGCAGCCTCCAGCACGAGCCCCAGCTGGTCACGCACGCGGGGTTGGCCCCCGAACTCCGCGAGGCTGCGCGGTCGAAGTGCCGATTCGAAGTCCCTCTCCTCCGGCACCACCTCCGGGTCCACCTCGGAGTGCTCCATCATCGCTTGGCCAGGGAGTTGAGGGCGGAGCGCATCAGGACGCCGATGGCGATGGTGGGCTCCTCCTCCACCAGGTGCGCAACATTGTCACAGGCGGCGGCCGCGTCCCGGGCGGACCAACCCAGCCCCTGGAGGCCCTCGGCAACCTGCTCGCGCCACCTCTCCCCGCTCGTGGGGGCGGCGGGCGCCGTGACGCCACCGTCGGCCAGCAGCAGGACCTTGTCCTTCAGTTCGATGACCAGCTTTTGGGCACCCTTGCGCCCGATCCCGGGCACGCTGCACAGGCGGGCCAGGTCCTCCGCGGTGATGGCCTGGCGAATGTCGGAGGGGCTCAGCACCGAGACGATGGCGACGGCGAGCTTGGGGCCCACACCGGAGGCCGTCTGCACCAATTCGAAGGCGTCCCGCTCCGCCGGGTCATCGAAGCCAAACAGCGTCATGGAGTCCTCCCGCACCACGAGGCTGGTGTGCACGGTGACCGTCTCCCCCAGCCGCAGCCCCGCGGCGGTGGCTGGTGTGGTCAGCGCCTTGAAGCCGACGCCGCCGACGTCGATCGTGAACGTCGTCGCCCCGGCCTCGAGCACTGTGCCGCGCAGTTGCTGGATCAACGTTTTCTCCTTGCTCGCGCCGCGACTGCGGCATATCGGTTCGTGTGGCCGCCCCGCCACGCATGGCAGACGGCAATGGCCAACGCATCGGCAGCGTCAGCCGGCTTGGGTGCCGCACTCAATTTCAGTATGCGAGCCACCATGATGCCCACCTGCGCCTTGTCAGCGTTGCCGGACCCTGTCACCGCCGCCTTGACCTCGCTGGGCGTGTGGTAGGTCACCGGCAGGCCACGCCTGGCACCGAGCAGGGCCGCGACACCTGAGGCCTGGGCCGTGTCGATGACGCTGCCGAGGTTGTGCTGCGCAAAGACCCGTTCGATGGCGACGGCCTCGGGGAGATAGGCGTCGAACCACTCGTCCAGCCCGGCGGCGATCTCGGCGAGACGGCTCGCCACATCCAGGAGCGGATCCGTGCGCACCACCCCGACGGCCACCAGGGTGGGGGGACGCCCGACCGTGCCGTCGACAACGCCGACCCCGCAGCGGGTCAGGCCGGGATCAATCCCCAGAACGCGCACGTCAGGCCCCGACCGGGTCGGTCCTCACTCGTCGCCGTCCAACGCTGCTTCCACCTCGGGGGTGAGGTCCAAATTGGTGAAGACGTTTTGCACGTCGTCGGAATCCTCCAGTGCGTCAATGATGCGAAACACCTTGTTGGCCACCTCGACTTCGTCCACGGCCTGGTCGAAGGACGCCACGAAGCCCACCTCCGCGGAGTCGTAGTCGAGGCCCGCGGCCTCGATGGCCTTGCGGACCTCGACGGTGTCGTTGGGGTCGCAGATGGCCTCCCACACCTCACCGGCGTCGGCCACCTCCTCCAGACCCTCGTCGAGCGAGGCCTCCATGATGGTGTCCTCGGATACCTGGTCGCCGCCCTGGGTCTTGGGGACAGTCACCACGCCCTTGCGGGCGAACATGCGGGCCACGGAGCCCACGTCGGCCATGGTCCCGCCGTTGCGCGTCACAGCCACACGGACATCGGAGGCGGAGCGGTTGCGGTTGTCCGTCAGGCACTCGATGAGCATCGCCACGCCTGCGGGTCCGTAGGCCTCGTAAATGATGGTTTCGTAGTCGGCGCCACCGCCCTCGGCACCTGAACCACGCTTGACCGCACGGTCGATGTTGTCGTTGGGCACCGAGGACTTCTTCGCCTTCTGAACGGCCTCGTACAGGCCCGGGTTACCTGCGAGGTCTCCGCCGCCAATCCGCGCGGCCACCTCCACGTTCTTGACGAGCTTGGCGAACAACTTGCCGCGCCTGGCGTCGATGATCGCCTTCTTGTGCTTGGTGGTTGCCCATTTTGAGTGGCCAGACATGCATCCCGCCTCAGGTAGGAGTTCGATAAGTGCGTCGCTCAGCTTACAGACTCGGCCGCCGCGATGATTTTGCTCATGAGGACGAGGCTGTCGCGGCACTCATACCCCAGCGGCCCCTGCAGCATTTCCGGGACACCCGGATCCGTCGTGTCCACCCCGATGCCCGCGCCGAGGCAGTCGGAGTCCGCCATCGAGACCAGTGTGCGCTCCAGGAGTGCACTGGCGATCCCACGTCGACGGTGGGTGGGATGCACCCCGAGGCGATCAGTCCAACCCTCGACCACGCCGTCCATGGCGGCGGCGTCATCCTCGCTGGACAGCACGTAGCCGACGGCGTCGCCGTCCCCGTTGACGGCCAGCCACGACCACTCGGGGCGGACCCTCGCGAGGGACTTCTCCCAGTGGTCGTGCTCCGGCTCGACGGTGGCCTGGAAGCACAGGTGGTGGAGGCGGTGCACTTCTTCGCTGCGCGCCATATCGAAGGCCACGAATGTGATGCCCTCGATTGCGCGTGGCGCGGGCACATCGCCGAGGGGGCAATGCATGTCGAAGAAGTGGCGTTCCTCCCGGAACCCTGCGGACTGGAGCAGGTGACGCAGACCCGGCTGCACCGGCTCGACGTAGCAGCCGATCCACAGGTCCAGTCCCTCGCGTTCAGCGTCGCGCCACTCAAGGGCCCGGGACTGCTGCCACGCGAGGAGCTTGCGCCCGATCGACAGGTAGCGGTGGGTGGGGTGGACCCCTCCAATAAGGGTCACCCTCGCCCTGTCCGGGGTCACGTCGACGACGTTCCATCCGTACGCCAGCAGGCTGCCGTAATTGTCCCAGCCTCCGACGCAATTGCCGGTCAGGACATCGGGGTCATCGAATCCGCCCAGCCGTTCCGAGGCCGACATCATCGTGTCGTCGAATGACTCGATCTGGGCACGAAGGTTGGCGAGTTCGTCCATGTCCTTTGGTCCCAGCATCCGCCAGTGCAGGTGTTCCTCCACATACGGTTCCATCGGGGCCTCCATGCGTCGCTGCTGGTGCGTCCCCACAGTACATGCCGACCCGTGGACACACCGGGAGCCTCAGCGTCGGCTGCTCGCCGTCAGTTCCAGAGTCGGGCCCGGGGCTGGGGACGGGGGGAGGTCTGGCCCCAGAGTCGCCGCCAGCGGGGCATCGCCTCGGCACGGCCGGCCGGGGCCGGAGCACCGCGTTGCCGAGTCCACCAGGACTGCTCCTCCGCGCGGAACAGTTCCCCGACGGCAGCCTGCACCTCCGCCGTCGTCTCGGCCAGGGAGCGTCCGTGAATGTAGATGGGTGCGCCGAAACTCACCCACACCCGGGGCTTGGACTTCAGCGCCAGCCGCAGTATTTCCTTGAGCTTGAACGTCCCGCCCAACGCCACGGGAACGATGGGGACGCCGTACTGGCTGGCCAGGTCGGCCGCCGCGGTGGTGAACTCGCCCACCTGGTCCGGCACCAGAGGGTCGTCAGTGAAGACCGCCACGCTGCGCCCCTGTGCCAGGGCATGGCTCAGCCGACGGTGGGTGGTGCGCAGGCGGGGTGGCAGCACGAGACGCAGCACCTGCCAGTCCAGCGCCCCCTGTTCGTTCACCGCGAAGATGATGGGGTCCTGGAGGCCCGTGAGCGCGTCGATGCCCATCACCTGGTGTTCCACCCGCCAGGACAACATGTTGAACACGTCCGGGATTCGCCTGATGTCACTGCGCGAGAGACGGTGCCGGGGCTCGTCGTCGCGGGGTGGCGCGCTCCGTGGCCTGCGTGTACGCAGGCCGAACAGGGTGCCGGCGAACCCCAGCATGTCGCCGGGCCACGTCAGGCGGGGTCGAGTGGAGAGGGTGGACGCACTTGCCCACGTCCTCAGCCGTCGCTTCATGACACAGTCCCCAGCACCCGGCCGGGTCCGTGCAGGTGGGTGATGGCGGGATCACTGCCGACGACGGCCGAGGCGATCTCGAAAGCATCAGCGAGGCTGCTGGCGGCGCGGTGCCCCATGATGGCGGCGTTGCGCCGATCGCCGCCCACCCAGATGACGTCGGCAAGTCCTTCCGAGGCCTCGATGATGCGGTACCACGTGTGGAACACCCGCAGCGGGTGGTGGGCAAAGCGGTCCTTGTACAGGTTCAGGTACCAAGGGTCGACGGCGCCGGCGGACTCGAACCGCGCCCGGATCTCCTGGGGATCCAGCGTCTCGGGCAGCACCGTGGAGAAGAAGTCGGCGGCCGGCGACTGCGTGCGGTTGGAAAAATTGCGGGTCAGCGGGTGCATGGCAACCATCACGCCCCCCTGGCGCACCATGGGCGTTCCGAGGTGGCAGCCGGCCTGGTCCACGATGGCGTTGCGCACGGCGTTGATGGGGGACCCCACCGGGTTGCCGATGTCGAAGCCCGCCCCCCACACCGATGCCACGAGCACATCGGCCTGCGGCCCCACATCGACGGCGTTGGCGGCGCGCCACACCTGGCGTGCCTCGTCGTGCACGGCGCGCGGTTCCCCACCGATGACGTCGAGGACGGCGTAGTCCGCAGCTGGGAATGCGTAGAGTTTCTGCGCCCCCTGCTTGGGTAGGGCCGCCACGAACTGCCGGGCAGCGGCGAATGCCAGCTGGTCCGTGAGGCGCCACTCCCATTCGCGGCGGTTGAGGAACGACAGGCTGGGCCGCATCAGCGGCTGGCCCAGGACCGCCACCACGCCGAACGCGGGGGCTGCCGAGGAGACGAGATCTGCCACCCGATCCGCCGCGGCCGCATCGGCGTCGAGTCCGGCCACCCGGTTGATGGTGGCCACGTCGGTGAGACCCAGCACCATGGGGTTGCCGACGGCGTGGTTATCACGAATGCCCACGCTGACGACCAGGTCGGAGGAGGCGACACGGGCGTTGAGCAGTACCTCGTGGCCATCCACCTCACCAATGCCCACGAGGTCGTCGCTGGTGACATCGTGGCTGGTGATGAGGCCGTCGGCGAGGAACGAGGTGGCCACCCTGTCGCCGAGGACGTGGGTGATGTCGCGGTCCGACCACCGCCGGTTCAGACCGGTGGCGATCACGATCTGGACGTCGTCCACCTTGCGACGGGCCGCCAGTTCCAGGACCCGCTCCACGATGGTGCGCCGCACGTCGAACCGCATCCGCGGCTGGGGGAGGTTGTTGTCGGTGACGACGATCGTGAGACGCACCGCAGGCCCCAGAAGCTCCCCCAGGCTGCCGCCACCGACAGGCGAGTCCAGCGCCGCGTCGATCAGTGCCACGGGGTTGCTGGAGGGCACCGCGTCGGACGGGTACGCCACCCGGGTACCCGTGCCGAAGGACTGGAGCCGCACAGAGGCCCCGGCCATGGTGAGCAGCGGCGGTGTCTTCTCATCGACTTCGAGGACGAATCCAGGGCGTGGCATGGTGGTGTTCCGGCTCCTCAGGTGATCAGGTGGGTAGCTTCCACCGCGGCTGCGGCGAACTGGCCGGCCAGTCAATGATGGACCAACCGCTGGTGCGTGCGGCACGCATCAGACCGATGTCGGGGCTGACGGCCACGGGATTGCCGACGGCACGCAGCATCGGCAGGTCCACGTGGCTGTCGGCGTAGGCGAAGGACTGTGAAAGGTCGATGCCGTGCAGCGCCGCGTAGTGCTCCAGCCATGCCGAGCGCGACTCCCCCACCATCGGTGGACCGGTGAGGAAACCCGTGCAGTTGCCGGCGGCATCAGTACCAAGATCCGCGGCCACGATGTGGTCGAAGAGGCCGTCGAAGGGGCGTGTCAGCGGACGGATGACACCGGTGATGAGGATGGTCGTGTGGCCGGCCTCACGGTGCGCCCGGATCCGGCGAAGCGCATCAGCTGAGGTTCGGTCAAGAATGTGGGCGGACAGCTTCTCGTCGACGAACTTCTCCATGTCGGCGAGGTTGGCGCCCTCGTAGCGTCGGTACACCTGGCGCAGGAAGATGCCTCGGTCCTTGCGCTCGGCGGCCAGGTAGTTCGGCATCTGGGCGATGACCCGGGCCACTTCGGCTGCCCGCTCACCCACTGAGAGTTCCGGCAGCCGCAGCCACAGGTACGTCTCGATGACGTTGGTGACCATGATGGTGCCGTCGAGGTCGAAGGCGGCCAGCACGGTGCCCGGCTCCGTGGGCTTCAGGTCCTTGTACGTGGCCGAGCGCGCCTGTCGACGCTTGCGGGCGGCCTCGAGTCGACGCACGGGGTCGGTGATCGCGGGGCAGTGCACCTCCTTGATGTAGTGCGCCCAGTCGAAGCTGCCGGAGTCGAAGCTGAAGGCGTCGACGTCGGCCTCGTCCAGTGACCGGTGCAGCGCCAGGGTGCAGTCGTCGACGAAGTGCAGTTCGGACTGCAGGTACTCCCCGTAGAGGGCCAGGTACTTGTTGAGGAAGTCCAGCCGCTTGCTGGACTTGTCCAGCGAGGTGGCAGCAGCCCGGACCTTCTGCCCACGGGGGGCGAAGCTGAGCAGCCTGTTGCCGATGGCCGTACCCTTCTCCGCGAACCACAGCATCCGCTCCACCGGCTCGGCGCCCGGGAAGTTCCACGTGGCCAGCGGCACGGAGCCCTGACCGACGATGTAGGGGTGGTCAGAGAAGTAGCTGCGGATGTGCTGGTAGATCCCGCGGAACGTCAGGGGGTTCCGGGCACCCGAGCTGCAGTGGTAGTACTCCGGCTCACCCACGATGGGCTGCGTGGCGCAGACCGCGAGGATGGCGTTGACCACCAGGTCGCAGGGGATGATGTCGATGACCGCGTCCGGGGAGGCGGGGAACTCGGGCAACTGGCCGCGACCGTAGGCCAGGATCAGCGGGTCCGCCATCTTGAAACCCTCGATCCAGCCCTCGTAGGGGAACCGCAGCGAGGACTCGACGATGGCGGGGCGCACCACGGAGACCTGCATGTCGTGGGTCATCTCGGCCACGACACGCTCCCCCATCGCCTTGGCGAAGGTGTAGGCGTCGGTCCAGCCGAGCGATCGAGCACGCTCGGTGCCGGCGTCCACGAGTTCCTGCTTCACCCATTCCTTGCGGCGACGCTCAGTGTCCTCGGACGTGGTGAGGTACCCGGCGCGACGGTGCAGACGTTCGGCCTGCTTGCGGAGGATGGTGAGCTGCTCCGAGCTGCGGGAGCGTGCTTCCACGTGCTCCTTCATGGCGAGCGCGGCGGCGGACTCCAGTTCGTAGTCGACGTCGTGGACGTGGGCGGCCTCGGGGATCGGGCCGCGGCGACGGCCGGCGGTGTAGGCGGTGGAGATGTGCACGTAGTGCGGCACCTTCACCAGGGTGCCGTCGGCGTCGCTGCACGCCTCGCGCAGCTTCGTGAGCAGCGCCTTGGTGCCGACGACGTTGGTCATGAAGGCCTGGTCGATTGGTGGGTCGAATGACACGTCGCCGGCGCAGTGCACGAGGATGTCGAGGTCCCGGGGCAGGTCGGGCACCCTGGGCAGGTCCCCCTCGATGACCTCGATGCAACGGTCCATCAGCGCCTCGACGGAGCCAGCGGCAGCCACCACGTCGGCGAAGATCTTCTTCTTCAGCAGTCCTTTCACGCGCTGCTCGGCGGTGACGGATCCCTTGCGTCTCACGAGTACGGAGGTGCGGGTGCCGGGGCACTCGGTGAGCACCTTCCAGAGGATCTGCTCGCCGATGAACCCGGTGACGCCGGTCATGGCGATCTTCTTGCCGTCCAACAGATCCTTGATGCGGCCTGTCAGCAGGGGTGGCGTGTGGACGCCGGCGATTTCGGCGGCGCCGAAGCTGCTGCGGGGTGCCTTAGCCATGCGTTGCCCCCCCGGCGACCGCGAGTGCTTCGGGGAGCGTGAAGGCGCCGGTGTAGAGCGCCGTGCCGATGATGGCACCCTCGACGCCGAT
>JBBSRQ010000020.1:0-26501 GCA_038242845.1 Propionibacteriales bacterium | reverse complement strand
CCCGGATCGCATCCTCGACGATCGTCATGACCTCGTCGACTTCGTCTCACCGGACCGCTCCCGCGCCTCCAACGACGGGACATCGTTCACCCCACAGGAATGGTCGACCCCACTCTCGAAGCACCGGGACGTGGATGGACGGCGGGTGCTCGCAACCGGTGAGGGACGATGGAAGTCGCTCGGGTCTGAGCGCCCTTTCACCTATCTTGAGGTCAACTTCGACAGGATCTCATTCGACTCAGGAACAACCGTCTCGAACTCCCGTCCCAAGACCGATGCGTCGACGGTGGGGTGCCGGTAGTCATGCCCGGCCCCGCCCGGGGTCTCATCCAAGATTCACATGAGCAGGGTGTGGGCAGAGGGGTTGTGCTGTGTTCCCACGGGGTGCCACGATGTCCGACGAAGGATGCGCTCTGGACCGAATCGCAATGAGGTTCTGCGGTGCTTCTTGGAATCCAGATGGAATGGGTGCTCCGGACACCGCCAAACGGCATCCCGTACCCGGCTCAGACCATCTGCAGCGTGGTGATGCAGGTGGCACCTTCCTTGTCCGAGGAGAAGCCGACTTCACCCGTTTTACCATCCTTGGTGACTGTCACCGTGCCCTTGACGTCCTTCGGGACCCAGAAACCGACGAATCCGTTGGCGTAGGTGGTGGCGTCCTCATCCACGAGGGTTTCGCCGTCCTCGGAGACGACCGTGACGTGGACATCGGTGTTGGCCAGCTCACCCTGGCAGGTGCCGAGGCTGTGGAAATAGCAGTCGTGCGTGCGGTTCTCGTATGGCGCCACCGAGATGTAGAACTCTTCCCCGTCGAGCGGCAGCGTCGCCTGGGTGGTTCCGTCATCCAGCGTCACTTCGTCGTAGTGGACCGACGCCATCAACGACAGCGGACGGGCGCTCGGATCCTGGTCCAGGGCTTCAATAACCTCTCGGGGGCTCATACCGGAGAGTCCCTGGGCGGACAGAATCGCCTCAGCGTCCCCCGTAACCGCCTGGGAGGTTGCCGGTGGTGCGTTCGTCGGTTCGGTTGCAGCGGAGCATCCAGCCACGGCCCCCAGGCTGAGCAGGGAAGCGACGGTCAGAAGGGCAGTGTGTGCGCGGTTCATGGTTTTTCAATGTCCTCTGTGGGTCGTTGCGTGGTCACACGTTTTTCAGGAGTTGCTGCATCTGCTGAATCTCTGTCTCCTGCGCGTCGATGATGACGCGCGCAAGCTCCAGTGCCTGAGAATTGTTGCCGTCCCTCAACTCTTCCTCTGCCATCACGACGGCACCCTCATGGTGGGCAATCATGGACGACAGGAACTGGTTGTCAAAGTCGGCGCCGGTCTTTTGCTGGAGTTCGGTCATGACCTGCTCCTGCGACATGCCATCCATGTCCATGCCCCCGTGGTCCATACCTGCATGGCCGCTCGGTTCCAAAGGTTCCCCCCACGCCGTCAGCCAACCCTGCATCAACTGGATTTCCGGCAGCTGGGCAGTCTCGATCGTCGCAGCAACATCCTTGACATCTGATGACGTGGCCTGCTGGGCGGCGAGCTCCGACATCTCCAGCGCACCCTGGTGATGGATCGTCATCATCTGGGCAAACGTCACATCGGCATCGTTGTGCTCTTCGGAGATACCTTCTGAGGAATCGTTGGTCGGCTGTGCGTCAGCGGGGGTCGACGCGGTTGCAGTGGCCGCCGGGATGCTGGTTGTGACCTCCGGGGCTGCGGTGGTGTTGGCGGCGCACCCGCCCAGGCTGAGGGCAAGCATGGTGCCGCCGAGTAGCGCAGCGACGCGAATTGATGACTTCACAATGATTCCTCCGAAGCGGATGGCTGAGTGTTCTCCAGCATGCCCGCTGCCCAGCCCGCCCCTCGTCAGGAACGATGAAGGTTTGGTGAAGAAGGCAGGGACAGGGTGAAGGTGGCGCCCCGTCCGGGCCCTGCACTGTGTGCGTGAAGGTCGCCGCCGTGGGCGCGGGCGATGGCCCGCGCGATGGCCCGTCCCACTCCCGTCCCGGAGCCGTCAGCGCTTGACCGAGCGGGGTCTGCGCGGTAGAAGCGTTCCATGACGTGTGGCAATGCTTCCGGGTGGATGCCTTCCCCATCGTCAATCACCTCGATCACGGCGACACCGTCAATCAAGGAGCTCCGGATTTCAACGTGCCCCCCGGCAGGAGTGTGCCGCAGCGCATTGACCACGAGGTTGTCCAGCACCTGTCCGATGCGCGCCCGGTCCGCGTGGATGGCGATGTCCGTCCCTGCAGGCAGCATCAGCGTCACACCCGCCTCCGCCAAGCGTTGTGCCCACTGGCTGGCGGATGCCTGGATCAAAGCCGCGGTGCTGAGGTCCTCCGTGGACAGGCGTAGACGGCCCTCTTCAGCGGTGCTCACGTCCCGGACGTCGGAAGCGAGCCGTGCCAGGCGCGCAGACTGCGCCCGCAACGTCGCATAGGTGTCGGGGCCGGGGAGGAGCACGCCATCCTCGAGTGCCTCCAGTGTGACGCCGATGGCGGCGATGGGGGTACGCAGCTCGTGCGCCAGGTCGGTGAGCAGTGTGCGGCGCCGCACTTCGGTCGTCTGGATCTGGGCGGACATGCCATTGAAGGCGTCGGCGACGCGCTTCAACTCCGGGCTCGACCCGGCGAGCTGAACCGGCTGGTCGTAGCGGCCCGCGGACACGCGCAATGCGCCCCTGCTGAGCGCATCCAGCCAACGCCCCAGCCGCCTGGTGGTGACCACGCTCACCAGCAGGGCCCCGACGGCCGCAACAAGGAGCCCGACCCCGATGGACTGCAATCCGGCCGAGTAGAAGGCCTCCTGTGCATGTTCCAGTACGTCAGGCTGATCGCCATGACCTGCTCGGCGCATGTGGTCGTTGAACACAGCAGGGCCCACAAGAACCGCGGCAACGACGATGCTCACAGTCATTCCGAGCACCACGAGGCTCTGGCCCACCAACAGCCGGCGCGCGAGGGACCCGCTGCCCTGCTTCACGACCCCTGACCCATCCGGTATCCATATCCGCGGACGGTGGTGACGTAGAGCGGGTCGGCGGCCGAGTCTCCCAACTTGCGGCGCAGGTTGCCGATGTGCACGTCGACGAGGTGTTCATCGCCTCCCCAATGGTTGCCCCAGACTGCATCGATGAGCTGCCGCCTGGAGTGGGCGAGCCCGGGTTCCGAGGACAGGGCATCAAGTAGGTCGAACTCGGTGGCTGTCAACTCCACGAGCAGTTGCCCCACCCTCACCTGGCGGCTGGCGGGATCGATGACCAGAGCGCCGAAAGCCCGATCGGCAGCCACTCCCGACACACGGGGACGCCTCAACTGTGCCTCCACGCGGGCCACGAGTTCGCGGACGCTGAAGGGCTTGGTCATGTAGTCATCGGCACCCGCGGCGAGGCCCTCCAGTGTGTCATCCTCCTCCACCCGCGCTGTCAGCATGACCACGTAGCAGGTGGAGAATGACCGCAGCCGTCGACAGACCTCCATTCCGTCGAGGCCCGGCAACCCCAGGTCCAGGACCACCACGTCAGGAGTCCACTCGTGGGCAACGGCCAGACCATCAGGTCCGGTGTGGACGGCCCGTGCATCGAATCCGGCGCGGCACAGATAGTTGACCACCGTCCCGGCCAACACCTGTTCGTCCTCGACCACCAGGACACGACTGGGCACAGACAAGGTGTTCATTCTGTTCATTCGCTGCTACCCGAGCCTTGGCGCCCGACACCAACGCCACCCGCGTCGGCGCTCATCCGTGGTGCGGAGGGGTGTCGTACAAGACGTGTTCGGTGTGTTGCAGGACGTTGGCGACAAGCGCTGCGACGTGTTCGTCGGGCTGGCAGTAGTAGATGGTTGTGCCGTCGCGCCGAGACACCACAAGGCCACCCGAGCGCAGCTTCGCCAGATGCTGGGAAACGGCCGGGCCGGGCCGGTTGAGCGCCTCTGCAATGGCAGTCACCGACATCTCGGTGCCCTCCAGCATCGCCAGAATCGCCAACCGTGTCCGGTCGGCGAGCAGACGAAGGACATCGACCGCGACGTCGAGATCATCATCCCGAGGAATCCCCTGCAACTTGGTGGCGACGAATGTCATGACCCCACCATGCCACGCTCACCCACCGGAGTGCGCTGCCACAGCCACGCCGACACCAATGTCGCGCAACCCGCGACACCGGCCAGTGCGAGGGCGGTGGCGCTGAGGCTGATCCCGCCCAGCCACCCCGCAACGGGGTAGGTCACCAACCAGCAAGCGTGAGAGAGCGAGAACTGGGCCGCGAACGCCGCCGCCAGATCACGGGAAGCGACGCCGCGCCGGATCAGACGGCCCACAGGGGTCTCAACTGCCGCCCAGCCGATACCCACCAGAATCCACAATCCGGCAACAGCCACCAAGCCAACGGTCGGAGTCGGCGCGGTCAGCGCAAGAGGAACCATCCCCGTCGCCAACGTCAGCAGCACCGCACCACCCACCATCACCGACCGCTCCGTCCAGCGGCGCAACACACGCGGCAACGCGATCGCGGCACTCATGGACCCGGCACCATTGGCCGCCAGCAGCAACGCCACCACGGCATCCCCCTGTCCGAAGGTGCTTCTCGCGATCACGACGGTCTGGACAAGGACGAACGCCCCCGCAGCAGCCACCACCAGATTCAGCGCCAACACCGGGCGTAACCCCGGGGTCCTCAGGAACAACACGGTGCCGTGGCGCGCCCGCTCACCGAACGGCATCTCCGGCACCCCATCCGCTGGTGTCTCGCGCCGGGGCAGCACGGTGGACACCACCAGCGCCGCGGAGCCCGCGAACCCTATCCCGGTTCCGAAGAACAACGCCGACGACGGCACCACCAGCAGCAACACAGCAGCCAGCATCGGCGACAGGACCGCCTCCAGGTCGTAGGCCAACCGCGAAAGCGACAGGGCTGACGTGTAGTCCTCCTCCTCCGGCAGGATGTCCGGGATCACGGACTGGAACGTCGGGGTGAACGTCGCCGACGCCGCCTGCAAGACAAAGATCAGAACGTAGACCTGCCACACCTGCCCGACGAACGGCAACGACACCGCCACCACCAACCGCACCACGTCGGCACCCACCATCACCGCCCGGCGCGGCAACCTGGCCACGGCCGCCGCCGCCAACGGAGCAACGAAAACGTAAGCCACCATCTTGACCGCCAATGCCGTCCCCAGAACACCACCTGCATTCCCCGGGTCCAACTGGTAGGCCAACAGCCCCAACGCCACCGTCGCCAGGCCCGTCCCCGTCAGAGCGACAATCTGCGCAACGAACAGGCGACGATAAACAGGGTGGTTCAAGACACGGAGCATGCCCCTAGGATCCAGCTAACCTGCACAGTTACGCAACTATGCATATCAGCGGCGATGCTGCACCCACCGAAGGCCATGGTGAACCCTGCGGCGTACAAGGCGCCAGCCCACGGATCCGCCCCGCGCGACTCCCATCGTCGACGGCTACAGGCAGCTCACACATGTCCGTCCGCCACTACAACGTCTAGCGGCCCGCCTCTTCGACCTCCGGTCCATGGAAGGCGCTGTGACATAATTCGGATTGCACCAGCCGTTACCATCGAGGAGTGGCGTGAGGCAACCAGCAAGCAGCCCGACCCACGGCGTCGATGCAGCACCAACAATGCTCGACCGCACCTTTCATGTCAGCCTCCTCCTCAAGGGCCTGGATGGAACCCTTGAGCTGATTGGCGGCGTGCTGCTGTTGGTGGTCTCGTCGTCCCGGCTCGACTCCCTGATCCAGTTCCTGACCCAGCACGAACTCTCAGAAGACCCCAAAGACCTCATCGCAACACCCTGAGGAACTACACGAGCACCCTGAGCGTCTCGGCATCCCTCTTCGGGGCTGTATACCTGCTCCTCCACGGGCTTGTGAAGATCGTGCTGGTCTGGGCCGTGCTCAAGGACAAGCTGTGGGCCTACCCCTGGATGGTGGCGTTCCTGCTGGTCTTCATCGCCTATCAAAGCTACCAACTGGTGGTCGGCTTCACCGTGGGGATGGCGCTTCTGACCGCCTTCGACATCTTCATCGTCTGGCTCACACTCCACGAATACCGCGCGCACAGGACCCGAAGGGCCCTGGCCACACCAGCTAGCCCTTTTCACCCGCCCGAAGCCACAACGCCCATCATGCCCGCATCCTCATGGTCGAGGATGTGACAGTGGTACACGCTGCGCCCGGGGTGGTGGGCGAAGTCCACGAGCACCCTGATCGCCCCCCCGGCCGAGACGTTGATGACGTCGCGCCACGTCGGTTCAGCGACGACGCTTCCATCCTCCTCGACGACCTGCATCGGCCAGACGTGCAGGTGGAAGGGATGGTCCATCATGGTGGGATTGTGGATCGTCCACTCCTCCACCGTGCCTGAGGTCACGCTCTGGTCGGTCCGCTCACCGTCGAAGGGCCGGTCATCGAAACCGAATGCCATCCCGGCGCCCATCCCTCCCATGCCCATGGTCATGGTGATCTCACGCCGGTGGTCCGGCTCGCGATCACGCAGGTCCCGGTCCGGTACTCGTTCCGGATGGGCCGGGTTGTTGACGGGAGTGTCTTCACCTTCCACCACCACCGTTGCAAGGCTCGCGGGACCGGACAGTCCTGCGTCGCCCATCATTCCCATCATTGCGCTTCCGCGGTCGTATCCGAGGGTCACGAGTTCGCTGGTCCCCAGACGCATTGTCACCAGCAGATCTGCCCGGTTACCCGGAGTGAGCAGCACATCGGCAACCCGTCGCGGAGTGCTCTCGTGGCCAGCATCCACGCCCAGAAGCAGGACATCCTGTTCCGGCACGGCCACGCGCAGGTAGCGGGAGGTGCAGGCGTTGACCACCCGCCATCGCTCGCGCTCCCCGGGCCTGGCAGAAAGTTGTGGTTGCGATTGACCGTTGACAAGCAGCTGTTCACCTTCGCGGCCCATCATGACTTCATCGTGGGAGACCGATGCGACCCCACCGCCCCGCGCCAGCGTGGTGTCGGAGATGACGAGGACCCGGGTCCGGGAGACCGGCATCTCGTCCTCACCCTCGACGAGGATGGTGCCGTAGAGGCCACCGAAGATCTGGTTGGCCACCGAACCGTGATGATGCGGGTGGTACCAGAAAACCCCGGTGGGGTGACTCTTCGGCAACTCGAAGTGGTAGTCGAAGCTCTCACCCGGCCGGATGCTCAGGAAGGGGTTGTCCCCGTTGCCCTCCGGTGAAACAGAAAGTCCGTGCGTGTGCAGGTTGGTGGGCTCATCGAGGTTGTTCACCAGTCGCACCTGGAGCCGATCCCCCGGCCGGAGGATCCACGTCGGCCCCGGAACCGATTCGTTGTAGGTCAACATCCGCGCGGTAATTCCGGCCACTTCAAGCTCTGTCTGCGCGACGACAAGCTCAGTACGGAACACACCGTTCTCGCTGCGCACCACGTCCGGCTGCACCAACTCCAGACCTCGATCCGCGACGCTCCTGGCTGGCTTCGTCGTCCAGGGCAGGCCGGTCAGGGACAGCCCCACGCCACCGATGATGACCCCCGCAGCCCCAACGCCACCCACCTGGAGCGCTTGGCGGCGATTGATCCCGCCGCTCACCCGCGATCCCCCATCTGTTGGAGACGGTCCTGGTACTCGGCAGTATCAATCTCACCACGGGCATACCGCTCGTCAAGGATTCCGCGGGCGCGGCTGCGGCCTGTTGGTCGGGGATCCGTCTTCCCAGCGCTGGAGCCGCGCACCAGCACCATCACGAGCAGCACCACGAGCAGCACCACTCCCACCATGAGGACGGACAGGAACAACCAACCCCAGCCCATGCCGCCCCCCATCCCATTCCAGCCACCCATGATCCGCCCCTCTCCAACTCAGATACCCCGGCGGGTATCTACGTCTTCGACGATAGGCCTGTACACACATCGGGACAAGGGTCAGGGCGCGACTTCACCAGATCTTCATCCAGCCCCCGAACTCCGCCTCACACGACGGCGGACCAGATCAGTCCCATCCCGCTGCCCAGGGCAATGCTCAGCACGGAAAGTACCAGCGACGACATGGCCGACCATCGAGCCGGGGTCACCGCACCGAACACCGATGCTTGGACGGACTCTCCACTTCCGTAGACCCGGGCGATCCACCGCAGGTAGTAGAAGAGACTGACCAGGGTATTGACGAAAAGCACCACCACCAGCCAGGCGAGACCACCGTCCCAGGCGGCCGAGGCGACGGTGAGTTTGCCGACGAATACGGCCGTCGGAGGCGTACCAACGAGCCCCAAGAGCGCCACCACCAGTGCACCCCCCAGCCACGGATGAGCTCGGCCCATGCCCCGGTAAGAGTTCAGGGTGCGGTGCCGGGGGAAGGTGGTGGTGATGGCAAATGCTGCGAGGTTCGTCACGGTGTACCCGGCCAAGTAGATGAGCAGCGACGGCAGGGCGAGATCGCTTCTGCCCGCGACCGCGACGGGGACCAGCAGGTAGCCCACCTGGCTGACCGTCGACCATCCGAGCAGTCGCCGCGGGTCCGTCTGCCACAGCGCCGCGAGGTTGCCGAGTGTCATGCTGGCGGTGGCGAGCACCGAGATGAGCAGGGGCCAGTTGAGCCCCCCCGGCAACAGTTCGACGATCCGGTAGATGGCGATGATGGCACCGATTTTCGGGACCGTCGTGACGAACGCCGCCACCGCCCCGCCGGCGCCCTGGGCCGCATCCGGGACCCAGAAGTGCCCCGGAACGCCACCGACCTTGAACATCAGGCCCACCAGAGCGGCCATGGCCCCCACCGCCACCGCGCCTGTCGGTGCTCCGGCGAGGCGTTGGGGGAGCTCCGCGTATTGTGTCGTCGCTGTGACCCCGTAGAGCACGACGATCCCCGCCAGCAACAGGATGCCGAACAGCGCTCCCAAGAGGTACGTCTTCATGGCTGCCTCAGCGCCGCGTGGGGTGAGTGCGATGCCGATGAGGCCATAGAACGGGATGCTGGCGAGCAGGAACCCCACGACCACCACGAGGAGGTCGTGGGCGCCCGCCAGCACAAGGGTGCCGGTGGTGGAGAACAGCAGCAGCGCGTAGGTCTCGCTCTCGCGCGGCGAGCCGCCGATCTCGTCCGAGGCCAGCGCCAGCACCGTGAGGGTGCCCACACAAGCCACGATCCGCGCGATGCCGGTGGCGACGTCCACGGTGAAGGTGCCCTGCATCGGGAACTGCGCCGGGCCAGGCAGCGCGATTCCCGCGGCGACCGCTGCGGCCAGGAGGGCTGCGGCGGCGACGATGCGCGTCACCCACTGCCGCTGCCGGGGCTGGAAGGACCCCGTGACCAGCGCCACAAGACCAGCGGCGAACAGCAAAATCTCGGGAAGGAGCAGCAACGGCTGCATGACCTCGGCTACCTCCCCACGAGTTGGACGAGCGCAGCGGCGGCAGGCTCGATGACGTCGAGGAGGAATCGCGGCAGCACGCCAATGAGCAGGGACAACAGTAGCAATGGCCCCACCGAGAACAGCTCGGGCGCACGCAGGTCCGTGAAGCCGACGGAGCTGCCCCGGGTCTCACCCGTGAAGATCCGCTGCAACGCACGCAGGAACAGCGCCGCGGTGATCAGGATGCCCAGCAGAGCGACGGCCGTGACAGGGACGGCGGCGATGCTGCCGGTGAAGATCTGGAATTCGGCGATGAACCCGGAGAACGCGGGCAGCCCCAGGGAGGCGAAAGCGCCGACGGCGAAGAGGGCTGTGAACCGCGGCGCAGGGCCGGCCAGCCCTCCGTAGGCGTCCATCTCGTACGTGTCGGCGCGCTCATGCAGTACCCCGGCGAGCAGGAACAGGGCTCCGGTGATCAGGCCGTGGCTCACCATCTGCGTCACCGCACCCGTAACGGCGATGGCGCGCGCCTGCTCCGTGTCGTCCGCAATCACCCCGGCTGCGCCGACAACCATGACGATGTAGCCCATGTGGTTGACCGACGTGTACGCGATCATGCGCTTGAGGTTGCTCTGCGCCAGGGCCACGAGTGCCCCGTAGATCACAGAGACGACGCCCACCGCGAGAATGACCCAGGACCACGATCGCCATGCCTCGGGCAGCAACGGCATGGCGATCCGCAGGAAGCCGTAGGCACCCATCTTCAGCAACACGGCGGCCAGCACCGCGGACCCGCCTGCGGGCGCATCGGTGTGGGCCGGTGGCAGCCACGTGTGGAACGGCACCGTCGGCGTCTTCACCGCCAATCCGAGCAGGATCGCGGCCAACACCAGCCCCCCTGTCGTCGAGGAGCCGGCCAGCGGAAGTTCGGCCGTCAGCTCCACCATGTCGAAGGTGTGCGGGTCGGACGCCACGTAGAGGCCGATGAAACCGACCAGGAGCGACAGCGAGCCAAGGAACGTGTAGAGGAAGAACTTCAGCGCCGAGCGGGCGGCGTCGCCATGCCCCCAGCCGGCGATGATGAAATACATCCCGACGATGGACAGGTCGAAGAAGAGGAAGAACAGGATGAGGTCGGCCGAGACGAACAGCCCCATGCTCATGCTCTGCAGGAAGAGGAACAGCGCCGCCTGAAGGCGTGGGCGGTTCGTCTCCCCGAGCGAGTACACGGCGCAGGCAAGGAAGATGACCGCTGTCATGGCCAGCAGCGGTAGCGACAGCCCGTCAACACCCACGTGGTAACTGCTGTTGACCCCGGGGATCCACGGGACCTGTTCCTCGAACGCCAGGCCTGCGCCGTCCGGCGTCTCGTAGCGCAGCCATACAGCGATCACCAGCGCGAACTCGACTGCCGTGACCACGACCCGAAGCCAACGTGAGACGCGATCTCCCAGCATGGGCAGCGCCACCAGCACCAGCGACGCCAGCAGGGGCAGGAATACGATCAGACTGAGCACAGTCACCTCACCGTGATGAGTAGCAGGACACCGACCGCGAGGACCGCGACGGCCTGAATGTAGTACTGGTGGAGTTGGCCGGTCTGGGGTTTGCGAGCGAGCTGCCCCAGCGACCGTACGGCTGCTGCGATCACTTCGACGGCGCCGTCGAACCAGTGGCCGTCCGCCATCGCGCTGCGTCCCGCGAGAGCAACGACGCCGCGAGAGGACGCCATCACACCGGACTCGAGGACGCGGTCGTCGAACCGGGCCGCCGACGATGCCCCCCGCGACACCAGGGACGGAATCGCCTCGACTGCGCGGTCCAGGACGTGGTCGTCGAAGCGGGCGCACCGCTCCGCCAACCAGAGCGTGGGAAGCACGACAACCGCCTGCGCCATGCGCTCCAGCCCCAACCACCCCAGCGCCCACGCTGGCTGCGGGGGCTTGCGCCACCTCACGAGCAGGATCACGGCCACCGCGATCACACCGGATACGACCAGCTCGAGCGCGGTGGCGGGTGTGGATTCACCACCGACCGCGCGGGACACGGCCGTCGCCAGCGGTGGCAGGGCCAGCCAGCCCAACACTGCGGCACCGACTGCGAGGGCCAGCAGCGGCACCTTCTCCCACGTCCCCACGTGCCCTGTGCCCGACTGTTCCTCATCACGGTGGGCGGCTACGGCGGGACGATCCGTCTCGGGCACCTTCCGCCACACCACCACAAGGATCCGGGCTGCATAGCCGGCCGACATGGCCGCTGCAGCCAGCCCGACGGCATACAGAGCAGGCGACCGCTCGAGCGCCGCAGCCAGCACCGCGTCCTTGGTGGCCCAGAGCGCCAGGGGTGCGACGCCCGCCAGCGACAGCGCACCCACCGTGGCGGTCCAACCGACCACCGGCCACCGCCGCGCGATGCCCTGCAACCCCGCCAGTTGCTTGGTGCCCAACGCAGAGAGCCATGCGCCAGCCGCGAGGAACAACAGCGCCTTGGTGGCGGCGTGCGCCACGAGGTGTACGGCACCGCCGCTGACCGATGCGAGACCGGCGCCCATGACGACGAAGCCCAGTTGCGCCGACGTCGACGCCGCCAACAACTGCTTGAGGTCGCGCTGCGCCACGGCGACGGCCCCCATGAGCAGCGCGGTGACGGCGCCAACCCACGCGGCAGTGGCGCCAGCCCACCCCGTCGACGCCAGCAGCGGTTGCACCCGCAGCAGCAGGTAGCCGCCCATCGCAACCATGGCTGCCGAGTGCAGCAGCGCACTGACGGGGCTGGGGCCCTCCATGGCGCGTGACAACCAGAACGAGAAGGGCAGCTGGGCGGCCTTACCGAGCGCGGCCACCAGGATCCCGGCGGCCACCACGTGACGCCAGCCGGGCTCGGCGGTCGGCAGGTCGGCCAGCACCATGCCCGCACCCCCTGCAATGGCCGCCCCGGCGGCGAGGTAGATCCCGAGGTCGGCGGTGCGCGTGGTGAGGAAGGCGACCGTGCCGGAGGACACGCGGTGTTGGTCACGCCACCAGAACCCGACCAGCGCAAAGGACATGGCGCCCATCACCTCCCACGCCATGAGCAGGGCCGGCAGTGTCTGCGCGGTGGCCGTGACGAGCGCCGCGGCCGCGAACACCAGCATGAGCCCGTGGAACCGTGCGCGTGACTCCTTGATGTCACCTGCGGCGAAGACCAGCACCAGCAGCGTGACCACTGCCACCATGGGCACCATCAGTGCGGAGAGCCCGTCAACGCCCAGTGCGAATTCACTTCCGGCGATGAAGGGGGCCGCCACCTGCGGCCGGCCGACGGTGACCACGACGGCCAGTACCGCTGTGACTCCGGCCGTCGCCAGCGACACGCCAACAGCGAGGCGTTCCAGACGCGACAGCGCCAGTGCCCCGCCCACCACGGCGGGCAGCAGCACGAGCAACCAGAGAGCGACGTCGGTCATGCGATCACCCCGCCAGATCCGTGGCCATGTCCGTCATGTCCGAGTCTCGGACACGGTGCAGCAGTGTGGCGATGGCGAATCCCATGGCCATCTCCAGCGTCATCACGGCGAGGATGACCATGAGCAGCACCTGCCCGGTGGGCTCGGGCGCGAGGAACCACCAGAAGCCGGCAGCGGCCAGAATGAGCGCGTTGATCATCAGCTCCAGGCCCATCATCACCATCACCACCACTTGCTGCGAGATGGCGCCGTAGAGCCCGACGGCGAAGAGTGCGGCTGCCAGGATGAGCGTGAGTTCCAGCGTCATCGGCCCACACCCCCGGGCTGCGGGTCACTGGGGAGCTGCGTGAGGTTGTCGCCGAAGCGGTCGTAGCGGGTGCGGTGATGGGCCAACGAGATGCCCGCCACAATCGTGGCGACCATGACGGGGCTGACGACCACCATGACCAGCATCTTGCTGCCCATGAGGGCCTCTCCGAGCGCAGCAGTGACATCGGTCGCCGGCGATCCACGCCGGGCGGGCCAGTCGATGAGCAGGATGCCGGTAGCCAGTCCCAGGAACGTCGCAATGGCGATGACCAGGGCTGCGTTCTTGCTGTGCACCATGCTCATGGGCATCAGGGCCGGGTTCATCCCCATGAACATCACCATGTAGACGGCCATGATGGCCATCTCCATCACCATCATGAGGATGGTCACCACGCCCACGTAGTTCTGGGACAGAAACAGCACCTGCACTCCGACGGCGACGAACGACAGCGCGAGCGCATAGGTGGCCCGGGCCATCGAATCCACCCAGAACACCGCCGCCCCGCTGAGAACCGCCACCAGCCCCAGGAGCCCGAAGGCCAAACCAGCAACCATGCTCAGCCCCTTCCCACGACGACGACGGCCACCACGAGCATCTGCAGTAGGGCGGCCGGCAGCAGTACGAGCCAGCCCAGCTCCATGAACTTGTCCGGTCGCGCAGCGGGCAGCTTCCTGCGCAGCCACACCAGCACCCCCAGCACGGCCAGAGTCTTGACGAGTGTCCACACCCAGCCGGGGAGTAGTGGCCCGGTTCCCCCACCGAGGAACATCGGCACGGCGAAGGCAGCGCCTGCGGTCAGCAGGGCGTAGCGGCCCGCGTTGAACACCAGTCGGTCCACCCCCGACAGTTCTGTGCGGGCCCCACCCGCAATGTCGGCACCGATCGCCGGGGAGAAAGGACCCCACACGGAGAACCCCATGACCCCCACCAGATAAACGACGAAGGCCACCGGCATCCACACGACGAACCACAGGCCGTCCTGCGACGCAGCGACGCGGCCCACGTTGAGGCTGCCCGCGGCGATCGCGGGGCACACCAGCGCAAACATCAACGGCAGTTCGTAGCCCAGACCGAGCGCGAGGAAACGGTACCCACCCACCAACGAATGGGCCGAGTTCCCACCCCACCCCACCAGCCACACGAGCGCCCACACCGTGACGTCCATGGCGTTGAACCAGACCACGCCCACGTCGAGGTCAAACAGCGTCCACCGGCCCAGCGGCACCACCGCCACCATCAGCGCCGCCACCACGAGGAGCCCGGCACCGCCAATCCGCCACAGCAAGGCGTCGGCCTTCACGGTGGCGCGACGACGCTGCAGCATGAGACGAGCGACCTCCGCGAACGGTCGCACAGCTCCGCCTGGTGTGCCGTCCGCACGGGCCGCCAGGGCTCCGCCGAGCACGGCGGCTGCGGTGGCGAACGCACCCAGGATGAACAGCGCAACCACCGCCCACGCGGGCGCGACCGTGGTGAGGGCTTCACCGGGCATGGCTCTCCCCACACTTTGCACCACTCGTCACGTGTCGATGTCCAGACTTGCGACCAGGAGGCGGGCGGTCGCCAGATCGAGGCCGGTCACCAGCTCGGCCACCACCTCGGCGCAGGGCACCCATGCATCTGGAGCAGCCCCGCCGTGGAGCAGGTGCAGGGCGCGTTGGATCATGGCGAGCAAGCGGTCGCGTGTGTCGCCCGACAGGTCGGAGGGGATGCCCAGTCGAAGAATGTCTTCGGCATCGAGCGGCCGGATGTCCCGCAGCGACCAACGAAGCATGCGTGAACGCTGCAGCCGGTCGTGCAGCCGGGCAAGACGCTGGGCTGCATCCTCCATCCGGTTCTTCAGCAGTCCGTCCCGAATGGCCCGAGCATCCACCGCGGCGGCCTCCCACCCAGCCAGGGCAAGGACGGAGACCACGTTGTCGACGTGCCGAGCGGCCCGATCGTGGGTGTTGCTGTCCCCAGCCGAGACCTCGGCAGTGGCATCAACGATGACGTCGCCCTGCAGTGTGCAGCGCAACATGAGGCGCGCGGGCCAGTAGGACAGCCCAAGCCCGAGCCGGACATGCAGGACGTCCATCTCCAGACCGTCACGATCACCGGCACCCTCTGCCAGCGGAATTCCGCCAGGGGCCATCTCCATATCCATATCGCCCATGTCCGAGTCGCCGCCGTCACCCATGTCCATGTCGCCGCCGTCACCCATGTTCATGCCATCGCCACTCTCGTCGAGACGGTCCGACAGGACCGGACGGTCGAGCGCGTCGCGCTGGTGATGGGCCGTGTCCAGGAGTTGGTCATGGGCCTCCCCCAACCGCAACGACGCGCCATCGGCATCAGGGAGCTCAATCCGGACGCGCGGTCCCGGCAGCTGATGCCAGATTTCCTGCGCTGCATCCCCAAGGTTGGGACCGAGTTCACCACAAATAGCCAGGACGTCTGCATCCCCCGGGGACAGCGCCAGCGACCAGCCCCGCGTCAGCGCTGCCCGCTCGACCGCAGCCCGGATGCGCCAACCACCGGGTGCCTCCACCACCAGAACGTGCGCGTGTCGTGCCGCCAGCCGCGCGAGTGAGGTCCTCACACCCATCGCAGCGCCCCCTCTCGCCACGCCCAGAACACAGCGACGAACAAGGCACCGAGGACCAGGAACATCTCCACGACAGCCCCAGCACCCTCCTTGGCAACCACCACCGCCCACGGGTACATGAACAACATCTCGACGTCGAACGCCAGGAACAGCAACGTCGCCGGATACCACCGCACGTGGTAGCGCGACAGCGCATGTTCCTCAGGCCACCACCCCGACTGGAAGGGCAGTACCAGCAACGGATCGGACGACACGGCGACGAGCCGGTGGAACACGTAGAGGCCCAGGACGAACAGAATCGACACGACACCCATACCGACCACGCCGTCGAACATCACACACCTCCCGCCGCCGATTTGACGAATGATGCGTCGAGGCTATCGGCCAAGGAGTCGACACCTCCGCATTTCCACCTCAAGATTCCGTCAAGACCTCATGGAACAATTCGCGAAATCGCGGTCCCATGGACGCCCAGGATGCTCCCACCAGAGCAATCCAACCAGAGGCGAACTTCGGCAGAATCCTCGCCGCGTACGGCGGCGTCAACGGACCCCCTGCGGTCGTGACGATGCCGGCCGTGGGATCGGCGCGTGCACGGACGAACTCCGCCGGGGAAGAAATCCGCTGCACACCAAGCGCATCTGCGTGATCCGGCCATCCTCCTGGCTGTAGTAGGCCACCTGCTCGATCACCGATGGGCCCATGGCCTGGTCGACGTCCATCCGGTAGGTGACCTTCTCCACGTCACCGATGGTTTCGCTCTGGGTCGAGACGATCCCGGTGATCACCCGGCCCGGCCCGAACCACGTACCCAGGATTATCTCCCCCACTCCGCCCGGATCCTCGGCCTCCCAGAACCTGCTGGGGGTGACGCCACGGAAAACCACGGGGGAGGAGAACAATGCCCGAATCGCATCCCCGTCCTTTGCGGCGATCGCATGCGCGAGTTGGACGCCAAGGGAAGCGTCAGAAACTGAACGTGTTCGCTGATTCATCACCGATCCACCCCCACATCGGCACTGTGCCACCGAGTTCTGCGTTGGAGAGGAGTGTCTCGTTGCCAAGGTGCTTCGCGTCGAAGCAGATCGGGCAGACCATGTAGCGTCCCCCGGCCTCGGAGTACCGGCGGACCAGATCCTCCAGAGAAGGGCATCCTTCGCACGCCGTTCCCCCCGGCAACGTCGCTGACGACGAGACGAACGGCTTCCTTGGTGAGGAACATCAGGGTGGGGCGCTGCGTTTCAGCGGACCCGACGGCGACGAGGAAGGCCACCGTGACCTTCTCTGTGTCCTCCAGTCCGGTACAGAGACTGATTACTGTCTTGGTTCTCATGATGACTCCTTCGCTCATCGCTATCGTGCCGCGGCCCAGATCCTTCGGTCATGGGGCATTCGCCCCAACTTCCGCGGTGGCTGCGACGCCCATTGCGCGCGATCTTGCCTTCACGCGCCAGCGCCAAGCATCCCAACCCGCGCCACACATGTAAGGCAGATGCCCCATGCGTCGGGGAATGCTCTGGACCCAGACTTGGCTCATGAATACGACTCCGCGACACGCGGTGACACAAACTGAGATGTCTCCAACGCTGGCGACCGGCTCCGACGAGCGCTTCACGGGCTACGGAGCGATGGGTGTGCCGTACTCCGGGGGCCACTACCTGGCCTTGCGGGACATGCTGGCCAGCTCCGTGGGGCCGGCGTATCGCGCGATCTGGTACCGCGACCCCGATGGACGGTGGACGATCTTCACCACCATCGAGCCCGACGTCAGCTGTCCCCGGTACTTCGGCACGGTCACCGATGTGGAGCGGGTGCCGGCGATCGACGTGGCGTGGCAGGACGACTGGTCGGTCACCGTCACCGCTGCATGGGCAGCCATGAGCCTCACAACTGCGTGACAAGTGTGGCCGCCGGGGGCAGAATCAGGGAATGGAGGGCGCGCGGAGGCTCGGGGGTGATGTCCTTCCCCGACGAGCTGAGCTGCTGGCTGGGTTGTCGGTCGCGATCGACCTGGGGCTGGGACAGCCCGCCGAGCACATGCTTCGTTCGGCCACGATCGCCTGTCGCCTGGCGGACCAGCTCGGCCTCAGCGCCGAGCAGCGTGGCACCGTCTACTACGCGACGCTGGTGATGTGGATCGGTTGCCACGCAGACTCCCAGGAGTATGCCCACTGGTTCGGCGATGACATCTCGGTTCGACGCGAGGCCGTCCTCGTGGACTGGAACGGGGTCCCGTACCTGCGGTTCCTGCTGGGCCACGTCGCCAAGGGCGAGCCCCTGCCCCATCGGTTGAAGGTGATGGCCACGCTTTTCAAGGACGCCCGCGGCCACCTCGGCCAATTGATCCACTCGCACTGCGCGTCGGCGGCAGCGCTGGCGCACCACATCGGGCTGCCACCCGAGGTGGCGCGTGTCATGGCATTCACCTTCGAACGCCACGACGGCCAGGGCCTGCCTGTTGGTGTCTCCGGCGACCGGATCCCCATCGAGATGAAGGTGGCACAGCTCGCGGACGTCGCGGAAGTGCACCACAGGATGTACGGGCTCGCCGCGGTGATCGCGATGGTCAAGGGCAGGCGCGGCGGCCAGTTCGATCCCGACGTCGTCGACGCGGTTCTGGCCTCCCCCGAAATGATCTTCGCCCCAGCACTTGGCGGAGATGCGTGGAGGGAGGCCCTCGACAATGCTCCCGACAACGCAGTGCGACTCACCGACGAGAGCCTCGACGCACTGGCCTGCGCGATCGGCGACTTCGTCGACCTCAAGTGTCCTTTCACACTTGGCCACTCACGAGGCGTGGCGGCGCTCGCGTCGGCGGCAGGTGAGTCCCTTGGCCTGTCCGCCGTGGACGTCCGCACGCTGCGTCGCGCGGGGCATCTGCACGATCTCGGCCGCCTCGGCGTATCCAACCAGGTGTGGTCCAACCCGACGGGCTTGAACTCATCGGATTGGGAGCACGTCCGGATGCACCCCTACCTGACCGAGCGCGTCCTGGACAAGATCCCCGGCCTGGGCGCGGTACGCACGGTAGCCCGAGCTCATCACGAACACCTCGACGGCACCGGGTATCCCCTTGGTCTGAGCGGATCAATGCTCGGGCGAAGCGAACGCATCCTCGCCGCGGCGGTCGCCTATCAGTCGGCTCTGGAACCGCGGCCCTATCGTGCGGGAATGGATCCCGAGCAGGCCGTGGCGCGGCTGCGTGGCCGCAGCACCTCCGGGGCACTTGACCCGGAGTGCGTGGAGGCCGTCCTCGGCGTCGCTGGACACCGTGCCCTGCGTCACCGTCGGGATGATCTGCTCACACCCAGGGAGCGCGAGATCCTTGGCCTGGTCGCTCGAGGACTCTCCAATCGGAGGATCGCAGAGGACTTGGTCCTGAGCGAGAAGACCGTGCGCAACCACGTGGAGCGCACTTACGTGAAAATTGGGGCCTCGAACCGCGTCGGGGCCAGCCTGTACGCGTTGGAGCATGGACTGGTTGCGCCCCCGGTCGACAACTCCAGCAGGTACTGAATCCTGCACGGGATTTCCCAAAGCGCGTTGCCTGTCGTCCCCGAGTGAGCCCACAGGACGTCAAATCCGAGACCACAGTGTGACGTGTGTGCACCAAACGGTGGCCTCCGGAGTCTGCTTCACGGCGACAGATGAGGCGATACTGATCGCATGATCGCCTCAATCCCCGGCCGTCGGGTCACCAGCGTTGCCGCCGTCCTGTTGTCGCTGTCCGCCCTGTCTGGATGCACCTGGTTGCAGGACGACATGTGCTCGGCCGGGGAGCAGCCGTTGTATGAGATCGGTCATCCCAACGGGGGTGTGTGCATTGCCAACGGCGAAGCAGTCCCCGACGGGTTCGCGAAGTATCCCGAGAAACGGGTGCCCCAGAAGGTGGGTGACAAGTACGATCGCTGGCCGCTGGCCGAGGATTACCCGTGGCCGGACGAGGTCGGCAAGCCGTGAGTACCCGAGATTCCTGACAACCTGACGCGGCGCATTCGATGGCAGATGTTGGGCGGCCTGCGCGACGCGGATGTCTCCTCCTCAACCACACCGTCATCCCCCGCCTCCCTCATGAGGACCCCGTGCGCCCTCGTCGAGAGACCCCACGCCGTTCACGCCGGTCACCGTGCAGGCGAGACCTTGCCCCGGCGCGGATGGACGCGACACCCCCGTGATCCGGCGGTGACAACGCAGTCAGCGCGGCGCGAAGATGTTGTCCCCGTCGCCAGCAGGGCGTGCGTCGACTGGCGGGATCCGGAGGGAGTCCGGTGAAGTGTCCGGATCAGCGCATCTGCGCCAGCCCTCCGGGCCGCGCGCCACGAGCCCGCGACGTTCGAACTCCTCGAGCCACCCCCCCATCGGGTACCAGCCCCACGTGTCATTGAACAGGTTGGCGTTGGTGACGATGTCAGCCACGTGCTCCACCGGCGGTCTGCTCACGGCGTGCCACTGGTGGAAGGCCCCCGCGTTCCGGGTCCACCACATGCCACCCCCGGCATCACTGAGACGCTGCCCGAAGTCCGTGTCCTCGCCTCCGTAGCCCTCATACCGCTCATCAAATCCCCCGATGGCATCCCAGTCCTCCACGGTGACGCCCAGGTTGAGTGACCACACCATCCAGGGCTCCCCCGGAACCGGGTGATCCGTCTCGGGCACCACTCGAAGGCGGTTGTCAGCCCCCAGAAGTTCCAGCTCCGCGGTGGCGAACTCGTCCTCGGTCATGCCCTCCGGCAGGTACCTCACGCGTCCGCTGACCACGACGGGACCCGGCTGGGAACGCAGTTGTGTCAGCACGGCGGCGTAGTCCCCCGCCAGCGACGGCTCCGGGATGCAGTCGACGTCCAACAATGCGACTGCCAGGGCACCGTGGGCGGTTGCTACCGCAACACCACGGTTGCGCGCCGCCGACAGCGGCAATCTTTCGCCGACGGGTAGCTCCACGAAACGCGTCACAGTTCCCGACGCCGATGCCACGACTGCCGGTAGGCCCGGATCCCCCATTCCCACCACCACGTGCAGCTTCGGTGGGGGATCGAGTGCGGCGACGGCAGCCAGTTGACGGCGGAGGTGTTGATGCCGTCCGGCAACGATGGTCACGACGGCAAGGTCCTTCGCCGAAATCATCGCGGTGCCTCCGTGGTCGCCAGGGCGTCAAGATGACGTGCTGCCTGGTGGGCACCATCGAGTGAGTTCCACGAACTCCAGGAGGTGCCCCGCTCCAACGCCCGCTCCAGCACTCCCGGCCATGCTCCGGGGTGCGGCCAATCGTCGAGACCCACACAGATGCCAGCCCTGTCCAGGGCTGCCGCCGTGTGGTGCTGCTCGTTGAACGGGCGGTGCTGCGCCACGACGACGGCGGGGCGCCCCGCTGCCGCCACCTCCGCGACGGCATTGTTCCCGCCGTGACTGACCACCACATCGGAGACCCCCAGCTCCGCCCAGAGGTCGGGTGACGGGTCCGCTGCCGAACGCAGCGTCCACCGCCATCCGGGGGTGTGTGCCTCGGCTTTCCTGAGCGCGCCGTCGGCGAGGTCGTGACCACCCGCCCCGAGCAGGACCAGAACGCTGCGTTGCTCACGGTTCGCACTGGCGGGAGCCGGCTGGTGGTGGTCGAAGCGTGAGATCGCCCCGACGAAGCGTGTCTTCAGCGTCCAGTGGGCCGGCCACCACGGTTCGGGGAACTCACGTGCCCATGGAGCCAGGAGCGAAGTGGCGGAGTCGTAGGCGAGCCGGTGGGCGCTGTCGCTGCGATCGCCGCGCATGGCGAGGATGACCGTCGGGACCCCATGCAGTCGTGCCAGGAGGCTGACCTCAACGGATACATCGACGACCATCAGGTCCAGCGCCGCCATGTGGCGTGACATCTCTGCCATGCGCTGCACATACCCGCGGTGCTGGAGGGGCGCCCAGTGGAGGACGCCCCCGGCCGTCGGATCGACGGGGGCATCGCTGACATCGCTGGGCAGCTGCACCCAGTCGCCCGGCCACGCCGGGGGTTGGGGAAGACTGCTGAAGCCGATCACCCTGGACTGCAGATGGGATGCGATCTGGCGCGCGCGCGTGATGTGCCCCACACCCTGGTGGTGGACGTAGTACCCGATCACGATGATCGCAGCTCCTCGTAGAACTTGACGTAGCGATCGATCATGCGCTCCGCGTCGAAGTTCTCCTCCACGTAGCGTCTGACAGCCCGACGGTCGAGGGACTCCACCTGATGCAGCACTTCCGCGGCCCCCGCGATGGTTTCCCCCGTGGACCCCAGCACGGGGGTGGTGAAGCCGCCCGGAGGTCTCACGATTTCGGTCAGGCCACCTCTGCGCAGTGCCAGGACCGGCGTCCCACAGGCCATGGCCTCGGCCGCCACCAGCCCGAACGGCTCGTCCCAGTCGGGCGTCACGAGACAGACGGCACTGGCACCCACGACGGCAGCGAGTTCTTCCGGCATGAGGTGCCCGACGTAGTCCACGTCCTCGCCCAGTACGGGTGCGACCTGGTCCCTGAAGTAGTCGGGGTCCGCCAACGGTCCCGCAATGCGAAGACGACGCCCTGCGCGCCGGGCAATCAGCGCCGCGACGTGGGGCGCCTTCTCCGGCACGAGTCGGCCGAACCACACCAGGTCATCTCCCCCCGCCCCGAACGGCCACGCTGCGACGCTGATGCCGTTGCGTATGACACGGGGCGCCACGATCCCCTCCCACTGGCGGGCGACGGCAGCACTCACGGCGGACGTGGTCACCGCGTCGCCGCACAACCGCAGCGCCGGCTCCAACCACGGGGTGGGGGGTGTGTGCAGTGATGTCAGTACCGGCGACGCCAGGGTGGAGCTCAACATGACCGGCAGGTAGTGCAAGGAGTTGTTGTGGACCACGTCGATGTCCTCGCGTCGCGCCAACGTCTGCATCAACTGCAGGTAGGCGAAGGTTTCCTGGACGTGGGCCTCCGACGACATGGACGAATCGCGTCGGGCATCCAACCCCAGCTCCACCGGTTGGAAGGCCAACGCCTCAACGCCCAGGGATGCGTCGCTCCCGGCGCCGGCAAACACCGTGACGGCGATGTTGCGGGCGATCAAAGACCGCGCGAGGTGCCAGGTGAATGATTCCAGTCCACCGGCGAACGGTTGCGCGATGGGGAAGCGCCGATTGGCGAGCAGTGCTACTTTCACCGGCTTCCATCCACCAGGTCCAGGTACAGCCGCTCGTGGGCCACAGCGATGCGTTCGCGCTGCCCGAGCCGTTCGGCCTTGTCGCCGCGCCACTGCGACGTGCCACGCAGGCTGTCGAGCGCATCGCTGATGTCCCCGGCGACCGGTTCGTTTCCGTCCAACCGGTAGCCGAGGACTCCGTCGTGCTGGTCGTGGTAGTAGCCGATGCGGGGGGCAAGGACACGGGTGCCGAGGTCGAAGCAGGCTTCCAGCCAGCCGGAGTGGGTACCGAAACGGTACGGCAGCACAGACAGGTCCAGGCCACGGAAGTAGTCCCAGAGCTCGTCATCGGTGTAGTAGTCGTGGACGTGCACCTCTGTGCCGCATTCTCGCTCAAGGCGCTTCAGCATCTCCACCACGCCTTGGTGGTGGTTCGTGGTGCCAGGGATGACGACGTCGGTGTGGACGTCCACCACGAGGTCCATTGAGCGTTCGGCGCTCTGCCGCGCGAGCACCGGCAGCACGGGGAGGGGGTTCATGTTGGCGCGCAGGCTCTTGAGGTGCAGGCCGATGCGGGGACGGTCGTGGCGTGGCCGTTGGGGGGCGAAGTCCTGCGGTTCCACCACGTGGGGGTGCGGAATCACGAGTGCACGACGGCCCCAACGGCGCTCGATCTCGACGGCCGCACCCGCGGTCAGCGTCACGAGCGTGTCCGCTGCGGGGATGAGCACGTCGAGGGAGGCGTCATGCGTCCCGGGGTCGGGTTGATGGGGGTTGCGCAGGTCGTGCACGGTGTAGGCCAGGGGCTTCCCGTGGCGCCGCAGGGACTCGACGATCGCCCCGAGTTCCTGCGGCGACAGGGCGTCGAAGCCGAAATGGATGTGGAAGATGTCGAAGTCATCGGCGTGGGCGTCCACCCATCCCTGCTGCAACATGACCGGGGGCCACCACTGCTGCTCGCTCGATGCCGACTCCGGCCGTGGGTCCGGCAAACGCAGGATGGCGCTCTCCGCGAACCTGTCGATGTGGCGGACGTAGACATGCCCCGAGGGGACCGATGCCACCCTGACCATCTTCACTCTTTGCTTTCTCCAGTCCGGGCACGGCACGTACCCTTTTCATGAGCATAACCATGATCGCCGTGACCAGCGCTTTCACTCCCGGAGTGATGGGGTGGGGTCCGGGACACGGCATGATGGCGAAATGATCGATTTCGGGCTCGACAACGAAGTGGCATTGGTGACAGGTGCCTCCAGTGGCATCGGAGAATCCATCGCTCAGGCTCTGGGAAAGGCCGGGATTGCTGTGGGGTGCGGGGCACGCTCAACGGCACGCGTTGCCGAGACCGTGAACCGGATCCGGGCTGCTGGTGGCCGCGCCATGGCGTTGGAGTGGGACGTCACCGACCCGGAGCAGGCAGGCGCAGCAGTCAGTGCGGTGGAAAAGGAGTTCGGCCCGCTCAGTCTGGCGGTGAACAACGCCGGGATCGGCGCTGGCACGCCGGCACTGGAGCTGACCCCCGGTCAATGGCAGTCCGTCTTCGACACCAACGTGAACGGGGTCTTCTACGCGTGCCAGGCGGAGGCCCGTGCGATGAGGCGGCGCGGCCGCGGCGCAATCGTCAACATCGCCTCCATTTCGGCAACCATCGCCAACCGCAACCTGACTCAGGCGCAGTACAACTCCAGCAAGGCTGCGGTGGTCCATCTCACGAAGTCCTTGGCGGTGGAGTGGGCGCCGCTCGGTATCCGCGTCAACGCCGTCAGCCCCGGCTACACCCTCACCCCGATGAACCGCCGTCCCGAAGTGGCCGAGCTGGTGGCGGAGTTCGCTGATACGACGCCGCTCGGGCGACTTGCCGAACCAGAGGAGATCGCAGGCCCGGTCCTGTTCCTGCTGGGGTCGGCTGCCAGTTACGTCACCGGGGTGGACCTGTTGGTGGACGGCGGCTACTGCTGCTGGTGAGCACCGAACCCTGCGACCATGTACTCAACGATGCACCGTGCGGCTGAGCGAAAGCTGGTGCGCACCCGGGCGCGCCCCTACTGTGTGGGGCGTCCGACCACGACGGTCGGGAGCTTGCGCGAAGAAGCCCCCCGTGGCACGACTGAGAATCCATATCCGCACACTGACCATCATGGCCGTGGCCAGCACTGTGACCGTCGCCGGTGCGGTGCTGACTCCCAGCGCACACGCGGAGGTGCCCACGGTCCCCGAACCCGTGACCTACGGGAAGCACCAGCCGGTCCTCGACCTCGGGGCCTCCGCTGCCGGAGACTTCCAGCCCGCTGGTACGACACGGAGGACCGCCGCGTCCAGGCCCATGGTGGCCAGATCGTCACCGCCACCCAGCTCGGCGTGGACCCCGATGCCATCGTCGGCGGCACCGAGGACGACGGCACACCCGTCTATTACTGGTATGGCGAGGACCGCTCCAACGACTACTACAACCACCCCGGCGTCGCCGTCTACAGCAGCACCGACACCTTCAACTGGAAGAACGAGGGCGTGGCCCTGCGCTCGGTGACCAGCAGGGAGGAGCTGACAGGCGACTACTTCGACGCCCTCTACGACACCGTCGATGCGAACGGTTCCACCCGGGACGACGTGGTCGATGAGCTCTTCTTCCACCTGAACACCGACGGCACCACGGGAAAGTTGACCGCCATCTTCGAGCGGCCGAAGGTGCTCTACAACGCAGCAGACGACACCTCGGTCATGTGGTGCACTCGGATGGCCGCCTCGAAGGCGGTGGTGACGGGACGTACTACCGCGCCATGGTAGGCGTGGCCGTATCCGACTCCCCCACAGGTCCCTTCACCATGACCTGCGCCCACCGGATGTACAACCGCCAGAACTACCAGGCCTGCACCAATCAGGCCGTGCCCGGCCAGGCGCGCGACATGACGGTGTTCCAGGACGGACGACGACGGCGCCGCCTACATCCTGTACTCCTCCGAGGAGAACATGTCGCTGTACGTGGCCAAGCTTGACGAGCACTACACCAACGTGGAGAAAGACGAGCACCACCGACACAATCGGCTTCCAGTACTCCGCCGATGGCCGCTACCCGCACCTCTTCGCCGACGGTGCCCCCGTCCGGGGCAAGGACTTCCAGATCGTGCGCGAGTGCGGCCTGCTGGAAACCCCCGCGGCCTTCAAGTTCGACGGGAGGTACTACATCGTCACCCCCGGTGCTACGGGCTGGAGCCCCAACCCCAACACGTACTACTCGGCCGACTCGATGATGGGGCCGTGGATCCGTGGCGTCGTCGCAGACGATGAGCATGAAAGCGTTCGAAGGAACCAGTTGTCGGACGGAGCGGATGGCCTGCTCTCGGTGGGTGATTCCCGCAGAACCACGTTCGGATCCCAGTCCACCGATGTCTTCGCCCTCGACTCGGCCGGCGGCAAGTTCGTCTATCTCGGCGACCGCTGGAATTCCGGCAAAGCCGACTCCACCTATGTGCGGCTGCCCCTCACAGTGCCTGTACAACATTGCACCGTCCTCCACTCCCACCGCTTCCAGCAGGCAGGCCCTCGTCGGCACCACCATCGACGGCGACCTCAAGGGCAAGGGCTGGGACGACTGGCTCAGCGGCGGGCAGTTCCCGAAGCGCAGCACCCTCACCTACACCTGGACATCACCCCGCACCATCGACGCTG
>JBBSRQ010000019.1:0-26662 GCA_038242845.1 Propionibacteriales bacterium | reverse complement strand
TGTGGTGCAGGCGACGGCGAAGCCGGGTGGTGGGTACTCCTACGCCCTGGTGTCGAAGTTCGTGTTCAACAACCTGGTGCTCTTCGGCTGATTTCCGAACGATATGGAAGGGGGAGGAGTGCTTCGGCCCTCCTCCCCTTTCGCGTCGTGCCGCGCGGTTCAGATGCGGCGGGTGGTCAGCGCACGAAGATGGGGACGTCCCTGGTGGAGCGGGCGGAGTCGAAGGTGTAGCCGTCAGCCTCGAAATCCGTCACCGCCGAGGAAGTTCGCACCCGGTTGCGGACCAGCCATGACGCCATGAGGCCGCGGGCTCGTTTCGCGTGGAAGGACACGATGCGGGGCCTGCCGTCGGCGTCGCGATCCTCGAAGCGGGGGCTGATGACGCGGGCGCCCAGACGATCGTCGTCGACGACGCGGAAATACTCGGCCGACGCCAGGTTGATGACGACTCCGGTGCCGGGGGACTCCTCCAGATCGGACTTCAACAGGTCGGTGACCCGGCTGCCCCACCACTGGTAGAGATCCTTGCCGCGCTTCGTCGCTAGCCGCGTGCCCATCTCGAGGCGGTACGGCTGGATGAGGTCGAGGGGTCGCAGCACGCCGTACAGACCGGACAGAATCCGCACCGTCTTCTGCGCCTCTGTGAAGTCGCGGGCGTCGAAGGCTGTGGCCTGCATGCCCTGATAGACGTCACCGTTGAACGCGAGGACGGCCTGGCGAGAGTTCTTTCGCGTGTGCTCATCCTCGTAGGAGGCGTACCTCGAGGCGTTCAGGGCGGACAGGTCCTCGGAGATGTCCATCAGCGAGCCGATTTCGCCCACGGACTTGTCTCGCATGACGTCGATCAGTTGGGCCGATTCCACCAGCATGCGCGGCTGGCTCCGCTTGGACGTGGGGAGTCGTGACTCGAAATCCAGCGACTTGGCGGGGGAGAGCAGGGCAAGCATGCCGTCGAGTCTAGGCGACGGCGCCGGGGGCGATGGGGGGCCAGGGGAGGCGCAGACGGCGAGAGGGATGCTGAACGGAGCACTTGTTCAGCTAACCTGTGGCGCAAGTAGACGGAAGGAGTCCGTGCGGTGTCGGTGTCGACCAATGAGCCCCGTGAGCTGTCACGTCCCGGGGATGTGCAGATGTCGCTGGTGGACGTTTCCAAGGATTACATCCGGGCCAAGATCACGTCCGGGGAGTTTCCACCCGGTTTCCGTCTCAAGGAACGCGACCTGTCAGCCGAACTCGGCATCTCCCGCATCCCCATCCGGGAGGCCGTTCGTGATCTGTCGACCGAGGGCTTCGTCACCCTGTTGCCGCGCCGCGGCGCGCTGGTCAGCAAACTCGTCCCCGAAGACCTTGACGACATCTTCGAGGTGCGCATGGCGCTTGAAGTGACCGAGTGTGTGCTGGCCGCCCAGCGGGCCACCGACGCGGAGATAGCACGGATGCGCGGATGCGTCGTCACGGCCAACGGTGCCATGGCGAGTGGGGATCGTGATACCGTCAATGCGGCGAACGGCGAGTTCCACGACGTGCTGGTGGAGATGGGACACAATCCCGTGCTGGCGCAGGTGTTGGAACCGCTGAGGAATCGTATCCAGTGGCTGCTCCGCCAGAACAAGGACGTCGAGGCCATCTGCCGCGAGCACGAGCAGATCGCCGATGCCATTGCGGAGCGTGACGTCGAGCGGGCTCGCCATCTGGCGCGCGTCCACGTGGAGACATCACGCCGCGTGGCCACTGATGTTCTCTTCGGGCAGCAGGAGCAGCCGAGCGATTGATTGTCTGCCCCACCGCGCGTTGGTGCGCAGGTGGGGCGTCGCTGGTGTTGGCCTCAGGCGTTGAGCGTCTCGAACTCCGTCCAGATCTCGTCGCAGTCGGAGCGACCCTCGGTGACGTGGACCATGTCGAGGTTCGAGGTGTCTGAACCGTCGAGGTGGGCACGCAGGTGCCCGACGGGGAAACCGTGCTCCGCTGCGTCGTCATCCGTGGACGCGTAGTAGCAGGTGCGAATCCCCGCCAACATCATGGCGCCCACGCACATCGGGCACGGCTCGCAGGTGGCGTACATGACGCAGTCCGAGAGGTCAAGGGTGGCAAGGATTCGGCAGGCCTCGCGGACCGCCACCACCTCGGCGTGGCCGGTGGGGTCTGTGTCCTTGACAACGGTGTTGCCAACGGCGCAGATGATCCTGCCGTCGCGGACGAGGGTGGCGCCGAAAGGTCCGCCGGTGCCTGCGCGCATGCCCTCGAGGGTGGCGTCGCAGGCGGGGGTGAAGTACTGGTCCATGGTTGGTCTCCTTGCAGTGTTGGGGAATGGGGCGGTCAGGCTGAGGTGCGCTGGCGTCCACCGATGGCGAGGTAGGCGAAAAAGCCAATGACCAGGCCCGAGAAGAACGCCAGGTTGTTGATGGTCACCAGCAGCGGGACGGTGGTGAAGAGCTTGCCCGACATGGTGATGAGGAAGCTGGCGATGAGAATGCCGAGTGCCACCATGTTGATGCCACGCGGGTAGCGGCCCGGATCGCCCGGGGCGACGTAGATCTCGTCCAGGTTCAACTGGCGGCGACGCTCGAACCAGTAGCTGGCCAGCATGATGCCGACGATGGGTCCGAACATGGAACCGATGAAGCTGTAAAAGAAGAACAGCGCGTCGGTGTTCTCCACGAACTTCCACGGCAGGATGGCCGTGCCCACCACGGCCGCCAGCAGGCCACCTGTCTTGACGTTGAAGAACTTGGGCAGCTGTGCGGTCATCTGCAGTCCCGACGGCAGCATGTTTCCGAACACCACGAACGCGACGGCGCCGACATTCATGGCCAGGATCAGCAGGATGACCACCACAGGGTTGCCGATGGAGTTGATCGCGTCGACGAAGATCGTCGGGTTGCTGGGGTCGACGTCGGTGACGGCGGCCAGGCTCGCCATGAAGGCGACGGTCACGAGGGCGAACAGTGCGTAGGACACGAGCACGCCGATCGGGAACCCAATGATGGGCGCCTTGATGGACTTCGCGTTGCGGGTGAGGTCGCCGATGTTGACGATGGGTCCCGCCCAGTTGGACACCAGCACGGACACGCAGGAGATGAACACCAGTGGCGTGACGGGGGAGTCGACGGGGTCGAACTCGAACGCTGCACCGATGCCACCCGCGTTGCCGATGGCGATGACCACGCCGATGACGATGAGGACGTAGACGGCGGGTGAGGCCCACTTGGAGAACTTGTCGATGAACGTCATGCCGCCCAGGTACAGGGCGACCGTGACGATCCACATGATCGCGTAGGAGATGGCTGTCGGCACCGCGAGTCCCAGGATGGAGGCTCCACCGCCCACCTGCATGAACTCGGGGAAGATGCGGGTGAGGACGACGTCAAGCGCCTGCGCCGAGGAGATCGTGGTGACGCCGAAGAAGACGAAACCGGCGATGAGGCCACGCAGGAGCGTGGGCAGCAGCGCACCGCGTACGCCGAAGGTGTTGCGCAATTGCATGGCGAAGGGAATGCCGTAACGGGAGGCCGCGTGACCGTTCAACACGTAGCCGATGGACACGATGACCGCCGCAGTGAAGATGGCTGCCACCACCTGCGTCGCGCCCAGACCAAGCGCGAAGAATCCCACCACCGTGAAGTACGACAGGATGTTGTGGATGGGTCCCATCCACACGCTGATGTAGTCCCGGACGCCCCACGTGCGGTCGGCGGGCGGCACGGGAAGCACCTCCGGGGAGTAGCCCCGCCGGGCGTAGGTGTCCAGTGTTGAGGGTGGGATGTCCACCAGGGCCTCGTTCTCTGGCCCCATCGACGGACTCATCGCGACTCCTCGGTATCCGGAACGACGACGGTGCCGGCCTTGCCGTCGATGGCATCAGTGATGCTGTCGAGATTGGTGATGATTCCCTTGCCGCCCGTGGTCTCCACGAAGCGGCAGATGGCTTCGACCTTGGGGCCCATGGAGCCGGGCGGGAACTGTCCGTCGGACAGGTGGCCGCGCATCTCGGTGACGGAGACGACACCGAGGGCTCGTGCCTTGTCGGTACCCCAGTCCAGCCACGCATTGTCGACGTTGGTGGCCAGGACGAGCACCTCCGCGTCGATCTGATCGGCCAGCAGGACTGAGTTGAGGTCCTTGTCGATGACCGCTTCGACGCCCTTGAACTCGTGGTCACCGGTGCGGATGACGGGGATGCCGCCGCCGCCGCCGGCGACGACGAGGAAGCCCGCGTCGAGCAGTGCCGCGATCGCAGGAGCCTCCGCAATCTCCAGGGGCTGCGGGCTGGCGACGACCCGTCGCCACCCCTGCTCACCGGAGTCCACGAAGTACTGTCCGGACAGCGAGAGGCGCTGCGCGATCTCAGGGTCCACGAACCGTCCCACCGGCTTGGTGAACTTGGTGAAGGCCGGGTCATCGGCATCCACGACGGTGCGGGAAACCACCACGGTTGCTCGTGTGCTGACGCCCGCCTTCGACAGCGATGCGTCCAGGGCGTTCAACAGGATGTAGCCGATGGAGCCCTGCGTGTTGGCGACGCACCAGTCGAGGGGGACGGGGGACAGGACGGGGCTGGCGATGTCGTTCTTGGACAGGATGTTGCCCACCTGGGGGCCGTTGCCATGGGACAGCAGGACCTGGTGTCCTTCGGCCACGAGGGCGGCGATTTGCGGGGTCGCAGCCTCCACGGCTGCGATCTGGTGGGCCGGTTGTACAGATTCCTTGGGGCCGGTGAGGGCGTTACCGCCGAGGGCCAACACGATTCTCATGTATGTGGTATACCATATAGCGAGAGCAAACTACGGATCGTAAGAGACAAAAGAGGGTTGACGATGAGGACTGCACCACAGAGCGCGACGGAATGGCCCACCCTGGTCGCCACGGCGCCAGCAGAGGAAATCACCGCTGGCCTGGCAGCCCGCGACGTGGACGCCACCGATACCCTCGGCCGGACCGCTGTGCTGATCGCCGCCAAGGCCGGACGGCTCGACGTCGTGTCAGCACTCATCGAGGCTGGCGCAGACATTGATCTCCAGGACAACGTCAGCCTCAACCCGTTCCTGTGGGGATGCATCTCCGGCAACCTCGAACTCGTCCGCCTGACGGCCGAAGCCGGCGCGGACCTGACCCTGGTCACCCGCTTCGGTGGCGCCGGGATCCACCCGCCGGCAGAGAAGGGCCACGTCGACGTGGTGCGCTACCTGGCCGAGGAGACCGACGTCAACGTCAACCTCACCAACATCTGCGGCTGGACGCCCCTTCTGGAGGCCGTCATCCTCCAGGACGGTGGACCCGTGCAGCAGGAGATCGTGAAGCTTCTGCTCGCTGCGGGTGCCGACCCCTCCATGGTCGACCAGTGGGGCGTGAGCCCGCTGCAGCACGCGCGGGACAAAGGCTTCACCGAGATCGCTGCACTCCTCACCGCGGACCAGGTCTGACGACGTGAGCGGGACGGTGTTGCACACGACGGCGATCGTCGGCGACCGCGAGGTTCTCGCGGGTCTGCGGAGCGGCCTGCGTGGCCGCGTGCACTCCACGTTCCGCTCCGTCATCAACGTCACCACCGGTCAGCCAGAACTCCTGAGCCTCACCAGCGCCTCCGTTGCACGCGGGCCGCGCTCCATCAGGCTGGGGTTGGACCGCATGGACCACTACGGCATCGCCCCGGGCGACGACGTGGTGGGCGATGGCCACACGATCTCCGTGGGCAGGTCGCTCGTGATCATCACAGCCGCCACGCCGGCGTGGGCCGATGCTCCCGCCAGCGGCGCCATCGTGGCCGAACGGGTCTCCCAGATGGGCGCCCTGCTCGGCACCCCGTCGTCGCTGCAGGGGACGTCGCCGTTCGAGACTGCGGTCGCGGAACGGGTCACGCGGTCCCTCGAGGCGCTGCAGACGGCCGTGCTCGGTGGCGATGAGGAGGGCACGCACGACGCTGCCTCCTCCCTGGCTGGCCTGGGCATTGGCCTGACGCCCACCGGCGATGACGTGCTGACGGGCGCCGCCTTCGTGGCGAGCCGCCTCGGTGGCGGCCTGGACATCGTGTGCCGGGCTGTCGCCCGCGTCGTCGAGGCCGAAACCACCAACGACCTGTCGCTCACCGCGATGCGCTGCGCCCTGCGTGGGCGCGCCGTCCAGCCGCTCGAGGACCTGTACTCGTGGCTCTGCGGCGCCCCCATCCCCAACCCCGACCACCTCGTCGCCGACGTCAAGGCAATCGGTCACACCTCCGGAGCGGACCTGGCACTGGGTCTGCTCACCGCTGTCCGCCTCCACCAAGAAAGTCAGGAACACTGATGTCCACTCGGACCCTGGTCAAGAAGAACACCTACATCGACTCCGTGTCGCTGATGTCCATCTCCACCAAGGCCAACGCCCTGGACGGGGTCACCAACGCCGTCGCGGCCATGGCCACCCCCATGAACAAGGAGATTCTCACCAACCAGGGGCTGATCACCCCTGAAATTGAGGACTGCACACCGGGCGACCTGGTGCTGATCGTCGTCACGTCCGACGAGGACTCGGCCGACGCTGCACTCGAGGGCCTGGTGGCGCTGCTGGACCGCAAGCCAGCAGCGGACTCCGCTGACTCCGTGACCTACCACACCGTGGCCAGCGCCGCCGAGGGTCGCACCGACGCCAACATTGCCGTCATCTCCGTGAACGGTGCCTTCGCGGCACGCGAGGCGCACTCCGCCCTCGACAACGGCCTGAACGTCATGCTCTTCTCCGACAATGTGTCGCTCGACGACGAGATCGCGCTGAAGAAGAAGGCCCACGAGAAGGGCCTGCTGATGATGGGTCCCGACTGCGGCACCGCCATCCTCAATGGTGTCTCCCTCTGCTTCGCCAACGAAGTCCGCCGCGGCCGCATCGGCATCGTCGGCGCATCGGGCACCGGTTCGCAGGAGATGAGCGTCCGGATCCACGACTTCGGCGCCGGGATCTCGCAGCTCATCGGTACCGGCGGTCGTGACCTCAGCAAGGAGGTGGGCGGCATCATGATGCTCGACGGCATCGCCGCCCTGGACGCCGATCCGAACACCGACGTCATCGTCGTGGTTTCCAAGCCGCCGGCAGCCGAGGTGGCTGCCAGGGTGCTGGACCGCCTGGCAGCCTCCGCCAAGCCGTCAGTGGCCTGCTTCCTGGGCGCCGGCGACGACATCCGCGCGGCGGCCGAGGAACGGGGAATCACCTTCTCCGACCGCACCAAGCCCGCAGCGCTGGAAGCCGTCAAGCTGACCGGTGTCCGCGAGGAGGACCTGGACATGCACTCGCTCAACTGGCCCCTCATCGAGGAGGTCCGCGGCAAGCTCACCCCCGAGCAGAAGTACATCCGGGCCCTCTACTGCGGCGGCACCATCTGCGACGAGGCCATGTTCCTGGCCATGGAGAAGTACGACGACGTGTACTCCAACATTCGCAAGGAGGCCGAGTTCAAACTTGGGGGCACCGATCCCTCGCGCGCCCACACGTTCCTCGACTTCGGTGAGGACGAGTTCACCAACGGCAAGCCGCACCCCATGATCGACCCGTCCAACAGGATTGCGCGGTTCCTTGAGGAGGCGAAAGATCCCGAGGTGGGTGTCATCGTCCTCGACTTCGTCCTTGGCTACGGCTCCAATCCCGACCCGGTGGGCGTCATGATGCCGGCCTTCAAGCAGGCCAAGGAACTGGCGGCCTCCGAGGGGCGCCACCTGGAAATCCTCGCCTACATCCTGGGCACCGACGCCGACTCGCAGAACATTGACGACCAGGTCGCCAAGCTCGCTGAGGCAGACGTCACCTGGGCCTCGTCCTCCACCAACACGGGCCTGCTGGCCCGCGAATTCGTCTCGAAGGGAGACCTGGCATGAGCCCCGTCACCGACCTGTTCACCCGTCAGCTGTCCGTCATCAACGTCGGCGCGGCCATGTTCGCCGAGGACGTCGAATCCCAGGGCACGCCCGTCACGCACCTTGAGTGGAGCCCGCCCGGTGGTGGACGCCCCGACGTCGTCGCCGCGCTGACGACGCTGGCGCAGACCGACATCGCCGAGCGGATCGAGGCAGCCAACGCCAAGGCCGTCGAACGCATCATCGGCTCCCAGCCGGTGCTCGTGGGCTTCGCCCCGGCGCTCGAGGTGGTGCCCGGCATGACGAAAACCACCATCCTGCACGCCGGCCCGCCCATCGAGTACGACCGCATGGCCGGCGCCATGAAGGGTGCCGTCACCGGCGCCCTGGTGTTCGAGGGTCTCGCCAAGGACGTCGAGGAGGCGGACGTCGTCGCCCGCTCCGGTGACATCACCTTCGCGCCGTGCCACGAGCATGACTGCGTCGGGTCGATGGCCGGTGTCACGTCCGCATCAATGTTCATGCACATCGTGGAGAACCGTCCCTACGGCAACCGTGCCTTCACGAACCTGTCCGAACAGCTCGCGAAAATCCTGCGGATGGGCGCCAATGACCAGAGTGTGATCGACCGCCTCATCTGGATGCGCGACGTGCTCGGACCCATTCTCCGCGACGCCATGGAATCCGCCAAGGAGATCGACCTGCGCATGATGCTGGCCCAGGCCCTCCACATGGGTGACGAGGCGCACAACCGAAACAATGCCGGCACCACGCTCCTGATCCAGGCGCTGACCCCGCACATCCTGAACTCGTCATTCTCCACGAAGGACCAGCAGGACGTATTCAATTTCGTACTGAGCTCCGAGTACTTCTCCGGGCCCACCTGGATGGCCGCATCGAAGGCTGCCCTGGACTCCGCGAAGGGCATCAAGGACTCCACCGTTGTCACCGCCATGTGTCGCAACGGTGTCGACTTCGGCATCCGCGTGGCCGGCACAGGCGACCAGTGGTTCGTCGGCCCTGCGCAGTTCGTGGAGGGGCCGCTGTTCGCCGGTTTCACGGTGGCGGACAAGGGCCTGGACATCGGCGACTCGGCGATCACGGAGACGTATGGCATCGGTGGCTTCGCCATGGCCTGTGCTCCGGCGATTGTCCCGCTTGTGGGTGGCACCGTCTCTGAGGCCATCGAGTACTCCCGCTCGATGATGCAGATCACCACCACCACCAACCCCAACCTCACCATCCCGATCCTCGGCTTCCGTGGCGTTGCCACGGGCATCGACGTCCGCAAGGTGGAGGAGACCGGCGTTCTGCCCGTCATCAACACTGCCATCGCCCACAAGGACGCCGGCATTGGGATGATCGGCGCCGGCCTCACGCATCCGCCGCTGGAGGCGTTCCACCAGGCCACGCTCGCGCTGGCTGAGATTTTCTGACCATCCCGGTGGGCGCCACCGTCGGCGCCCACCGCCCCATTCACAAAGGGTTCATGTCATGTCCACAGCCAGCACGGGCAACGCCACCACCTTCAAGCCACAGTTCTGGGCCAAGGGGGACTGGGCGGCCTACTTCGGCCTTCTCGTCAACAACCTGACCAACCTCCTCACGATGATCGCGCTCCTGACAATCGTGGTGGGCCTTCCCTCGGACATGGTGTTGGGGCGCATTGCGCCCGCCTTCGGCATGGCAATCTTCATCGCCAGCGCCTGGTACACCGTGCTCGCGTTCCGGATGGCGAAGGCCACGGGTCGCACGGACGTGACGGTGCTGCCCTCGGGACCCAGCGCGCCGTCGATCTTCGCCGTGACGTTCCTCGTCCTGATGCCCGTCTACCAGACCACCCAGAACGCGGAGTTCGCGCTGGGCATCGGTCTCGTCTGGTGTGTCCTGGAGGCGTCGATCCTGATCGTCGGGTCCTTCGTCGGTGACACGCTGCGCCGCCTGATCCCCCGCACGGTCCTCCTGTCCTGCCTCGCGGGCCTGGGTCTGCTGTTGCTGGCCATGAACCCGATGCTGCAGTCGTTCTCCACCCCGGTGGTGGGGCTCGTTGTCCTCACGCTCATCTTCATCAACTGGTTCGGCCGCAAGCCGCTGTTCAAGAAGATTCCCACCGGCCTGCTCCTGCTGCTGGCAGGATCCGGGTTGGCCTGGGCATTCGGCCTCCAGTCGACCGAGGCGATCACGGCAGCGGTCTCGCAGGCGGGGTTCCAGGTCCCGACGCTGCACGTCACAAACTTCCTCGACGGACTTCCCAACGCGCTGCCGTACCTCGCCTCAGCGCTGCCGCTGGGTCTGGCCAACTACGTCTTCGACCTGGAGAACATCGAATCCGCCCATGCCGCTGGTGACCCGTACAAGACGCGTTCGGTGATGCTCGGCAACGGCATCACGTCGCTGATCGGTGCAGCATTCGGCAACCCCTTCCCCGTCACGGTCTACGTGGGGCACGTGGGATGGAAGGCCCTGGGTGCACGCCTGGGCTACTCCGTGGCCTCGGGCTTCAGCATGATGATCTTCGGTCTGTTCACCCTCGGTGGGCTGCTCCTGGCGATCATCCCCATTTCGGCCGTCGCGCCAATCCTTGTCTACATCGGCATCGTCACCGCCAACCAGGTGGTGCGGGAGACGCCCCGTGTGGAGGTACCCGTCATCTTCGTGGCGCTGTTCCCATGGATCGGGAACTGGGCGCTCACGTTGGTGGGCAATGTGTTGAAGGCAGCCGGTACCAACGCGAATGAGGTGGGGTCGGAAGCGCTCACGGCGGCCGGCGTCGAGTGGGAGGGGTTGATCCATCTCGGAAACGGTGCGCCACTGGCCTCGCTGATCTGGGGATGCATTGCCATCTTCGCCATTCGCAACCAGCCGATCGCCGGCGTCATCACCTCCCTCATCGCTGCCCTGCTCTCCGGATTCGGCTTCATTCACGCCGCTGCCGTGGGTTGGGGCACCGGAACGACGATGACCATGGCCATCGCCTACCTGTTGGTTGCCGCAGTGTTCTTCCTGAAGTGGCTGACGGATCCCAAGAACCGCGACGCCGTCGACATGCCCGAGACCGAGGAGCCTGACGAAATTGTCGTCGAGATCGACTCCGACGAGGTCAGCGCCGCTGAGATCGGCGGCACCGGTTCCACCTCAGACCAGGAGACCGCAGTCAGAATCTGACGCACGGAGGCGCAATCCTGGTGAGTCCCGAGACTGCGCGTCCCCTTTTCGCCGCAGCTCTTTTGGGGTGGCTCAGGCGTCGCCGACGGTGAGTGCTTCGGCCTCGATGCGGGAGTCCACCGGCTCCGCGCCGTGATCAGGCTGGTTGTCAATGGTCCTGATCAGGTGCCGTGCAGTCAACAGAACGACGGCGCCCAGCAGGACGGCACCGGCACCCACCCAGAAGGGGAGGTGGACAGAGCGTTCGCCGAGCGTGCCGGCAAGCCAGGGTGCGACGGCGCCACCGCTGAACCGCACGAAGCTGTAGGCCGCTGAGGCGACGCCGCGCGGGACGGGGGAGATCTTCATGACCGTCTCCGTGATCAGCGTGTTGTTGACGCCGAGGAAGGCGCCGGAGACGACGACGCATACGATGAGGACGGTCTTGTTCTCCGCCCCGAATCCCATCACTGTGAGGATGAGCGCGAAACCGACGAGCGCCCCGACGATCCCACCCAGCGTCCCGAACCGTCGCTGCACCCGGGGTGCCAGCAGGACTGAGCTGAGCGCGAGCATGACGCCCCACCCGAAGAAGATGAGGCCGATCTGCATGGCGTTCATGGCCAGCGGGAACGGTGTGAAGGCCAGCAGCGTGAAGAAACCGAAGTTGTAGAGCAGAGCGGTGATTCCGACGGTGAGCAGGCCGCGGTGTCCCAGCGCCCGCAGCGGCTCGCTGAGCTGGGACTTCTCCACGGGGATCTCGCTTCTCGGGAGGCTGATGGCGGTGGCGATGACGGCAACAACCATCAGGACGGCCACGCCGAAGAACGGCAGGCGCCACGACATGCTTCCCAGCCAGCCGCCGAGTAGCGGACCCCCGGCGATCCCGACGCCGAGCGCGGCCTCGTACAAGACGATGGCCTGTCCGACGGAGCCGGTGGCGGCGTTGACGATGGTGGCCAGGGCCGTCGCGATGAACAGCGCGTTGCCGAGACCCCACAGCGCGCGGAAGGCGACGATGCCGCCGACGCCGTCCTGTAGACCGGCGCAGGCTGCCCCGATGATGATGAGGATGAGGCCGAGAATGAGCGTGCGCTTGGCGCCGATGCGGCTGGAGACCCAGCCGGTGCCGAGCATGGCGATGCCCATGACCGCCATGTAGCTGGTGAACAGGAGCGAGACCTCGGACGGGCCGGCTCCGAGTTGGTCGGCGATGGGCTTGAGGATGGGGTCCACGAGCCCGATCCCCATGAAGGAGATGACGCAGGCGAAGGCGACGGACCAGACAGTTCTGGATTGGCGTAACACGGGGCGGTCAGCGGTCCTTTCGAAGGGGAACAGGGGAGGAAGTGAGGTCGAGAAGTTCGGACAGCACGTCGATGGCGACGCCCACACGCTGCATGCCCTCGCCGTCGAGCTGGGCAATGGCCGGGTTGAGGACCTCGGCGCGGGCTGCGCGCATGCGAACCAGCGCACCTGCGCCCTCGTCGGTGAGTCTGACGAGCGATGCCCGGGCGTCGCTGGGATCCGGTGCGCGGTGGACCAGGCCCGAAGTCACCAGGCGGTCCACCTGCCCGGTGACGGTCGGCTGGCTGCTGTGGTCGGCGTCGGCCAGGGTACTGACGCGCACGGGGGCGAGTTCGTCGATCAGCGCGAGCAGCCGGGCCTGGGCGAACGGCACTTCGAACGATGTTGATGCGCTGGCCCAGCGGGAGAGCCGGGCGGCGAGTCGCAGCAGCTCGTTGGCTGCAGTCGCGGAGGGGGAGGTTGTGGGCACGCCTCATTATTGCATAGGAAACCTATGTAATTCAAAGCGCCTCTGCCCGGCGTGCCACCGCCGCCCTGGCGCAAAACCCTTGACAGGCCAAGCGGCTGGAATCTAGGATCGTAATGTTATGTAAACGTTTACACCAGGGCGGAGACGACGATGTCACAGGTCCAGAAATACGGTGCACGACGCTGGGGGATGCCGATGCTCGGCGCCGCCCTGGCAGTGGCGGGCTGGGGCATGGTGGCTGCCCCGTCGCGAGCCGATGATGCCGTCGAGGGGAGCATCATCACCACGAGGATGCCGGCCGCCTCGGCCGGAGTGGCCGTCGACTACAACGTGTACCTGCCGGCCGGGTACGACGCGGCGCAGGAACGCTACCCGAGCCTCTACCTGTTCCATGGGCGAGGCGACACCATGGCGGCGTGGCCGCGCGTGAAGTCCACTCTCGACGAGATGATCTCCGACGGGCAGATTCCTCCCGTGGTGGTCATCATGCCCAATGCCCCCTGGAGCGAGGGTGGCAGCTACTACGTGGACTCGGATTTCGACGGCGGTGCGGGCCTGCCCGCCGGTGAAAGGGTCGAGACCGCCATGACCAAGGACCTTGTGACCCATGTGGATGCCACCTACCGCACGGTGGCGAGTCGCGACGCCCGCGCCGCCGGCGGCTACTCCATGGGCGGCTACGGCGCCCTTCGCTACACCCTCGCGCACCAGGATCTCTATGCCGCAGGCATCATCCTGAGCCCGGCCGTGTACATTCCCACCCCGCCCCTCGACTCATCGGCGCGCGAGTTCGGAGCCTTCGGGTCCGGAACCACCGTGTTTGACGAATCCGTCTACGAGCAGAAGAACTATCCGGCACTCCTGCCCTCACTGGACCCGACGACCCCAACACACCTGTTCATCGCCGTGGGTGACGACGAGTGGATGAACCCCGACCCGGCGGACGCGGACCACGACCTCGACTTCGAGGCGGCCAGGCTCTACAACACCGTGCGGCGGTCGCCGGCCATCACGGCGGAACTCCGCATTCTGAACGGCGGACACGACTGGGATGTCTGGGGCCCGGCCTTCCGGGAAGGTGTCGCTGACGTGATGGGGCACCTACGAACGTCAGACCCCCAGCCACTGGAAGGGGAGCTGCTCGGCACCGGTGGTGATGATCGCGCCGGCGGAATTGTCCCGAGGGTCGACGGAGGTGAGGTGGTCGCGCTCAGCGTCGCCGGGGAGTTCGGGGGCATCGCGCCCCGCGGTGGTCTCGATGGGGTGGTCGTCTCCCGGGACGGTGACGGCACCACCCAGTGGTCGACGTCGTTGGCGACGTCGGAGAACGACCGCATCTACGGCGTGGAGCAGGGGCCGGGGAACGACCACTACGTGGGCGGCTACACCCGTGGCAACATCGACGGCCACCACGCCTCGCCCACCAGCGATGACGGGTTTGCGGCTCGTCTGGGAGGCGGCGGCGGACTCGCCTGGGTCACCCAGTTCGGTGACCCCTCAGCCGCGGACAGGGTCTACGCCACGGCGCCGTCGGTGCGGGGCGGGCTCCTGGTTGCTGGCTACACGAAGGGAAGCCTCAATGGGCAGCCGAACGCCGGGGACAAGGATGCGTTCCTGGCACTGCTGACACCGGCGGGAGAGATCGCCTGGGTTGACCAACTTGGTGGCGCGGGCGAGGACAAGGGTCTGGCCATTGCCCAGGCGCCCAATGGCGCCGTCTATGTGGGTGGGATGGCCTCGGCCGCCATGCCCGGCGCCCAGGGGCTCGGTGGCCTGGACGGCTGGCTGGCCAGGTACACGGCCGAGGGGGTGCGGGAATGGATCCGGCCGCTCGGTACGTCCGGTGATGACCAGGTCTCCGCTCTGGCTGTCGCCACTGACGGCAAAGTCCTGGTGGCGGGGTTCACCTCTGGTGTCCTCGGCGAAGCTTCAGCGGGTGGCAACGATGCGTTCCTGCGCAAGGTCGGCCCGGAGGGTGACACACTCTGGAGCACCCAGATGGGCAGCCTTGGAGACGACCGCGCCACGGACGTCGCCGTCGACGTCTCCGGTACGGCCACGATCACCGGCCACACCGACGGGCGGATCGGCGTCAGCTCGGGGGGCACCGACGTGTTCACCGCCACCATCGACGATTCCGGGCAACTCCTCGGGAAGCGCCAGCTGGGCACCTCGGATCGCGACGGCGCCGACACCTACGACGAGGGAAACCTCTACGTGGCGCTCAGGAATGACGGCGATATCGCGCTCACCGGACTCACCTATGGATCCACCACCACCGTGGACAACCACGGGGAGGGTGACGTGTTCGTGGTGAGGTTGGGGATCGGCGACGAGCCGGAACCCACACCCACACCGAGCCCGACGCCGAGCGCGAGCCCGAAGCCCACAACGAGCGTCCCGGCGACCTCGCCGAGCCCTTCGCCAAGCCCTTCGTGGAGCACGAGCGGCGGTGCACAGACCGGTGGGCAGACGGACCTGTACTCGACGCCCGGATTGCATCACGTCAACGGGCGCTGGTGGTTCACCCAGTGTGAGAGCTACTCCCAGACGGTGCGGTGCCGCACCGAGATCCGGGCCACCCAGGTGCGCTACGACAACGGTCGGTTCGTCAAGAAGATCGGCTGGGTCTTCAACAACCTGACGTACCTGCCGTACATGAAGCGCGAGCAATGGGCCACCAATCCGCTCGGTTTTGCAGGAATGTGGACAGCGGCGGATGGGCGGAAATGGCGGACGGAGTGCGACACCCCAGAGACCGGCAGAAACGGGTGCCGCAGCTCCATCTGGTCACAGGATGTGGTCGCGCAGCCCCGATCGGGCGGCGGTTGGAGCTACACGATGGAGTTCAGGTGGGTGTTCAACAACATCGTGCGCTTCAGGTGAGCCGGTCCGCGAGGGCGACGGTGTCCTCGGCGCGCCTCACCATGGCCGCGTCGAGGAACCGGCCGTCGGCCAGGACAACCACTCCACGACCCTCCGCGGTGGCACCGGCGAGACTGGTCAGAACCTCCTCGGCCCGTTGAAGCTGGCCCGGTGAGGGAAGGAACGCCTGCTCTATGACGACGAGTTGCTTCGGGTGGATCGCCACCCTTCCGATGAAGCCCAACCGGCGACCTTCGCGGCACGAGTCCCGCAGGGCGTCCGTGTCCACCAGGTTCGTGAAGGCGGACATCGAGGGTGCGCCGAGGCCGGCTGCCCGCGTCGCATTGACCAGCCGGGAGCGTGCCCAGCCGAGACCAGCGTCGTCGTCAACGCCGAGACTCGATTTCAGGTCCGCCTCTCCCAGCCCGACGCTGACGACGCCTGCGGTGGCGATCTGGAAGGCGTGTTCGACGCCGAGTGCCGACTCCAGCAGGGCATGGATGGCCCGGACGCCGACCACCTGGGCGACGGCGCGGATGTCGTCATCGGATTCGACCTTCGGCAGTCGGACCGCCACGGCGGGGTCCAGTTGCGCCGCCATGGTCAGGTCGTCGGCGCACCATGTCGTGCTGAGACTGTTGACGCGCACTTGGACGCTCCGCCCGGGGTGTTCCTGCAGGAGTGATTCCATCAGGGCCGGCAATGCCTCCCTTGCGTGGTCCTTGCCGCCCGCAGCGACGGCGTCCTCCAGGTCGATCAGCACGACGTCGGCCCTGGACGCGAACGCCTTGGCCACCAGGTCGGGCCGGTCAGCCGGTGCGTACAACAAGGTCAGTGCGGGTGTCATACGGATCCCTCCCGGCGCAACAGGGCAACGTCGTCGCGGCTGAACCCGAGGTCGGCAAGCACCTCGTCGGTGTTCGCGCCCGGCGCCCGGCCCGTGAAACGGACCGGGGGGACGCCGTCGGAGAGACGGAAGAGGGGGCCCTGCATGGCCACCTCGCCCAAGTCGTCGTCGGGGAGCGTGACGATGGTGCCCAGAGCTTCGTACTGCGGATCGACGGCGATGTCGGAGGCGTCATAGATCGGTGCCACAGCCGCCTGGGCCTCCTCGAACTGCGACACCACATCGTCGCGGTCCCGTGCGGCGATCCAGGTGCTCACTGCCTCGTCGAGCTCCGAGCCGTGCTCCGCCCTCCCGGCCCCGCTGGTGAACCATGGCTGGTCGATGAAGTCCGGACGTCCGACGAGCGTCATCACCCGCTCAGCGATGGACTGCGCCGAAGTGGAGACCGCTACCCAGCCCCCGTCGCGTGTGCGGTACGTGTTGCGGGGGGCGTTGTTGGACGAGCGGTTCCCGGTGCGTGGCGCCAGGGTGCCCAACGTCGCCCAGCGCGTGATCTGCGGTCCCAGCAGAGCGAGAATTGGTTCGATGATGGCGAGGTCGATCACCTGCCCCACACCTGAGGCGTCGCGGGCATGGAGCGCTGTCATCACCGCGTACGCGGTGGCCAGGGAGGCGATGCCGTCAGCAAGGCCGAACGGTGGCAACGTGGGCGGACCGTCCGGCTCCCCAGTGAGGGCGGCGAACCCGCTCATGGCCTCGGCGAGCGTGCCGAAGCCCGGGCGGCGCCGGTAGGGGCCCACCTGCCCGAAACCGGTCACCCGGGCCATGACCAGGCGCGGATTCCGGCCGAGCAGGATGTCGGGGCCGAGGCTCCACCTCTCCAGGGTGTCGGGCCGGAAGTTCTCGACGAGGACGTCGGCCGTCTCGACGAGGCGCAGGAGGACGTCGCGTCCACCGCTGGTCGACAGGTCCGCGGTCATGGTGCGCTTGTTGCGCCCCAGCGTCTTCCACCACAGGTTGACACCGTCCTTGCTGGGACCGTGACCGCGCGAGGGATCCGGACGGCGTGGGTGCTCAATCTTGATGACCTCGGCGCCCATGTCCCCCAGGTGCATGGCTGCCATGGGCCCGGCGAACAGCGTGGACAGGTCGAGCACCCGAAGGTCCGCCAGCGGACCTGCGGTTTCCTGGTCGGTCATGTGGGTGTCACCTCGTCCCACGCAACGCGGAACCCAATCCGGGGGGAGCGGGCCATCCCGAGACCGGGGAGCAGGAATTTGAACGAGAAGTCCGGCGACTGTGGACCCGGCTCGACGTACCAGTCCGATCCCTCGGCCCGGTAGGCACTCCCGCCCTTGAGGATGACGAACCGTGAGCGACCGTCGCTGTGTTCGGATTCCGTCCAGTTCCACACCTCGGGCCGCGTCCTGCTCCAGCCGGGACGGTCCGCGGCGAGTTGCCACTCGTCCTCGGTGGGGAGCCGACCGCCGACCCAAGCGGCATAGGCCCGGGCGTCCGAGAGGTTCACACCCGTCGCCGGGCCCGTTCCGGACACGGGCGCGAATCGTTGGGTGCAGCGCGGCGCGTAGCCGCTCTGCTGGACGAACGAGTGGAACTCCTCGGCCGTGATGTCGTCGGAGACCTGCACCGCGGTTGCCAGGTCGGCGACCCGCTCGAGGGTGCGCAGGTCGTGCAGGCGTGGTGGGAGGGGCTTCCATTCGTTCACGAACGGTGCCTCCGCGTAGATTCCCGTCTCGCGCATGCGGTACCGCACGGTGAGCCGGTGACGTCCCGGCGGGACAAGGACACCGGACCTGGAGGCGGGGGGGCCGAGAGGGGAGGCATCCCCCTGGAGTCGCACGGTGTCCCGGTACGGGAAGGCTGCATCCGGGTCATGGGGACGCTCCGTCACTGTGGCGGCCGCCGCAGTGATCTCTGGTGGGATGGCACCGCGGACCTCGACGATGCCGCCGATGGAGTGGGCCGGGATGCGCGCCCGGGCTCGGGCAGGCAGACCCGTCTCCAGGTCCAGGGCGGTGATCCCCTCATTCGCGAGGGGGACCGGAAGCATGTGGTCGTCGTCGCTCGTATTGGCCACGGCCACCAAACGTGTGCCGCCCAGAGAGTATTCACCGGCGACGAGGTTCTCGCCCACGTCGAAGAGCGGTGTCCACTCGCCGCGGACCAGGACGTCGGCCAGCGCCCGCTGCCAGGTGACCATGCGTGCCAGGGTGGCGGCGTCGCGCCGGTTCCAGCCGACCCAGGAGGAGAAAACGTTCTCCCACACCATGACTCCCGTGCCGTTCAGCCAGGCGGAGATCAGCTCGCCGGAGTGGTCGCGGTGCCACCTCCGGACGTGGTGCTGCATGTGGCGGCGCTCGAACCAGCGGGCCTTGAGGACACCGGGCACCGACGAGTCGGCGAACCATTGCGCCCAGGAGAGGTGGTGGTCGCTGATCCGCTCCAGGGTGAGTTTGGACTCGCCCTCCAGAACCACGCCGGGCTTCGCGTCCTGCAGTGCTTCGACGAGTTCCGGGTCCGCCTCACGAAGGGTGTCCAGGAAGATGCCGTCGGCGTCCAGGTGTGCCACGAGGGCGGCAAGCTCCAAACGGTCCTCCCCGGAGCGGCGCGTGCCCGTGTCCCAGGGGTTGTAGTCGATGAAGACCCGCAGGCCCAGGCGGTGGAGTTCTCCGACGAGTTCCACGATGCCGGGCACGTCGCGATACCAGTCCCACTGGTTGCGCTCGTCGATGCCGATGACGGGGTAGGCGTGCCAGAGCACCACGGCGTCGAGCCCCCCGAAGCGCTCGAAGTCCGCCGCCAGCTTCTCCGGGGTGAACCTGACTGCATCGAAGTCGTAGAGGAGTTCGTCCCACAGCCAGACCTGCGCCACCGTGAAGCAGGTGGCGGCCCAGGCCGAGTCCGGACGCTGGTACAAGACGTCGTCGTAGCCCAGCCGTTGTGTGGCATCGGCGCGCCAGGCAGTGATCCGGGCGCGGAAGGCGGGCCACAGCGCGGGATCGGAGGGCGCAGCCAGGATCTTGCCGTCGTCGAGGTCGATCAAGGGTGCCTCCGGTGCCCATGGGCGGGGCAGGTCGATCTCGCGCGGCACCAACGGATTGAAGCTCATGCGTTGTCCCCCGTCCTCAGCTGCTGCTGCGCGACGGCGCAGGTGCGACGGGTGAGGGCCTCGATGTCATGCGCGGGTGGTCCCGGGATGGAGGTCGAGATGGACGCGGGGCCGTTCGCCTCGAACGGGGCAATCCACGCGCGCGGCAGTCGCGACGCGCCCACCATGGCGCCCAGGACTGATCCGACCGTGGCACCTGTGGAGTCGGTGTCCCAGCCGGTTGCCACGGCCGCGGCGATTCCCGCCCCGAAGTCGAGGGCTGGCCCGCGTGCGGCCCAGCGCAGTGCGAACGCGATGGTGGCGACGTTGTTCAGTGAGTGCACCCAGTGCATGCCGGCGAACCGCCCGTGCAGCGCGTCAAGACCTGACGCCAGGCTTGTGGCACCGGCAGCGGTGGCGTCGCCGAAGCGGACATCGGCGGCGAACCGGGAGTGGGACGGGACAACCGCCAACCCGGCGGCCAGCACGCTCGACACCGGATCCGGATCGTCCGCTCGCACCACGACGGCCGCGCTGCACAGCGCCGCCGACCACATGGCGGCGTACACCCCGGCGCGACGATGGGTCAGCCGGGCATCCACCCAGGCCTGGCGGGCTGCGGCGACGGGGCGGCCCGGGTTCACCCACCCGAAGACGTCGGCGCGGATCAGGGCACCAATCCACTCCCGGAAGGGGTTGCGGCGCTCGGCCACCTCGTCCGTGGGCCACGCATCCAGCAGGTTGCGATAGGCGGCGCGCTCGGCGGTGAACACCCGTCCCGCGGGCATGTTGTTCAACCACAGTGTCGCGACGTCGTCGGTGTCGAAGGTCCCGCTCTCGGCCAACTCCAACGCCAGGAGTGCGAAGTTCAAGTCGTCATCCTCGGGGATGGTCGAGATGGTCTCCACCAGCGACGTCGGGGCGCTGCGTCGATTCCATGGCCAGCGTGCCGCAACATCCTCGGGCAGCCCCACGCCGGTGAAGTAGCCCGCGATGGGCCAGTTGCCGGTGGACCGGGCGATCTCCTCGATGCCCCGGCGTGGGATCTTCTCCACAGGTTTGCCGAGGACACAGCCGGCGGAGCGGCCCAACCAGCCGCCGCGGACGCGGTCCTGGAAGTCGTCATCTGCGCCGTCGAGTGGGGGCATCGGATCGGCTGCCGCCAGGATGTCGTCGATGCCCTCCGGTTGGGCGGGATCCTCCATGGCGACAAGCGCATCCAGTTCATCCAGCAGTCGTCGGGCAAGGGGCCGCAGGTCGGCGTGTTCGTCGCTGGCCCCGGACACTGCCGGAACCAGGGTTCCGCCCGCGGTCTCCCAACGCTCTGCGATCAGAGAGATCGCGGACGGGTCCTTCCCGAAGGCGGTGCTGGCGACCAGTTCGTGGGGGAGCAGGTCCTCCGGGTGGGCCCAGGTGAGCCGCGTCACGCCATCCCCATCCTCTCCAGTGCGCTCAGTCGTGCGCGCGCCCGGACGGCGTCCTCCCGGAGGATCTCGACTGCGACCTCACCGAGCACCTTCCCGGCGGCGTGCAGATCAAGCCGGGAGCCCTCGGAGACGCCCTCCACCCATTCGGCGGGCACGCCGTCGAGGCCCTGCATGGCAGCACAGATGGCGCCGGCCATGACCGCAATCGAGTCGGCGTCCCGGCCGTAGTTGATGGCACCCAGGACGGCCTCCCGGTAGTCCCCACCGGAAGTGAGGACGAAGCCCAGTGCAACGGGAAGCTCTTCAATGGCCTTGATGCGTGAGGGGCGCCGGGCCTCCATGGACTGGTTGCGGTAGTCGGGACCCACGGAATCGTAGGGGGCCACCGCGTCCCGCAGCACCTCGTTGAGATCGTCGCTGGGTTTCGCCTGCCTCGCGGCCGCCACCACAGCCTCAATGGCAGTGCGGGTTCCGTCGTGTGCCAGGTCAAGGGCGGCCTGGATGACCGTCTCGGGTGTGGCTCCCGGTGCCAGCGCGGAAGCGACGGCGCCAGCGAAGACACCGGCGGCTTCACGTCCGTAGGACAGTTGGTGAGCGCCGGCCATGTCGATCGCCTCGGCGTAGGCGGCCGCGGGGTCGCCGGCATTGACCACGCCGACGGGCGCCATGTACATGGCGGCGCCACAGTTGACGATGTTTCCGACGCCAGCCTCGCGCGGGTCGACGTGTCCGTAGTGGAGGCGTTGGACAAGATATTTCTCTGCCAGGAACACGCGTTGGAGCGGGATGGTTTCCCGCTCCAGCTCAGGGATCCACACCACCTTGCTGATCATCAACGGTACGAGGCCATCAGCCATGGCGTAGGCGTCCAGATGGGCGCGCCGCTCCGCGTAGACGTCGATGAGCAGGTTCGTCATCAAGGTGTCGTCCGTGATGTGTCCGTCACCCTTGTGGTACGGCGCGATGGGCCGCGCCGTTGCCCAGTTCCGGTTGTACGGGCCAACTATGCCGGTGACGCGCCCGTCATGGCGCTCCCGAATTTGTTCCGGAGTCCATCCCTCGGTGGCACCACCCAGGGCATCGGCCACCGCCACGCCCACCACAACCGCCTGTGCACGGGCAAGAAACTCTTGGTTCACGATGATCCCCTTCTCAGTCACCCCACTGTTGTCCACATCACAGTGGGGAGCGAGTCCCCCCGCTCCCCACCCGTCAACGATCAACGGTTGATCTGGTCCCACCCGTCGGTCAGATCCTTGCTGAGCCCGTCAGCGTCGGTCTGCTCCGCGAGGAACCTCTGGAAAGCGGGTGTGGCAACCGTGTCCTTCCACTGCGTGTAGTTGGGCACCTTCATGAAGGGAGCGGCCTCCAGGTACTCACCGGACTTGAGGATCTCGGTCCAGCCATCCTTGCCTCCGGTCTGCTCGGCGATCAGGTCCCGCGCAGACTTGGATGCCGGGATGAGGGCATCCGCGATGTTCAGTGCAGCCATGTTCTTCGGATCGGTGAAGTAGGTGACGAACGCTGCTGCCTGCTCGACGTTCTTGGAATCGATGTTCACGGACAGGGTCTGCGGATTGGCGGATTGTGCTGCCGACTTGGTGCCCTCCAGCGCGGGGAGCACTGCCCACTCGAAGCCCTCGGGTGCGTCCTTGGCGATGTTGGCCGCCTGGTACGAGCCCTGGACCGTCATGGCGTACTGGCCGGCATAGAACCCGGCCAGCACGTCGCCGCCCGACTGGGTCAACGTCGACGGTTCGAGTGATTTGTCCTCGGTCTTCATGGCCATGATCTCGGTGGGGAGCTTCAGTTCGCCGTCGCCGACGACAACCTTGGCATCATCACCCTCACCTTCGAAGTAGACGCCGCCGTTGCCCAACCCCAGCGACATGAAGGTTGCGGTGGGGGACTTCAGGCCCCACCCCAGACCGAACTGGCCGCTGGTGGTGGCCTGCTTGGCCATGGCACGGAAGTCCTCCCACTTCAGGGTGTCGCCGGTGGGCATAGTGACCCCGGCGGCCTCCAGCATCTTGGTGTTGGCGAACACCATGTAGGACTGCAGCTCTGTCGGTATCCCGATGATCTGGTCATTGACAGTGACGGATTCCCAGACGCCGTCGCTGACGTCGGCCTTCTGGTCATCCGAGATGTAGGGGGTCAGGTCCGCCAGATAGCCGTCCAGCGCGAACGGGATGACCGAGGCTGCCTCGTAGTGAATGATGTCCGGCGCTGCCTCGCCAGCGAACTGGGTGACAAGCTTGTCGTAAACCCCGTCCCAGCCAGCTGGCACGATCGTCACCTGCACCATCGGGTTCTCGTCGTTCCACTTCTTGACGACCTCCGCGGTGGCCGCGATCGCTCCGGGCTGGTCGGACAGTGACTGGAACGTCAGGTCCACCTTCTCCGCGGGAGGCGCCGCGGATGACACGGCTTCATCGGGTGTGCTCTCGGGAGTCGTCGGGCCTCCGGTCGAGGTGCAGGCGGTGAGGGCGAGCGCGCCGACCCCCACGAGCGCCAGCAGCTTTGATGTGCGCTTCTTCATGACTGTTTCCTTTCGTATGGCGGGCGTCAGCCCTTGACTGCTCCGGCGAGCAGCCCACCTGTGAGTTTGCGTTGCATGAATCCGAAGAAGACGAGGCTGGGTATGGCGGCCATGACTGCGCCAGCTGCCAACGGCCCCAGCGCCACCTTGCCCTCGCCGCCCACGAACATCTTGAGCGTGATGGGGAGCGTGTAGTTGTCGGGTGTCTGGATGAGCACCAGCGCGAAGAAAAACTCGTTCCAGGCGGATACGAACGCGAACATGGCGGTGGCCACGATCCCGGGCATCAGCAGCGGAAAGACGATTTCCCGCAGCACCTTGAACCGGCTGGCGCCATCCATCGCGCCGGCCTCCTCCAGGTCCTTGGGAATGGCGGCCACATAACCCTGGAGCATCCAGAGGGCGAAGGGCATGGTGTAGGTGGTGTAGACGAGAATAAGGCCGAGTAGTGAGTCGACGAGGTTCAGGTTCTTCAGGATGATGAACAGCGGGATGATGATCAGGATGACCGGGAAGACCTGGCTGGTCAGGATCCAGCCGACACCCAGGGTACGGAGCTTGCCTTTGAATCTGGCGAGGGCGTAGGCCGCGGGAATGGACACGACGATGACCAGGACGGTCGTGGTCAGGGCGACGATGGTGGAGTTCAGTCCTGAGCGGATCAGGCCCTGCTTGGCGAGGGCCTCGGGGAAGTTGGCCAGGTGCCAGTCCGTCGGGATGAGGTTGACCCGCAGCGAGTTGAGCTCGGCCGAGGACTTGAATGCCGCGGAGACCAGCCACAGGAGCGGGAATCCGAGGAAGACCAGGTAGACGAGCAGCAGGAGGTACTGCGCTGGTTTTGTGAATCGTCCCATCAGTCCTTGTCCTTCCTGAATTGTGACCACAGGTAGAAGCTCATGAGGATCAGTACGAACAACACCAGCACCAACCCCATTGCCGCTGCGTAGCCCAGGTGCTTGCTCTTGAAGGCCTCGATATAGGTGAACAGCATGGGCAACATGGTCTTGCCGCCCGGCCCACCCTCGGTCATCACGTAGACCAGACCGAACGAGTTGAAGTTCCAGATGAAGTTCAGGCTGGTGATGGCGGCCACGATGGGGCGCAGGCTGGGCACCGAGATCTTCCAGAACCGGTGCCATGAGTTGGCCCCGTCCACTTGCGCCGCTTCGTGCAACTCCATGGGGACCTGCTGGAGCCCGGCGAGCAGCGTGATGGTGGTCTGCGGCATGCCGACCCAGACGCCGACCACGATCACGGCAGGAAGGGCGGTGTCGAAATTGGCGAGCCAGTCCGTGTTGGTGGGGCCGCCGAAGGCGCTCACGATGGCGTTCAACGGCCCTGTCTGGCGATAGATCAGCTTCCACATGATCGCCACGACCACCGGTGGCATGGCCCAGGGCACCAGCGCGAGGACTCGGGTGAAACCCTTGAGGCGGAGGTCGGCATTGAGCAGCAGTGCCAGCCCCATCCCGGCGACCAGTTGAAGACCGGTGACGGAGATGGACCAGATGAGGCCGATCCGGAACGAGTCCCAGAACATGGTGTCGCCGATGAGGCGGGCGAAGTTGTCGAAGCCGACGAAGTTGGATTCCACGTTGCGACGCAGCGTCGCATCCGTGAAGGCCAGCACGATGCCGTTGATGAGGGGGAAGACGCTGAAGATGAGAATGGGCAGGGTGGCAGGGATGACGAGCGCGATGGCCTCGCGCCGCTCCACCCTGGCCATGGTCGTAATCTTTCCCGGTTTGCTGCCCCGAGGTTTGACTGCGGTGTCAGTCACGGGTTCCTCCTTGGGACCGGAAAGTGCTGGATGCGCGAATGGTGAGCGAAGGATCGACCGTGAGGCGGCTCACCGGAGCCTCTGGGTGGGCGATGCGGTGCAAGAGGAGTTCTGCAGCGCGGGTCGCTCGCTCGGCCGATCCGAGGTTCACCGACGTCAGGGGGGGATTGAACGCCTCGGCGAGGTAGGTGTCATCCATGCCCACGATGGCAACGTCCTGACCAACTTGCAGGCCGGCGTCGAGGAGTGCGTGCGTGGCCCCGATGGCCAACAGGTCATTGGCGGCTATCAGTGCATCAAAGGGCGGGGCCCCCGAATCTGCGGACTCCAGCATCGCACCCAGGGCGTGGCATGCCGCCGCGACGGTGAAGTCCTGCGTATCGATCAGTTGCCGGTCGGTTGCGAGGACGCCGTGGCTCTGCATCGCGGCCATGTATGCCGCATGCCTGGCCATGCCGGGCGTGGTCTCCCGGGGCCCGTTGATGAACCCGATGCGGCGCCTGCCGGACGCGCAGAGGTGTTCCACCGCCAGAGCGATGCCGTCGGCAGAGTTCGCGCGGACCGAGTCCATTTCCAGGTCCTCCGGGATTGAGCCGACGACCACGATGGGGTGCCTCGAGTTGCGCAATGCGGCAAGGACCTCCTCGGTGACCTGAATGGGGCTGATCACCAGACCGTCTGCGAATCCGCGGTCCATGCTCCGGATCACGTCGAGGATGCCTGCGGGCTCGAGGCCCGTCGAGGAGACGAGCAGTCGGTAGCCGAGCGGACGGGTGGCCTGCTCAACGGCGCGCATCATCTCGACGTACACGGGGTTGCCGATGTCGGCCACGGCAAAGAGGAGTTGGAACGTGGCGCCCATCTTCAAAGCGCGGGCATTGGCGTCCGGGACGTAGCCGAGCTCGGCGGCGGCCTGCTGCACTGCACGCACTGTTTCGGGACTGGCCACCAGTCCATTGATGGCCCGGGAGGCGCTGGCGACGGACACGCCGGCCCGGCGCGCCACCTGCGTCAGCGTTGCTCGTGCCGTCATTGGCTGGCCCCGGTTCCTTCATTGGAAACGTTTACACCTTCGGCACCAGCATGGTGGACGTCCCAACTCTCTGTCAAGGGCAATTCGGAAAGTTTTTCCATGGACGTGGTGTGCCGGGGGTGGCCACTCGGCGCCCCGTGTGCAGGCGGTCCCATCACCGTCGAAGACGGGGACGGGTGCTGATGAGGGACGTGAAAGAATCTCAGAAGCGGGCAACTCAGTGAGGGTGATGGCGTGACAACGGTTCTGATCTACCTCGTGGTGGTCTTTGCCGCCGGGCTGCTGGCCATCGGCATCCGCCTGCCTCCGCTGGTGGGGTTC
>JBBSRQ010000018.1:0-26972 GCA_038242845.1 Propionibacteriales bacterium | reverse complement strand
TGGTGGACGTCGCCGGTGGACTCCGCCGTGAAGATGCGCGCAGCCTCGGGCGACGCCTGGATGCGTTGCAGTGTCTCGTTCAGCCGCTGCACCTGGATCTGCAAGCCCTCGATGTGGTTCTCGAGTTGGATGATCCGACGGATCCCCTCCAGGTTGATGCCCTCGTCCTTGCTGAGACGCTGGACATGCCGGAGCTTCGCGACGTCACGCAGCGAGTACCGACGTCCCCGCCCCCGGGCCCGCTGGGGAACCACGAGGCCGAGCCTGTCGTAGCCGCGCAGGGTCTGGGGGTGCATGTCCGCCAACTGCGACGCCACCGATACGGGGAAGACGGGGGCGTCGAAGTCGAACTGCTGGGGAAGGTTGGGGGTTGACACGTCAGCTGCCGAACAGTGCAGTCCGCGGGTTCGACTGGCCGGACTTCTCGGCGTACTCGAGCAGAGCGCTGCGTGCTGCGTCACTGAGGTGTTCGGGCACCTCCACCCTCAGGGTGACCAGCAGGTCACCCATGGTGCCGTCCGACTTCCGCGCTCCCTTGCCTCGGAGGCGCATCGTGCGTCCGTTGGGGGTGTTGGACGGCACGCGCAGCTTCACCGACGAACCGCCCAGCGTCGGGACGCTGATCTCCGCACCCAGCGTGGCCTCGGCGAACGTCACCGGCACCTCCAGGGTGAGGTTGTTGCCGCTTCGCCCGAAGAGTTTGTGCACCGTGACGTGAACCGAAACGTACAGGTCCCCGGGTGCGCCGCCGTTCTCGCCGGCTGCGCCCTTGCCCTTGACACGGATCCGCTGGCCGTCGTTCACCCCGGCGGGAATACGCACATTCATGGTGTTCGCGGAGCGAGCTCGGCCTGAGCCGTGACAATCGGGGCACGCGTCCTCCACCAGCAACCCCCGACCGAGGCAGTCCCGGCACGGCTCGCTCATGGAGAAGACGCCACCCGCAGTGGAACTCTGCATGCCCGAGCCCTCACAGGTGGGGCACACCTTCGGCAGGGTCCCAGCCTTCGCGCCCGTGCCGCGGCACGATGAGCACGCCTGGTCGGAGATGGTGCGCATGGAGACGGTGTCACCTGAGACCGCCTGCTCGAAGGTGATGGTGACCTCACCCTCGATGTCGGCCCCGCGTCGGGGACCCCTCGTGGTGGTGCGGCGAGTGGTCCCGCCCTGGCTGAACAGATTCCCGAACAGGTCACCGAACCCAGCCGTGGACGCTCCTGCACCCGCGTTGCGGAACAGGTCCTCGAAGCCGCTTGGCGCTCCGCCGGATGCGCCGCCGCCCGGTGCGCCGAACCGCACGCCGCTGCCGAACAGGCTGCGGGCCTCGTCGTACTCCTTGCGCTTGTCCTTGTGACTCAGCACGGAGTTGGCCTCCGAGGCTTCCTTGAAACGAGCCTCGGCAGCCTTGTTCCCCGGGTTCTGGTCCGGGTGGTTCTCCCGCGCGATCTGGCGGAATGCCTTACGGATTTCGTCCGAGCTCGCCTTCTTGGAGACGCCGAGGATCTTGTAGTAGTCCTTTTCCAGCCAGTCCTTGGTACTCACCCATCGCCTCCTTCTTGGTCCAAGCTCGTCGCTTCTGGTTGAGCCGGATGGCCGCCCCGCAGCCTGGTCGCGGGGCGGCTCCGGTTCCGCATCAGGCGCTCGGGTTGGCGACGCCGACGCGAGCAGGCCTGATGACGCGCTCGCCCAGGACGTAGCCCTGTTGCATGACCTGCGAAATGGTGGTGACCGTGACCTCGCCATCCATGGGGATTTCCATGAGGGCGTCGTGTCGGTTCGGGTCGAAGGCATCGCCCACAGCCCCGAACGACGTCAGACCATGCTTCGCCGTCACCTTCTCCAAGGCGTCGGCCACCATCTTGAAGCCGCCGGAGAGGTCATCGTGCTCCCGGGCCAAAGAGATGCTGTCGAGCACTGGCATGAGGTCGGCCACCACGGCTTCCACCCCTGCCTGGCGAGAGAGGGACCGGTCCCGGTCCACTCGCCGCTTGTAGTTGCTGTACTCCGCCTGCAGCCTCTGCAAGTCAGCGGTGCGCTCGGCAGCCAGGGCCGCCCAGTCCGTGGCGGACTCGGCGAACGCCTCGTCCACTGCGTCGCCGACGGCGCCGTGTACGGTCCCCGTCTCGGGCTCGCCCTCGGGCGGGGGCGGCGGTGTCTGGCCGCCCGCGCCGTCGGTGTTCTCGTCAACTGCACTCACTGGTCGTCGCCCTTGTCCTCGTCCACGATCTCAGCGTCCACCACGTCGTCGTCGGACTGTTCACCGGCGTCGCCCTCGGTGGATGCGCCCTCGGCGCCTGCCCCCTCAGCAGACTGCTGTGCGGCCTGCGCGGCAGCGTACATTGCCTGCCCCATGGCTGCGGCCTTCGTGTTGAGGTCGTCGACGGCGATCTTGACTGCGTCGTTGTCCTCACCCTTCAGCGCTTCCCGCAGGGTGTCGAGGGCCTCGGTGACGGGCGCCTTGACGTCCTCGCCGATCTGCTCGGAGTTGTCCTCCAGAAGCTTCTCGGTGCGGAACACCAATGCATCGGCCTCGTTGCGCATCTCGACTGTCTCGCGACGCTGACGGTCCTCCTCGGCGTGCGCCTCGGCGTCCTTGACCATGCGGTCGATGTCCTCACGGCCAAGCGCGGAACCGCCGGTGACGGTCATGGACTGCTCCTTGCCCGTGGCCAGGTCCTTGGCACCGACGTGGACGATGCCGTTGGCATCGATGTCGAAGGTGACCTCGATCTGCGGGATCGAGCGCGGTGCCGGCAGCAGCCCGGTCAGCTCGAAGTTGCCGAGCGACTTGTTGTCGCGGGCAAAGTCACGCTCGCCCTGGTACACCTGGATCATCACGGCGGGCTGGTTGTCCTCCGCAGTGGTGAACACTTCGGAGCGCTTCGTGGGGATGGTCGTGTTGCGCTCGATGATCTTGGTCATCACGCCACCCTTGGTCTCGATGCCGAGGCTGAGCGGGGTGACGTCGAGGAGCAACACGTCCTTGACCTCGCCCTTGAGCACGCCAGCCTGCAGCGATGCGCCCAGTGCGACGACCTCGTCGGGGTTGACGCCCTTGTTGGGCTCCTTGCCACCTGTGAGTTCCTTCACGAGGTCCACGACCGCCGGCATGCGGGTGGAACCACCCACGAGCAGGATCTGGTCGATCTTGTCCACCGAGGTACCGGCGTCCGAGATGACGGACTTGAACGGTGCGCGGCAGCGGTCCAGCAGGTCCTGCGTCATGCGCTGGAACTCGGAGCGCGTGATCTTCTCGTCGAGGTGCAGCGGCCCCTCGGACGAGGCGGTGATGTAGGGCAGGTTGATCGAGGACTCGGACGTGGCCGACAGTTCGATCTTGGCGCGCTCGGCGGCCTCCTGCAGACGCTGGCGTGCCATCTTGTCCTTGGACAGGTCAACGCCGTGCTTGTTCTTGAACTGCTTGACGAGCCAGTCCACGACGACGGAGTCCCAGTCGTCGCCACCGAGGCGGCTGTCACCCTTGGACGCCTTGACCTCGAACACGCCATCGGCGATGTCGAGCAGCGACACGTCGAACGTGCCACCACCCAGGTCGAACACCAGGACGGTCTGCTCCTGGTCGGCCTTGTCCAGGCCGTACGCGAGAGCAGCCGCGGTGGGCTCATTGATGATGCGGTCCACGACGAGGCCTGCGATCTCGCCGGCTTCCTTGGTGGCCTGGCGCTCGGCGTCGCCGAAGTATGCGGGGACGGTGATGACGGCGTTGGTGACGGACTCACCCAGGTAGGCCTCGGCGTCGCGCTTCAGCTTCTGCAGCACGAATGCCGAGATCTGCTGGGGACGGTAGTCCTTGCTGTCGATCGAGATCTTCCAGTCGGTGCCCATGTGGCGCTTGACGGAACGGATGGTGCGGTCAACGTTGGTGACGGCCTGCCGCTTGGCAACCTCACCGACGAGGACTTCGCCGGACTGCGAGAACGCAACCACCGACGGGGTGGTGCGTGCGCCTTCGGCGTTGGGGATGACGGTGGGTTCTCCACCTTCAAGGACGGCGACCACCGAGTTCGTGGTGCCAAGGTCGATGCCAACTGCACGAGCCATGTGTCAATCTCCTCAGGATCTGGTGCGCACTGTGCGCGTCATTGTCTTGTTTCCCTTGAGCGGGGTTGACTCAAGTTAACCACAGCGGCGATCCACAGGCAAACGAGTTGAGTCCCCTCCGCTCAACTCAGGGTTCACTCAGGGTTGCCCATGACAGGAGGTCCCGCAGGTGTCTTCGGTCATGCTGCGGAGAAGCGGACACCCCGGCTCCGTGCGCGCGAACTCACCGGTGCGGGACCACCATCAGTATCTGGAAAGCCGCTCTGCGACGTGACAATCGGCAGTGACCCCTGTCAGCGGCGGTGCGACGAGCCCAGCCTTACGTCGTGGCCGGCCATGATCGCCATCGAGTCGTCCACCACGCGCACACCCTCGGGGACATAGATGTTGTGGCCGGCCATCACGGCGGGCAGTTCCAGCGTGACCACTGCCCCCGGACCCATGGCGCGGGTGAGGTCGATGTCATCGCCGCCCCACCACGCGAAGTTGCGGTAGTGACGGGTGCCCGGCTCGATGTCGACCGACCTGCCGGACATGACCGACCACGTCGTCCTCTCCGGCACCCCGCTGACCGGCAGGTGCACTGCGGGTCGTGGGACCACACCGGAGGCAACACCGGTGGCGAGCTCGCGGCCGCCCGGCAGGTCCTCCACTAGCTCGCCGAACTGGTCTGTGTACGTGGCGCGCAGCGCTGTGTCCTGACGCTCCCCGAGCTCCTCGACAGTCAGCCGTCCTTCGGCATGGGCCTGCTGCAGCACCTGGAGGATGGCATCACGATCCGTGTCACCCGCTCTCAGCCGCCTGCTGGGATCCATGTCAGACATGGTCGTGAGTCTACGACCTGCGGTCAGTCGCGCCACCAGTCGTCGAGGATGGTAACGGGCGTGGCGCGCTTGTGGCGGCTGCGCAGGTACTTGGTCTCGATGGCCTCGGCGACGTGGTCAGGGACCGTGCGCCCCTCGAGGTAGTCGTCGATGTGGTCGTAGGAGACACCCAACTCGTCCTCGTCGATACGCAGGGGCCGCCCGTCGAGGAGGTCGGCCGTGGGCACCTTGCGCCAGAGATGCTCCGGGGCACCGATGTGCTGCAGGAGCTGGCGAATCTGGCGTTTGTTGAGACCGTAGAGCGGCAGGATGTCAACACCGCCGTCCCCGAACTTCGTGAAGAAGCCCACGGTCGACTCAGCGCCGTGATCGGTGCCGATGACCAACAGGTTCCGCTCCCCCGCCAATGCGTACTGCGACACCATGCGAATCCGGGCCTTGACATTGCCCTTGTTAAAATCGGCAATGTCGTGCCTCGTCGCGGTCTCGAACGCGGCCTCCATGCCGTCGACGGAAGACGCAATGTTCAGTGTCAGGGGTGTGCTGGCGGCGATGAAGTCCATGGCGGCCTCGGCATCGGCGGCGTCCGCCTGTCGGCCATACGGCAGACGGACAGCGACGAAATCCGCCTCGACGCCCTCATCGCGGAGACGCTCGACCGCCACCTGTGCAAGCCGACCCGCAAGGGACGAGTCGACGCCGCCCGAGATTCCCAGGACGAAGCCACCTGTATGGGTGGTGACGAGGTAGTCACACAGGAACGTGACCCTCCGCTCCACCTCGTGTGCAGGGTCAATGGTGGGACGGACGCCCATCTCGGCAATGATCCTGGACTGCAGTTCTCGCATGGCCAGAGTCTAGGTCAGTCCGATCAGACAGGGCTTGGACGAGACACCATCGGTAAGGCCGCAATAGGCATGCATTTGCTGCACCATGCAATAACGTTCCCGCCATGACCGGATTCAGAAACTTCATGCTTCGTGGGAACCTCATCGAGCTCGCAGTCGCATTCATCATGGCGACCGCCTTTGGTGCCGTCGTCACCGCGACCGTTGCACTTCTCATGGACCTCATCGGCAAGATCGGTGGCACGCCCGACTTCTCCAACTGGGCTCCCGGGGGCATCTCCGTGGGCGCATGGCTCACCGCCCTCATCTCGTTCATCATCATCGCCGCGGTGGTGTACTACCTGATCGTGCTCCCCTACACCGAGGCGAAGAAGAAGTACTTCCCCGAGGAGGACGCCGGCTCCCCCGCCGACGTCGTCCTCCTGGAGGAGATCCGCGACCTGCTGAGGAGCCAGAACCGCTGCTGAGACAACTGTTGACCGACGGTTGGGTCCGCCCCAGGGCGGCCCAACCACTCAGACCGCGCCGAGAGGCGCGGTCTCTATTCCTTCCATCACGGCTGCGGCGTCGCACGGAAGTTCCACGACGTGGCGGGGCAGGTCCTCAATCCCGTCGAAGACTGCCGGGCGCGGAACCTCAATGCCGAGCGCCTCGGTGATCGTCCCGGCGAATTTCACGGGCAGCGCCGTCTCGAGCGCCACCACGGTGCCGCACACCTGCATGCAGCGAGCCACCTGCACCGCGTCGGCGGTGTGCGGGTCGATCAGCACGCCGTCATCGTCGTGGGTGGTGCGGATCTGCCGCAGACGGTCGGCGTGAGTGGAGGAGCCGGTGACGAACCCGAAGTTCTCGAGTTGTTCGCGGAAGGCACGCAGTTCCGACAGGTCGAAGCGTCCATCCTCGCGCAGCTGCCGTCCGAAGAGATCGGCAACGCGAGCGCCGTCGCGGCCGACGAGGTCGGCGACGAAGCGCTCGAAGTTGGATGCCTTGGAGATGTCCATGGACGGCGACGAGGTCTCGTGGGTCTCTGCGCTGCCGCGGATGCGGTAGACGCCGGTGGTGAAGAACTCGTGCAGAACATTGTTCTCATTCGTCGCCAGGATCAGGCGGTGGATCGGCAGCCCCATGGCCCGGGCGACGTGGCCTGCTGCGATGTTGCCGAAGTTGCCGGAGGGCACTGCGAAGCTGAGGGGGCGGCCGTCGTCGGAGATCTGCAACCAGGCCGCGAAGTAGTAGACCACCTGAGCCATCAGCCGGGCCCAGTTGATGGAGTTGACCGCACCGATGCGGTGGCGCGCCTTGAAGGCTGCGTCGGCGTTGATCTCCTTGACGATGTCCTGGCAGTCGTCGAACACGCCGTCGACGGCGATGTTGGTGATGGACGGGTCGTCGATGGAGAACATCTGGGCCTGCTGGAACGGGGTCATGCGGCCCCGGGGTGACAGCATGAACACACGCACACGCGGCTTGCCCATGAGCGCGTACTCGGCGGCCGAGCCGGTGTCGCCGCTGGTGGCTCCGACGATGGTGATGGTGGTGTCGCGGCGCTCCAGTTCGTACTCGAACAACTCCCCCAGCAACTGCATGGCCATGTCCTTGAACGCGGCGCTGGGCCCATTCGACAGGTGCAGCAGCCAGAGCCCGTCCGCGAGCTGACTCACCGGTGCGACAGCCGGGTCGAGGAACTTGTGCGGTGCGTAGGCACGGTCGCAGATGCCTCGCAGGTCCTCCGCGGGGATGTCGTCGACGAACAGCGAGATCACCTCGAATGCCAGGGCCGAGTAACCATCGGCACGCAGCACCGCGCGCCAACGCTCGAGGGTGGCGGCATCGACGGCGGGGTAACGCTCAGGTAGGTACAGCCCGCCGTCGGGAGCGAGTCCCTCGAGGAGGATGTCGCAGAACGGCCGGCCGGGCTCGCCGGAGGAGTCACGGGTGGAGACGTATCGCACGCCAGCAGCCTACACACGGGGGGCACGCCCCCCGTGAACCCCCCCACCACCACGAAACACACGGGGGCACGCCCCCCGTGTGTTCATCGCAGGATGTCGCGTCGCCAGAACCACCAGCCCGAAACCAGGACGATGAGCACCGTCCCGATCACCGAGTAGCCGAGCGCCCACTCATAGTGGACGACCTGCACGGGACCGAGCTCATAGCTGCTCCAGTCATGGAACTCGGCCTGCCCTTGGATCATCGCGGTGAGGTTGACGTCCGGAAGGTAGGGCAGCACGGGCAGGTGGGGTGGCAGTGAGGTGGAGAGCATCGCCGAACCCAGGCCAACCACCGCGAAGACTCCCAGGGTGATGAGAGTGGAGCCGACACCCATCGCGATCGAACCGCTCATCACTGCAACCAGCAGCGACAACACCGCCATGCGGCCGAGCGCCAACGGCAGGTCCACCCCGGCCGTCATGTCGTGCGCGCCACGCAGGGACAAGAACATCAGGGCACAAAATGCAGTCGCAGTACCCAGGTAGGCAGCAGCCAGCAGCATGCCCCCGACCACACCCGCCGCAACCTTGGCGACCATGACAGGCAGGCGTCGGGGGGTGAACAGCAACTGCGTGCCGATGTTGCCGGAGGAGAACTCGGCCCCGATCAGGGAGGCAGCCAGGATGGCGACCGCGAGCAGTGCGAGTGGGAACCCCAGGCTGACCACGCCTTCGGCATACTCACCGAAACCGGCCGGGGTCCGCAGTAGTTCCTCGACCCCGGTGGGTTTGTCCCATCCCTGGCACTGTCCCTCCTGCCCCGGGGAACCGCATGCCTCCTGCCAGTCCGCTTCCAACGTCTGCAGAGTGGAACGGGCCTCCTGGTGGTCCTTGGCAGAAAGGGGGCTCGCGCTCCCTGCGTCCAGCGCGGCCCCGAAGGCGGCCAGTGCCACCATGCAGACCAGCAGCACCACCAACAACCGTCGGCTCACCAGCCGCAGCAGTTCCGCCTTCAGCAAGCCACTCATGATGCCTCCGATGACCGGGTGACCTGGGTGGCGCCCAGGTGCTCGTCGGCGGTGACGTCGAGGAAGACCGACTCCAGCGTTGACCGCTCCACGCTGAGGTGCTGCGGCCAGACGTCGACTCTCCCCAGGACACGAGCCACGTCGCCGGGGTCCGCCACCCCACCGCCAGCAACGGTGACGTGGAGCCTGTTGCCGGAGGCGGTCACGACGTAGCCTGCCTGCCGCAGCGCCTCATGCGCGAAGCTGTGGTCCACCACCTCGACGACGACGCGGGACCGGTCACCTGAGAGCAGGGTGGTGAGATCCCCCTCCATCAGCACGCGCCCCCTACCCATGATCGACACCGAGTCCGCCACCTGTTCCACCTCGCCCAGCATGTGGCTGGAGATCAGCACGCTGCGGCCCGCGTCGGCCAGCGCACGAATGGTGGTGCGGATCTCCTGGATGCCTGCCGGGTCCAACCCGTTGGTGGGCTCGTCGAAGATCAGCACCTGTGGCTCCTTCAACAGGGTGGCCGCGATCGCCAACCGCTGCTTCATGCCCAGCGAACACTGACGAAACCGGGCGTCGGCGCGGCCTCCGAGCCCCACTTCCAGCAGCACCTCGGTGACACGACGGCGATGGACACCGATGGACATGGCGAGGATCTCCAGGTTGCGCCGCAAGGACATCGCCGGATAGAACTTCGGCGACTCGACGATGGCACCCACCAGTGGGATGACCTCACCGAGCCGGCCGGGGACGGGCATGCCGCACATCTCCATGGTTCCGCCATCCGCGTGGATGAGGCCCAACAGCATCCTCAGTGTGGTGGTCTTCCCCGAGCCGTTGGGTCCCAACAGGGCGTGGACCCCACCGATGGGAACGTTGAGGTCCAGGCCCGCCACCGCCGTGGTCCTGCCAAAGCGTTTGACCAGGCCGGAGGTGCGCACCGCCCACGTCGACGGCATCTCGCTCCAGTACTCAGTCATCATGGCTCCACGCTAGGGGGCGCGCGACGACCCTGGCGTCGCACCACGGCCCCGACACGCCTCAGACCAGGGTCTTGCGGGTTTCCAGCACGGGCGTCGCGTCGGTTCGCAGCCGCCGCCACAACAGCCACACGGGCAGCGCCAGCACACCCAGTGCCATGTAGGGGGCCATGACGTCCTGCAGCGGGGCGAGCACGCTGCAGACGACGGTGATGGTGAGGAACAGGTGCTGCATGCGCAGGCCGGGCCGAGCCAGTGCCACGAACGGCAGCACCCAGGTGAGGTACCAGGGCTGCAGCGCCGGACCCAGCACAGCGAACGCCAGCAGGCCGCCGCACACCAGGAGCCACGGCTGCCCGAGGCTCACCGGGGGTCGGGGACCGAGCCGCCAGACCAACCACACGATCCCCGCCACCACCAGAAGACTGCTGAACGTGGTGAGGATGGTGACGATTCGTGCGTCAGGCAGGAGTTCGTGGAACCGGGCAAAGGACGCCACCCAGGAGATGGGCGCGTTGCTGGTTGCCTCCAATGGGCTGCCGGCGGTCGGGTTGCGCCAGCCCATGCCCAGGCCCGTTGCCCACGACACGGCGACAAAGACACCCACGGCGGCGGCTCCACCCGCCATCGCCCGCGCGAGGAGGCCCCACCATGTCCGTGCGTGCTCCGGGATGCTGGGTTGCGTGGCTGCCCACGCGAGGGCCACCATGCCCACTCCCGCCACGGCGGCGGACTGTTTGATGGACATGGCCAGGCCGATGAAGGCACCGCCGAGCACCATGGCGGGCCACCCCCGTGCCCCGAGGCGGTGTGCCGCGAGGAAGGACAGGGCCAGGAGTGCCACCATGACGGCGTCGTTGTGGATGCCCCCAACCCACTGCACCAGCAGCACCGGGTTCAACAGGCCGGCCCACAGTGCGACGTCGCGCTGCACACCAGCGAGGTCAGCCAACTTCGGGAGGCACCATGCGAGGACCGCGATGGCAAGAAGGTTCGGCAGCCGCATGCCGACAGCACTCCAGTACAGATTTCCCTCGAAGAGCCGGGAGACGAGCCCGAAAATCTCGAGGGAGAGCGGCGGGTAGACCGACGTGGTGTCGAACCAGTGGATGCCCACGAGCAGCCCCGACTGTCCGGCATCACCGGAGATGATCGTGTACGGGTCCAGACCGTGCGCCATGAGCCAGCCCTGGGCGGCGTAGGAGAAGGAGTCACGGCTGTGGAGAGGCGGACTGAGCACCAGGACAAGGCTCCACAGCGCCAGCACTGCGTAGGGGCGGCGCCACGACGGGCCCATCCTCCACCAGGCGTACAACAGGAGGCCGTGTCCGGGCAGTGTCACCAGCGCCCGCCACGGGCGCGCACCAACCTCCAACAGGCCCGTCCGGTCCACGGTGGCGGCCGCCACGACGAGAAACAGTCCGAGCGCTCCCAGGAGGGGCAATGCCCACGCCGGCAGACGTCCGACGCCGGTACCGGGGAGCCGCCGGGAGGGCGTTGATGCGGGCACGTGACACTTTCCAGGCGACGGGGCGGGGCGCCGCCAGCATACTTCGGCCGACGGTTGACCAGGAGTCCGGACTGGCCACGTGGAACGGCCACGGCACTAGGCTGAGGAGCATGAGAATCGCCATGGTCAGCATTCACGTGACCGAACCGGCTCACGCCTTCCGGTTCTACACGGAGGTGCTGGGTTTCGAAACAACGTTGGCGGTGCCCGAGTCCGGCGTCTTCGTCGTGAACGCACCGGGCCAGGACACGGGCCTGCTGCTCGAGCCGAGCGACGACGCCCTCGGAGACGAGTACCGCAGCGCACTGCGCGCAGCGGGCATCCCGGTTCTGGTGCTCAGCACCGATACCCTCTACTCGGACATCGAGCGCCTGCGGGCAGAGGGCGTGCACTTCGTGGGCGACGTCTTCAGTGACGCGTCCGGCGAAGCCATCAACTTCAGCGATTCCGTCGGCAACCTCATCCAACTCCATCAGGGGGCGTTATGACCAAGCGGCACCACGTCGTCATCATCGGTTCCGGCTTCGGCGGGCTGTTCAGCGCCAAAGCCCTGAAGCACGCCGATGTTGACATCACACTCATCGCTCGCACCACGCACCACCTGTTCCAGCCGTTGCTGTACCAGGTGGCCACCGGCGTGCTGTCCGAGGGCGAAATCGCCCCCGCCACCCGTGAGATCCTGCGCCACCAGAAGAACGTCCAGGTGCTGCTGGGACTCGTCGACGACGTCGACCTGGCCGAGAAAGTGGTCAAGTGGCGCTTCCACGACGAGTACCAGGAAACGTCCTATGACTCCCTCATCGTCGCCACCGGCGCCGGTCAGTCCTACTTCGGGAACGACCACTTCGCGAGGTTCGCGCCCGGCATGAAGACCATTGACGACGCGCTGGAGCTGCGCGCACGCATCTTCAACGCTTTCGAGGTTGCCGAGTTCACCCAGGATGAGGACGAGCGCCGCAAGCTCATGACGTTCGTCGTCGTCGGCGCCGGTCCCACCGGTGTGGAGGTGGCCGGCCAGATCCGCGAACTCGCAGCCGCGACGCTGCGCCGCGACTTCCGCTCCATCGACCCCGCCACCGCTCGCGTCATCCTCGTCGACGGCGCGGATCAGGTGCTGCCTCCATTCGGCCCCAAGCTGGGACGGGCAACGCAGAAGAAGCTCGAGGAGCTGGGTGTGGAGGTGCAGCTCAAATCGCTCGTCACCAACGTTGACCAAGGTGGCATTGAGGTCAATCGCGAGGACGGCACCGTCGACCGGATCGAGTGCTTCTGCAAGGTGTGGGCGGCCGGTGTGAAGGGCAGCGACCTCGGCCAGACACTCGCCGAGCAGTCCGGCGCGAAATTGGACAGGTCGGGGCGGGTGCTCGTGCAGCCCAACCTGAGCCTCCCGGGACACCCCGACGTGTTCGTCATCGGGGACCTGATGTCCTTCCCGGACGTCCCGGGCATGGCGCAGGGCGCCATCCAGTCCGGCCGGCACGCAGCGAAGATCATCGTGGCCCGCGCCGAGGGCAAGGACGAACCGGGACCGTTCAAGTACTTCGACAAGGGCTCCATGGCCACCATCGCCAAGTACTCAGGCGTGGTGAAGATGGGTCCCATCAAGCTGACGGGCTTCATCGCCTGGCTCGCCTGGCTGTTCCTGCACCTGTTCTACATCGCCGGGTTCAAGCAGCGGGTGAGTACGCTGCTGAGCTGGACGTTGAGTTTCGTGACCAACGGCCGGTCGCAGCGGGTGGTCACGAACCAGCAGCTCGTGGGTCGCCTCGCCATCGAGGAGTTGGGATCCCACAGCTCCGGGCGCCTCATCCGAGGCACTGTCCCAGGTGCCCCCCGGTCGAACACGACCGACAATCCCAACGCTCTCAAGGAGTAGTTCGTGCAGTCCTTCCTGCGGCTTGTCCGCGACGTCGCCCTCCTCCTGTCCCGCATCCTCATGGGTCTTGTGCTGCTGGCCCACGGTTGGCACCGTTGGCAGGTCGAGGGAATCGGGAGCGAAGTGGCGCTGTTGGATGCCGCGGGCATCGGCAATGCCACCACCATCGTGTGGCTGGTCATCGGCTTCGAGATCGTCGGGGGAATCCTGCTGGTCTTCGGACTGGCGACCCCACTGGTCGGGTTGGGCATCGTGGTGTTGAACCTGGCCACGATCGCCCTGCTGCGCACCGACCAGTTCTACGCACATGAGCACGGCTGGGAGTACAACGCCGTCCAGGCAGCCGTCGGCCTCCTGCTCCTCGCGCACGGGTCAGGACGCGCAGGCCTCGACCACCTGTTTGTCCGCCCCAAGGACGACGACCACGAACTCATCGTCGACGAGGAGGATGCCCACCGCATCCAGCCCCAGGAGTTCTGAGGTCCGATCGGCCTTTGCACAGCAAACACACAGCTGATTCATGGCATCTGGCCACGTTTTGCTGGGACAGTGGTCCCATGACCACATCTGCTCCGCTGCAACGTCTCGACGGCACGCCCATCCGGGTGCTGACGGTCGATGACGAGCCGAGTCTCATCGAGTTGTTGTCCCTGGCGATGCGCTACGAGGGCTGGGACGTCCACACGGCGCGCTCGGGCAGCGAGGCCGTGCGAGTGGCGAAGCAATGCGAGCCCGACGCCATCGTGCTGGACATGATGCTCCCCGACTTCGACGGGTTGGAGGTCATGCGCAGGGTGCGAACCACCCAGCCAGACGTGCCCGTCATCTTCCTCACGGCCAAGGACGGGGTGGCTGACCGCATCAACGGCCTGACCGCCGGCGGCGACGACTACGTGACCAAGCCCTTCAGCCTGGAGGAGGTCATCGCACGCCTGCGCGGACTGCTCCGCCGCTCCGGCGCCACCTTCCCCAACCCCTCCACCCAGTTGGTGGTGGGCGACCTGGTGCTCGACGAGGATTCCCACGAGGTGTCCCGCGCCGGCGCGGCCATCAACCTGACCGCCACAGAGTTCGAGTTGCTGCGGTTCCTGATGCGCAACCCCCGCCGGGTACTCAGCAAGGCCCAGATCCTGGACAGGGTGTGGAACTACGACTTCGGTGGCCAGGCCAACGTCGTCGAGCTCTACATCTCATACCTGCGGAGAAAGATCGACGCCGGCCGCGACCCCATGATCCACACCATGCGAGGCGTTGGCTACGTCCTGCGCCCCGCATGACCACCTCCCCCACCCTGTCCGGGCAGCTGCGCCGCAGGGTGACCCTCATCGTGGCAGCCCTGGCCATCGTGCTCTCCGTCAGCACCCTGCTGGCCGCCCGCACCATGACGTACAACCAGGTCGACAACCAACTGGAGGCGGCCTTCACACGGCAGGGCCGCCCGGGCGCCCCGGGTGACCTGGCACCGGGCATCAACGTGCCCGGCATGGCCCAGGGAACCGTCATCGTGGCACTCATGCCGTCCGGGGAAAAACGGGGCACCACGGTGGGCGACGGCCAGTTCCTGCGCGTCACCACCGAGGCCGGCGACATGCTGCTCGGAGTGCCCGCCGACGGCGAGAAGCACACGGTGGGCGTCCCCGGGATGGGCGAGTACCGGGCGGAGGCACGCGTCGACATCAACCGGGTGGTGGTGGCACTGCCCCTGGCGGAGCAGAACAGGACCCTGTTCTGGCTCACGGTGATGTCGGCCGGCATGGGGGTGCTTGCAGTCGTGGTGGCCGCCGCGGCCACCGCGGCGGTTGCTGGCCGCGCCACCCGTCCCCTCCGCGCCCTCAGCCGGACCGCCCAGGAGGTGTCCTACTTGCGCCTGGACCAGGGTGAGGTGCAGGTGCCTGCGCCCGTCGGGGTGGAGGACCTTCCACCGGAGCACGAGGTGGCCCAGTTGGCCACCGCCTTCAACCACATGCTGTCCCACGTCCAGGGAGCCCTGGCTGCCCGGCAGAACTCCGAGAGCAAACTGCGCCGCTTCGTCGCGGACGCCTCCCACGAACTCCGCAACCCCTTGGCCGCGATCAAGGGGTATTCAGAACTGGCGCAGCTGTCCCCTCCCGGGGCGGCCGACACCACGTTCGCCCTCACCCGCATCAACTCTGAGGCCACCCGCATGGCCAAGCTGGTCTCCGACCTGCTGCTGCTGGCCAGGCTGGATGCCGAACAGGCCGTGGAGCTGCGGCCGGTGGATGTCGTCGAGACCGTCCTCAACGCGGTCTCGGATGCCCGGGCGGCCGGGCCGGGTCACCTTTGGCACATGGATCTGCCCGAGGAGGGCTTCGAGGTGCTGGCTGATGCCGACCAGTTGCACCAGGTGGTGGTCAATCTCCTGTCCAATGCCCGCAATCACACACCACCCGGCACGACGGTGACCACCACGGTCGCGATGCGGCAGGGACGCGCGTGCATCGTGGTCTGCGACGACGGACCGGGTATCGCCGAGGACGTCCTCCCCCGCGTGTTCGAACGGTTCACCCGCGGCGACATCGCCCGCGCCCACTCCGCTGTCCCCTCCACGGGGTTGGGCCTTGCCATCGTGCACGCGGTGGTGCGCAGCTTCGGAGGTGCGACGCAGGTGGAGTCCCGCCCGGGACGCACCTGCTTCACCGTGTGGCTCCGCCCGGCGGCCTCCCTCGCTGGTCAGACGCTCCACACCGCTCCCCGGGCTGAGTAGCGGCCGCGAGGTACGAGCCGCCGGATACCCAAGGACGTCGTAAGCCGATAGGTCGTCCTTCGATATGCCCGGCGACTTCGTCGCGGGGCTACTCAGGAAGCGTAGAAGAGGGAACAATGCCCCCCTCGCGGGGCTACTCAGGAAGCGTAGAAGAGGAACAACGCCCCCTCGCGGGGCTACTCAGGAAGCGTAAAAGAGTGAACAACGCCCCCTCGCGGAGCCACCCCAAGAAGCGCAGACGAAGGAACAACGCCCCCCTCGCGGGGCCACCCCAAGAAGCGCAGACGAAGGAACAACGCCCCCCTCGCGGGGCCGCTCAGGAAGCTCAAGGGAGGACACAACGAGGCGAGGCCGGTTCCCTGAGGAACCGGCCCCGCCCTACTGATGAAAGTGGTTACTTGAACAACACGATGTTGTTGAATACCCACTTGTTGACGAGCACGTAGGTGTAGACGCCACTGGCGCCCCTGCGTGCTTCCACTGCGTTGGTGGCCCAGATGTAGCTGCGGCAACCGTTGCCACCGGTGGTGGCGGTGTCGCACTCGGTGTACCACTTGCGGCCATCCGCGGCCGTCCAGTTGGTGGTGTGACCCAACGGGTTACCGGCCCAGAGCGAACGCTCGGCGGGGAGGTAGGTCAGGTTGTTGAACGCCCACCCCGTGTTCGAGACAAACTTGTTGCCGCCCTTGTACGTCACCTGCGTGGACCAGATGGAGGTCCAGCAGCGGAACGTGGTCGAGTACGGCTCACACTTGGTGAACCACTGACGACCGTTGACCGTGTGGTAGCCGGGCGTCGTGTAGACGTCCTGGGGTTCGAACGGCTTCACCGTCGGCTTCTGCGTGGGCTTCACCGTCGGCTTCTGCGTCGGCTTCACCGTCGGCTTCTGCGTCGGGGTTGAGCTCGGCTTCACCGTCGGCGTCCCGGACGGCTTCACCGTCGGCGTCGGCGTGGGCGTGCGCGTGGGCGTCGGAGTCGGCTGGACGACCTTCTTCTTGACCGTCACCGATGCCGTGACGCCGGTGATGCCAGCGCCCCACTGGCGCAGTTCCATCTGGAGTGCGCCGTCGGCGGTGTTGGCTGCAACCTTGACCGTGGCCGAGCCATTGCCGTCGGCATCGATGGTGGTGGAGCCGTACAGCTTCCCACCCACATAGACCTCGACGATGCTGCTGTCAGCGGTCGGGGCGAAGCCCGAGAGCGCCAGCGTCACCGTGTCGCCGGGCTCCACCGTGGTGGGTGTGGCCGTGGCTTTCGGATCGACGACGGGTGCCGCCGACTCACCACACGCGACGCGGGCCAGTGCCCAGTCACCGTGGTCGGAGCTGATCGCGCCGTCGCCGTTGCCGACACGGAGCGACAACGTCTTCACGCCGGTGATGTCCCTGTCCAGCGCGACGGGGGTGCCGCCGCCCCTCAGTACCGCAGTCTGCTCGCCGATGAGGACATCGTCGCCGTAGACCGCGAACGTGACCGAGCCGTTGCTACCGCGGGAGTCATCGACGCCCACGATGGCCTGGAAGGTGGTGCACTCCTGGCCGGTCAGGTCGAAGTCGACCCTGGAGACGGCGTGCGTTCCGATGCCCTTGGGGTAGGTGACCCCTCCGAGCTTCAGCGGTCCACCGTCACCGGCGAGGTTCTCACCGTTGGAGGTGTCCCATTCGATGGCGCCGTAACCGTTGACCGGCGCACCCGTCACGTCCTCCTGCATGTCGGACAGGTAGGTCTCGTTGGCGCCGATGACCATGACGGCGGCGCTGGCGCCCACGTTCATGCTGGCGCCACCCACGACGGCGGTGCCGTCGAGTGTGATGGTGGCGCTGCTGGCGTCACGGGGAACCCGCAGGGCCCAGGTGGCGACCGATGCCTTGCCCTTGGTAAGGGTGCTGGCGCCGGGCGTGATGAGCTCGGCCTCCCAACCAGCGGGAACCACGAGATCGTGGCTGACACCGGTGATGCTTGCCTCGTCAAGAGAGGTGATGGTGGTGGTGACGGTGCGGACCTCGCCACCGTTGACGGTGCTGCCACCCTCGAGGGAGACCGAACCGTTGACGCAGGTGACGTCGGCAGCCTGACCGAGGTCGACGACCCGGAGGTTGTCCATCGTCATGTTGTGCTGGCTGTTGGCGCCCTGCAACTTGTCCACGGCCAGGAAGAAGGTGTCACAGCTGTCAGCCGTGAACTCCTGGTTCCACTGGGTGGTGACGAGCTTCTCACCCAGCCTGTCGGTCACGAGGTTGGTGGTGGTGAATCCCCCACCGTTCGCGACGTCCTTGCCGATGCGCACCTGGTACTGGTTGGCATAGGTGGTCTGGTAGTCGAAGCTCACCTGATACTTGTGGCCTGCCTTGAACGGGATCGCGCCGGGTGAGGTCTTGAGGATCTCGCCGGTGTTCTCGTTGTTGGCCATGAGCGACCACTCGCCGTCCAGGACGTTGTCGTTGCGCTTGCCGTTCTCGGTGACTGCGCCGCCGAGCTCGATGCCCCACCAGCCCTTCTGGGAGTACGGGGCGTGCTTCTCTGCCAGCTGGGTCCGTGCGTCGCCGCCGCGGTTCGTGGCGCCGGTGACGAACGGGAAGTAGCCGGTGTCGACGTTCTCGAAGTCCTGGAAGTAGACCGTGTCCTCGGATTCGTCCGCGTCAACGGGCGCCTTCCAGTCCACAACCCGGAGGTCGTCGACGATGACCTTGGCATTGCCGCCACCCGCCGCCACCGTGAGGGTCACGGGCTGGCCGGTGGAGGTGAACGTGACGCGGGTCCTCTGGAAGTTGAGGCCCACCTTCTCGTCGGAGGCGGTGGCGTTCACGACGCTGGACGCCGAGAAGTTGTTGACCACCTTGCCCGTCGTACCCTCGGCGTAGCCCGCCGGGGTGACGCCGGTGCCCGAGGCCTCGACGCTGACGAGTCGCTGCTTGCCAGGCTCAATCTGGACCCAGGCCCAGGAGCTGTACGTGCCCGCAGGCAGCGCCAGCTTCTGGCTGATGGAGGATTCACCGCTACCGAGAACGGCCTGGAAGTTGCCACGGTTCGACTTCTCGATGGTGGCGTTGCCCGTCTTGTCGTAGGCGTCCAGCGTGCCGGAGAAGAAGCCGGGGTCGGCGATGTGGCTGCCCTGGCCCCAATTGGGTGCCTTGGCGGCCGGCACGTCGGAGGTCGGGTACAGCACGTAGGCCACACCGTCCTCGGCGTCCAGCGTGATCTTGCCGTCGACGGGGGTGACATCGGAGACCTTGACGTTGCCGGTGTCGGTCAGCTTGAACAGCGACAGCTTGCCCTGGGTCTTCCAGGAGTCGGTCAACGTCCATGTGGTGGAGCCGCCGCCAGTGTTGTAGTGGTACAGGCGATCCTCGCCACCGTCGCTCCAGGGGAGCAGGTAGGCGCCATCGGTGTAGACGTCTGCACCGTCATAGGTGAAGGTGCGGTCAGTCGGAACGACGGATCCGGAGATGGTGGTGAGTTCGGAGGTGGCAACGGTGCCGTTGGCGAAGGTGATGGTCTCCCCGCCGGTCTTGTCCCACTTGACGATGTCGGACTGCTGCAGGAACTTCACGGGCAGGTTGCGCTGCCACACGTTGTTGATGAAGCCGTTGTAGTTGTTGTGCCCGGTCCAGCCCTCAAAGTCGACGAGGTTGGAGTTGGACAGGACGGGGTGGGGGTTCCACGTGTCCTTCTTGGAGTTGTACACGAAACGCACGACGTCGGAGTTGATGCCCTTGTTCGTGGTGCCGCCGTAGTTCTCCTCCTGCGACCAGTGGGACCAGATGTTCTGCTCGGGGAACTTGTCCGACCATTCTGAACCGATGGTCCAGCCCATGTCGTTCAGTTCCTTGCCGAGGCGCTCGCCCTCCCAGCCGGAGGGCCAGTACACGTCGATGTAGAGCCAGTCCAGGTTGGCTGGACGCTCGTCCCAGAATGCCTGGAAGCGGTCCAGCACGTTCCTCTTGGCCAGGTCCTTGGGGCCGTCGATGTAGTAGGCCTGGTTCATCCAGCCCCATGCCGGCTGCGGAGGCATGCGCAGCAGGTCCTCGGAGAAGGCCTTGGCCTCGGAGTAGGTCTCGGTGGCATTGACGTGGACGCCATAGCTGGTGTTCCAGTCCGTACCCGCATCCGCCAGGGTTTCGAGGTCCGTCAGCCCACCGGCCATCTCGTTGTAGTGGTCGGCATAGTCAGGGTGGGCGGAGTCGTGGCCCTGGTCCTGGTAGCCCTTCAGCAGCGCTTTCTGGCCCAGGTTGTCGGTGGCCAGCGAGATCCGCTTGGTGTCATCCAGCGTGCGCAGGAACGGGTGCGTTGCCTGCGACACGATGTTGAACGGGATGCGGGAAATGACCTCGTTCTTGACCGTGTCCATGCCGTTGGCGAAAGTGATGATGTCGCGTGCGACGATACCGGCGTCCTGCCAGTCCACCACGTTGTCGGCGTTGGCGTCGGCGGTGATCTTCACCTCGAGGTAGGGATCCTCGTCGCGGCCAATGGAGCCCGGAGCGTCGTACTGCTCAGCGGCCTGGCCGAGCCAGGTCCACGTGCCGGCCCAGACGGTGCCGTACTTGGTGACGGCGTCGGGTGCGAGTACGACCTGACGCTGCCAGCGGTTGTTGCTGGTCTGCACCCGTCCAGCAGCAGCGCCACCGGCCGTATTGTCGTCGGTGGAGTTGCTGTCGAACGCTGCGGCCAGCGTGGAGTTGTTGGCGAACACCATCCACGATCCCTGGACACTGCCGACGTTGGTGGCAGCGACGTTCTCGTAGCGGTCACCGTTGGTACCGCGGTTGAGGTTCATCATTCCCGCGGTCAACTGCGAGGCGGCGTCGGCCGAACCGACGGTCACCAAGTCGTGGTTGGGGATGCGGAGACGATTGACATCCTTACCGGGATCGACGATGTCTGTGAAGGTCAGGCGGAACGTGCCGTCAGCCACGGAGGCGACGGCGTTCATCGAGACGCCGGGCAGGCCCGGGAACGTCAGCTTGTAGGTGGCGGACTTGCCATCAGCCGCTTCCGTGGGGGCAGCAACCGTAACGGACTGCTCCACCTCGTTGATGAGGACAGACGTCAGCGCATCGCCGACGCGTCCGGGCATCTGCTTGTCACCGAGGCGGTAGTCGACCACCTGCGGGAACCCGGGGTGCATGCGCACCTTGAGATCACCATCGGCGAGTTCCACGGCACCGGCTGGGACCACGACCTCGATTGCCTTGGGATCGGCGGGTTCGATGACCACACCGTCGTCGGCGGCAGTGTCGGCGTTGAACTCGGCCAGGGAAGCAGCGGTGGTCGCGGGCGATGGATCATCCGTGCCACCACCCCAGGAGTTCAGGTAACTCACCCGGACGCACGTGGCATCCGCCGGCTCGGGCAACGTGATGGTGCGGGCCTCTGTACGGGAACCGCGGTCGCCGGGGAAGGTGCCGCTTGCCCGCTCGGTGTACGTTGCCGTGGCACAATCACCGGTGGCGGTCAGCAGCTTGTAGTCCCTGATGCGACCGGAGCCGTTGGAGGACTCGCGCGGCGTGAGATGGACCCGCCCGAGGGCAACCGGTACGTCGGCGATCCTGATGTCGAGGTTGTGCGGCGGAGGCGCCTCGGCGGGTGACCACTGCGAGTGCCAGATCGTTTCGACCTTGCCGTCGAGGACGTTGGTGGCCGGATCCGCGGGCATCGCTGATGAGACTTTGGCGATGCTCATCCCTGACTGCGGGATGGGGGTGTACACCAAAGCCGCCTGGGCGTCGAGCGTGGAAAGCGATACACCTCCGATCATGAGTGCGGAGGCGGCGGCAATCGAGGCCGCTCGTCTGGTTCTGTGCTGGGACAAGGGAGTCCTTCCGGTTCGTCCGATTCGCCTGCGAACCGGGACAACTGAGGTCACTCCGGAGCTTAGGGAACGCTCGGTGGGCTGACCACCGCCGCGCCCCTATCGGACGGTCTCATTGCGTGACTTCGTCACGTCCGGACACACAGCGGGGCCGGTTCCCCGAAGGAACCGGCCCCGCTGCGCTTTCAGTGAGGGTTACTTGAACAACACGATGTTGTTGAACTCCCACTTGTTGACCAGCACGTAGGTGTACCCACCGCTGACATTCCTGCGTGCTTCCACCTTGTTGTTGACATGGATGTAGCTGCGGCATCCGTTGCCACCGGTGGCGGCGGTGTCGCACTCGGTGTACCACTTGCGGCCATCCGCGGCCGTCCAGTTGTTGGTGTGACCCAGCGGGTTACCGGCCCACAGCGCGCGCTTGGCGGGCAGGTAGGTCAGGTTGTTGAAGAACCAGCCGGTCTGGGACTCGAACGACTTTCCGCCCTTGTGGGTGACCTGCGTGGACCAGATGGAGGTCCAGCAACGGAACGTCGACGAGTACGGCTCACACTTGGTGAACCACTGGCGACCATTGACCGTGTGATACCCGGGCGTCGTGTAGACATCCTGGGGCTCAAACGGCTTCACCGTCGTCGGAGGCGTCGGCTTGACGGTGGGCTTCACCGTCGGCTTCACCGTCGTTGTGATCGAGGGCGAAGGCGTTGTCGTCGACGGAGTTGTCGTCGGGTCCTTGGTCGGCTCAACCGACGGCTTCACCGAAGGCTCAACCGACGGGGTCACTGACGGCGTCACCGACGGCTCAACCGACGGCGTCACCGAAGGCTCAACCGACGGCTCAACCGACGGCTCAACCGACGGCGTCACCGAAGGCTCAACCGACGGCGTCACCGACGGCTCAACCGACGGCGTCACCGAAGGCGAAGGTGACGGCTCGACAGTCGGATCGCCACACGTGACGCGGGCTGATGCCCAGTCTGCGTGGTCGTTGCCGATGCCGTTACCGCCGTCGCCGACACGCAGCGACAAGGTCTTGACACCCTTGACATCGAGCTTGAAAACGTGAGTGGCTGCGCCACCCTTCAGTACAGCCGTCTGCTCAAGCAACTTATTGTCCGCGTAGACCGCGAACGTGACGCTACCGGCAGTGTTCTGGACATCGTCGACACCCACGGTGGCCTGGAACACACTGCACTCGGCCTTCAGATCGAAGTCCACCTTGGACACGGCGTGAACGCCGATGCCCTTGGGGAAGACCTCGCCGCGCAGCTTCAGAGGACCACCGGCACTTGACTTGTCCCATTGCAACGTCCCGTAACCGACGGTGGCGTTGAGAACCCGCTCCTGCATGTCGGAGAGGTAGCTCTCGCCCGCTGGCAGCGGCGCGATGGCCCGGACGAATGCCTGGCCGGTCACGGTGGCGGGCTTGCCATCCACCGATGCCGTACCGACGAACCCGATTGTCGAGTCCACGGCGTTCTTGGGCGTCGTGACGGTCCAGGTCTGGACGGATGACTCACCGAAGGTGAGGTTCGTCTTGCCCGCGGTGGCCACGGTTGCGGTCCACCCTGTGGGCGGCGTCAACGTGTGGGTCACATTCGTGGCCCCTTCGTTGTACCCGGTGACGGTGGTCGTGACGGTGAGGTCATCACCGGCGGGGACGGCTGCCGGCGCCTGGATGCCACCTGAGAGACAGGCACCCGAGTCCGCTGCACCGATGTCCTCGACGCGCAGGTCGTCCATCGTCATGTTGTGCTGAGTATTGACGCCCTGCAGTTTGTCGATGGCGATGAACGGGATGCCACAGGTCGACGCATTGAACTCCGCCGAATACGCAGTGGTGTTCCGCTTCTGACCCAGCAGATCCGAGATGGCTGGAACGGCTGTGAAGCCCGTTGCAGTCTTCACGTCGTGTCCGATGCGCACCCGGTACTGATCGGCGTGGGTCGTCTGGTAGTCGAAGCTGACCCGGTACTTGCGGCCCGTCTCGAAGTTGATGGCGCCGGGCGAGGTCTTGAGGATCTCGCCACGGTTCTCGTTGTTGGCCATGAGCGACCACGTACCGTTCAACACGTTGTCATTCAGCTTGCCGTCCTCCACAACCTTGTTGTCGAGGTCGACGCCCCACCAGCCCTTCTGGGAGTACGGCGCGTGCTTCTCGGCCAGCTGCGTGCGGGCGTCGCCGCCAGCATTGGTGGCTCCGGTGACGAACGGGTAGTAACCCGTGTCGACGTTCTCGAAGTCCTGGAAGTAGACCGTCTTGCCGGAGGCGGCCGCATCAACGGGCGCCTTCCAGTCCACAACCCGCAGGTCATCCACCAGCACCTTGGCGTCACCAACCCCGGCGCGCACAGTGAAGCTCACGGGTGTGCCATCGGAGGTGAAGGTGACACGGACCCGCTGGAAGTTGGTGCGCAACTTCTCGTCGGAAGCCGTGGCGTTCATCACGGTGGAGGCGTTGATGGTGTTGCTGGCCTTGCCGCCCTCGAAGGTGGAGTAGCCCGCCTTCGTGACGCCGGAGGCCTCAACTGTGACAGGGCGCATCTTGCCCGGCTCGATCTGGACCCAGGCCCAGGCGCTGTAGGTGCCCGCGGGCAGCGTCAGTTCCTGACTGATCGACGAGGCACCGTTGCCGAGCACGGCCTGGAAATTGGACCGGTTCGACTTCTCGACGGATGTGGTGCCTGTCGTCGTGTAGGCATCAAGCGTGCCGGAGAAGAAACCGGGGTCAACGATGTGGCTGGCCTGGCCCCAGTCGGGTGCCTTGGCGGCCGGGACGTCGGAGGTCGGGTACAGCACATAGGCCACGCCGTCCTCTGCTCCGTCAATGGTGATCTTCCCACCGACGGGGGTGACCGTCTGGACCTTTTCGCGGCCGGTATCGGTCAGCTTGTAGAGCTCCAGCGTGCCTTGGGTCTTCCACGCATCCGTGAGGGTCCATGTGCTGGAGCCGCCGCCGGTGTTGTAGTGATAGAGACGCGGCTCGCCGCCATCCTCCCACGGCAGCAGGTAGTCGCCGCCCGTGTAGACCGTTGCACCGTCGTAGGTGAAGGTGCGGTCTGTGGGTACGACGGAGCCGGGGATGCTGGCGACGGCGGAGCTGGCCACCGTGCCGTTCTTGAAGCTGATGGCGTTCTTGTCCCACTTGACGATGTCGGACTGCTGCAGGAACTTCACCGGCAGGTTGCGCTGCCACGTGTTGTTGATGAAGTTGTTGTAGTTGACCTTCCCAGCCCAGCCCTCGAAGTCAACAACGTTGCTGTTGGAGAGGATGGGGTGCGGGTTCCAGGTGTCGCGCTGCGAGTTGAGAACGAAGCGGATGACGTCGGACTGGATGCCCTTGTTGTCGGCGCCGCCGTAGTTCTCGTCCTGCGACCAGTGCGACCAGACGCTCTGGTTGGGCATCTTGTCGGACCACTCGGAGCTGACCGTCCAGCCCTGCTTGGACAGTTCGCCGCTGAGGCGCTCCGCTTCCCAGCCGTTGGGGTAGTAGACATCGACGTAGAGCCAGTCCACGTTCTTCGGACGCTCGTCGTAGAAGGCCTGGAACCGCTTCAGGACATTGCCCAGGGCGAGGTCCTTCTGGCTCTCGATGTAGTAGGACTGGTTCATCCAGCCCCAAGCCTTCTTTGGCGGCATGTCCAGGAGTTCCTCGGAGAACGCCTTCGCCTCGGAGTAGGACTCGGTGACGTTGACGTGCACGCCGTAGCTGGTATTCCACTTCACGGACTCGTCCGCGAGGGTCGTCAGGTCTTCGAGCCCACCGGCACGCGTGTTGTAGTGATCCGCGTAGTCGGGGTGCGCGGCGTCGTGGCCTTCGGCCTGGTAGCCCTTCAGCAGTGCCTTCTGGCCCAGGTTGTCGGTGGCCAGCGAGATGCGCTTGGTGTCGTCCAGTGTGCGCAGGAACGGGTGCGTGGCCTGCGACACAATGTTGAACGGGATGCGGGAGACGACCTGGTTCTTGACCTTGACGGCACCGTTGGGGACGGTGCGGATGTCGCGGGTGGCGATGCCGGCGTCCTGCCAGTCCACCTTGCCGTCGGCGTTGGCATCGGCGGTGATCTTCACTGTGACGAAGGGGTCGGCGTCGCGCCCGATGGTCTCCTCCCCTTTGTCCATCCAATCCTCAACCGGCTCTCCCAACCAGGACCACGTGCCGGACCAGACGGTGCCGAGCTTGGTGTCGCCCTCGGCGATCACCTGGCGCTGCCAGCGGTTGTTGTCCTGCTGAACCCGACCGGCGGTCGACGCCGGGCCCCGGTTGTCCTCGGACGCGTTGTTGTCGAACGCAGCGGCCAGCTTGGAGTTGTTGGCCATCACCATCCAGGAGCCCTGGACGTTTCCGGCGTTGGTGGCCGCGACGTTGTCGAAGCGGTCGCCGCTGTTGTTCCGGTTGACGTTCATCATGCCGGCCGTCAGCTGCGATGCAGCATCTGAGGCAGCCACCGTCACGAGGTCATGACGGGGGATGCGCAGGCGGTTGACGTCGTTCTCAGGGTCAACGAGGTTCGTGAAGGTCAGCGTCAAAGCGCCCTTGTCCAAGGAGGCCACGGCGTTCATGGAGACGCCGGGCAGCCCCGGGAAGGTCAATGCGTAGGTGGCGGACTTGTTGTCACCTGCCTTGACGGGGGCGGCGACCGTGACGGCCTGCTCCACCTCGTTGATGAGAACGGTCTTCAGGGCGTCGCCGAGGCGGCCAGCCATCTGCTCATCGCCGAGGCGGTAGTCCACCACCTGCGGGAACCCCGGGTGCATGCGGACTTTGAGGTCACCGTCCACCAGTTCGACGGCGCCCTCGGGGATCCTGATGTCACCCACGGCGGGGGGATCGGTCGGGTCGACCGGGTCACCGGCGACGGTGTCGGCATTGAACTCCGCGAGGGTCGCGACCTTCTCCTCCGGGGAGATGTCCCCCTCGGCCTTGCCGCCCCAGGTGGTCTTGTAGACAACCTTGGCGCAGGTGGCCTGCACCGGGGTGTCCAGCACGATGGAGCGCTCCTGGGCGTAGCTTGCGACGTCACCGGGGAAGGATCCGTCCTTCACCTTGGTGTAACCGCCATCCACTGCGCAGTCGCCGTTCGCGGTCCACAGCTCGTACTCGTGCACGCGACCTGAACCGTTGGACGACTGGCGCGGCGTGAGGCGCACCTGCCCGAGGTTGACGGCTGCCTCAGCGAGCTTGATGGTGATGTGGTGGGGCGGATCCACGACGGTGGGCTGCCACTGTGTGTGCCAGTAGGTGGCGTTGTTGCCGTCAAGCACCAAAGCACCGGGACCGTTGGCGCCTTCGCCGGTCTCCTCAACAGAGTCGACCTCCACGACGCTCATGCCTGCCTGTGCGATGGGGGTGTAGTCCACGGCCTGGGCGTCGAGGGTGGTCAG
>JBBSRQ010000017.1:0-28078 GCA_038242845.1 Propionibacteriales bacterium | reverse complement strand
GATGAGGGCGTCAGCGTCGGCACCGGCGAAGTCGACGCCGAGGTCACGCTGTGCGCGCCACACCGCAATCCACAGCCGCCGCTCGGCGACCACCTTGGCCTCCGGGGCCCAGATGTCGCGCATCTCTGCGGAGGCGTAACGGTTGGCGAGCACGTTCGGCACTGTCATGGCCGTCAGTCTAAGGACTCGGGCACCGGTCGCGAAGTAGCGTCTCCGCAGGTGGCGACCTTCCGACGCGAATCTCGACGGCGACCCGACGCCTCCCAGCCCGTCCTCACGCGGATGAACCTTCGGTCCGACTCTTCCCAGCCCGTACTCACGCGGATGAATGGATCAGCGGCTGGGCTTCGCGGTTCTCGGAGATCAGCGCCCGCAGATCCGCCATCGGGTCCGGAGGGTTCAACACCCGTGCTGGGTGGTGGCCCCTCCTTGGTAGTAAACCTACTGGTCCTGTTGGGTGCTGTGATCCTCGGTTGTCCAGTCACGTGATCGATGTGGATCACCAAGCGGTCGGCTGGGCCGGTGTAGCGGTCGGGCTCGACGAGTTTGTGGTGGTGGGGACAGAGGAGCACCAGGTTGTGCAGAACGGTGGAGCCGCCGGCCCACCTCAAAAGCGCTGTCCTGAGTGCCGCCGTGAGGGACGAACGGCGGTGTATCGAAGGAGGAGGAGGTGGTGGGCCTCGCAGGCTGAGTCAGGTGCTGTGCAGTGAGGGAACACGCAGCCGCCGTCGCGCAGTGTGAGTGCTTTGCGGATGGCAGGGGTGACGAGACGCTGGGTATGGCCAACGTCGAGAATTTCGGATGGGCCTCCGAGGACCACTGGCATGAGGTCGGTGTCGCAGCACAGCCGGCGGAGGTCTCCGGCGGTGATCTCGGCACCCTTGGCCAGCCTCCCCGCCTTCTCGGCGCGCTCCCTCAGGTCCTGTTCCCGCACGGTGACCACGATCCGGGGCCGGTCCCCGATGTTGGTGGGTGCGGCCCTGTGCTCGCGGAGGAGTTGGGTGAGGGCGTCTGCCCGTCTCTGGTCCGGTGTCCGGCCGACGTCCTTGGTGGCCTGGTCGCGGATGATTTGGGGGTTGGGTCTGGTTGCGCGGGTGGCGGTGAAGCGGTCCCGTGCGGCGCGCCGGTCGGATTCGACGTAGGCCTCCACCAGCGTGATCAGGGGTGCTGCCTCGAGGTGGGGCAAGGACCCGCGGAACCACATGGACCCGTCGCCATCGTCACCCCAGGCAAATGACTGTTTGGTGGTGGCGCGTTGGCGCTGCATTTCCAACCGCAGTGCCTTGTCCTCTGTGCTGGGCAGTAGTTCTGGTGCGATCTCGGCCAGCACCTGGGGTGCCAACCCCGCCAACGCCCTGGGTGTGTTCTTCGCGGCCCGAGCAAGGAACGCCTGCTCGGCCAGGACTTTCTGCTCAGCAGACAACTCTGGTGGGAGTTGCGCCATTCCCTTGCTGATCGCCACCGCGTGGCGGCTGCTGAGCGTCCCGGCCAAGGCCGCTTCTTTCACCGCTTCATGCCTGGCGACGTCGCGGGCCTGGAACACCTGCCGCGCAGCATCTGTGGTGTCGCGGTCCTCATCCAACGCGATCAAGGAGGTGATGGGTGTGCCGGTGGCAGCGATCGCTGCCTGGGACTGGGACACCTCATCGGTCAAAACACACGCCAGCGAGGTGACTCGCTCCGCAGGCGACGGGCCCGCTTCATCAGGACAACGCGCTCGAGAGCGCTCAGACCAGTGCGAAGGGTGTGGTCAATGGAGGACAGCACGGCGTCGAACACGTCGAATGCCTGATCTGTGGTGTACCGAATCTGCTACATGAACCAACACTATTAGAGAGGCCTGACAATTTTTGTTTCGGGGGTTCATGCCGGGTCAGAACTTCCTGAAGCGGTCACGGTGAGTGCAGGACCCCGGTCATGACCGCGCGATGGTGAGACCTGCCACCGCTCAGTACGCCGACATCCCTGCCATCAGAAGCGCCTTCCGGCTCCGACCCGCGCCACGCAGGACCCGGTGCCCGCTTCTCCACTACGTCGTGGGTTCCGCGAAGCGTCCCACCAGCGCCGGAGCTTCTGAGCCGGGCCGGGTCACCGCGAACCGCCACGCACCGTCTGCCTGGTCGGCCGCAAACGCAGCCTTCGTCGGCAGCATCAGAGGCTTGGTGAACGCGACGTCGACCGTGTAGGTCTCGGGAAGACGCGGCCCCAGCGAGGACAGTGCCTTCGCGTGGGTCCACATGCCTTGGACGATGGGTCGCTTGAAGCCGAACGGTCGCGCAGTGAGCGGGTAGAGGTGGATGGGGTTGGAGTCACCCGAGACAGCGGTGTACTGCCGGCCGAGGTCCGCGGCCAGATGCCAGAGTTGGCTTGCCTCCGCTTCCGGTGGGGGCAACCTCCGACTGGATGCGGGGGCGGGAGCGTTCATCTTCGCGCCCATGGCGAGGTAGTTGCTCCGCCCCGACCACGCCAGATTGTCGCCGATGTGGATCTCGCCCACGAGGTCGAACATCACGCCCCGCTTGTGGGGTGAGAGGTTGTCGCTCCACACCTTGATGCGTAGCGGGTCCGTCAGGGACACGGGGCGGTGCAGGGTCATGTGGTTGGTGGCGTGCACGACGCCTGCCAGCGAGAACGGGAAGTCGGACCTGGCCATGAGCGCCGCGTGCAGCGGAAAGGTCAGGACGTGCAGCCACGTGGCGGGCACCTGGTCGCGCAACGTGAACCCACACACACGGTTGTAGGCGGCGAGCCGGGCGGCATCCTGGTGGTGCTCCGGCACCAGCATGCTGCGTGGTGGCAACCCCCCGGCGGCCCCGGGGCGGCTGAAGGATGTCAGGACCGCCCTTCCAATCAGTGGGCCGACGGCTGGCAATCTCTTGAGGGTGATGACGTCACGCATCATGCACCCACCAGGTTCTGGCCGCAGACGCGGATGACCTGACCGTTGACGCCACCGGAGGCGGGATCGCACAGGTGCACGATGGTCTCTGCGACGTCCACGGGCAGGCCGCCCTGTTGCATGGAGTTCGTGCGACGGAAGATCTCCCGCGACACGAACGGGATGGAAGCAGTCATGTCGGTCTCGATGAAGCCGGGTGCGACGGCGTTGGCGGTGATGGGGCGCTCCGCAAGTTCCTCCGCCATGGCCCACACGAGGCCCATCACGCCTGCCTTGGAGGCCGCGTAGTTGGTCTGGCCCTTGTTCCCGGCGACGCCGGAGGTGGAGGCGATGCCCACGATGCGGGCCGCGTCGTCCAGTCCCCCGGGCAGGTCCTTGTCCAGGAGCGCCGCGTTGATGCGGATCTCGGCGGCGAGGTTGACCTCCAACACGGAGCCCCACCGCTTCTCGTCGAGGTTCGCCAGCATCTTGTCGCGCAGGATCCCCGCGTTGTGGACGATGGCCCACATCTTTGTGTCAGCGCCGTGAACGGCGGTGACGTGCTCGGCAATCCGGCGGCCGGCGTCGGGCGAGGTGATGTCGAGCTGCAGGGCCGAGCCACCGATGTCGTTGGCCACTGCACTGAGCCCCTCGCCGGAGGCGGGCATGTCGACACCCACGACGGTGGCACCGTCACGGGCAAAGGTGCGGGCAATGGCCGCGCCGATGCCCCGGGCGGCCCCGGTCACCACCACGATGCGTCCCGTGAACGGCTTGCCGCGGTCATAGTTGGCTGGGGCCCCGTCGCCATCCTTGTGGGGCGCCACCCGCCACGCCTGGCCATCGACGTACGCGGACCGGCCCTCCAACAGGAACGACACGCTGGAGACCACGTCCCCGGCTGCTGCGCCCTCGGTGAGGAACAACAGGTTGGATGTGGAACCGCCCTGGAGTTCCTTGCCGATGGTGCGGTTCATGCCGTCGATGCCCTGGGCGACCGCCTTCGCCTCCACACCATGGACGGCGCTTGCGTCGGCAGCGAGGATGATGATCCGGCCGGAGCGCTCCAGACCACGCATGGCGGGACGCAGTACCTGACGCAGGAGTTCCAGCTGGGCGACCTCCCGGACTCCGGTGGCATCGACGACCAGCGCGCCCAGACGCTGTTCGTACACGGGAGGAACGCTGCGCCCCTTCTCGTCGGTACTGCGGGTCTCGGGGATGTCCATGAGGGGCTCGATGGGGGTGATGCCCAGGAGGTGGAGAATCTCGGCCCCCACGCCACCGCCGGGCAGCGTGGCGAGCGCCACATGGCCCGTTGGCAACTGCCGTCCGCGGCGGAGCCTGGGTGGGTCAGTCAGACCCGCCTTTCGTGCCACAGCACGCCCGGCGGGGCTGGTGTACAGGGTCTCCAGGAAATTCGTGGCCATGTCAGATCGCCTCCAGGATCGCGGTGGCACCCTGGCCGCCGGCCGTGCAGATGGATATGAGCCCCCGGCTGCCCGGTCCCTTGGCTGCCAGCATCTTGGCCAGCGACGCGACGATGCGAGCACCCGTGGCCGCAAAGGGATGCCCGGCGGCCAGCGAGCTGCCGTTGACGTTCAGCTTGGAGCGGTCGACGATGCCGACGCCGTTCTTCTCGAGCGCCTTGATGGTGGCCAGTGCCGTGGACGCGAAGGCCTCGTGGATTTCGATGAAATCGAAGTCATCCAGAGTCAGGCCATTGCGCTCCAGCAGTACGGGAATGGCGCGGGTGGGGGCCAGCAGGAGGTCCTCGGCGCCGGTGACGTAGTCTGCCGCGGCCAGTTGGGTGTCGACGATGCGCGCCAGGACGGGCCAGCCATGTTCCCTTGCCCATTCCTCCCCGGCGAGCAGCACGACGGCAGCACCGTCGCTCAGTGCCGTGGAGTTCCCGGCCGTCATGGTGGCGTCGTCGCCGCGGCCGAAGACGGGCTTCAGTTTCGCGAGTTTGTCCAGGGTGGTGTCGGGGCGCAGGACCGTGTCCTTGGTCACTCCGAGATAGCCGGTCACGAGGTCGTCGAAGAACCCGGTGTCCCAGGCCTTCGCGAGGTTCTGGTGCGATGCCAGCGTCAGTTCGTCCTGCGCCTCCCGCGTGATGCCCCACTTCTTCGTGGTCAGGGCCTGGGATTCGCCCATCGACAGGCCCGTGCGTGCCTCGTTCACAGTGGGGGGCACCGGCACGAGATCACCGGGGGTGAGGGCGGCGAACGCCTTGATGCGGTCCAGGACGGTCTTGGCGCGGGATGCCTGCAGCATGGAGCGTCGCAAGGCCTCGCTGACGACGATGGGTGCATCTGAGGCACTGTCGGCGCCACCTGCGATGCCGTTGTCGATCTGCCCCAGCCGAATCTTATTGGCGACCGTGGCGATTGCCTCCAGGCCGGTGCCGCACGCCATTGCCACGTCACTCGTGGGTGTGTGGGGTGACAGCGCTGAACCGAGGACTGCTTCACGGGTCAGGTTGAAGTCGCGTGTGTGCTTCAGCACGGCTCCGGCGCTCACCTGCCCCAACTGCTGTCCCGCGAGCCCGAACCTGGAGATGAGTCCGTCAAGGGCGGACGTCAGCAGGTCCTGCGCGGAGGCGGCCGCGAAACGGCCTCCGATCTTTGTGAAGGGTGTGCGGTTCCCGCCCACCACTACTGCGTTGCGAAGCGCCATCTTGGATCCTCCTCGGTGAAGATTTGTATGAAACCAAGAGTAGCAGGTACCGGAAGTGTGCGGTACGCTGGGTTACATGAACATGACGGTGACCGATGGACGGAGTACCCGTTGGGACGAGCACAATGCCCAACGCCGACGCGACCTCGTGGAGGCCACGCTGCGAGCGATCCGTCGTCACGGACCCGGCGTCGGCATGGAGGAGGTGGCTGCGGAGGCGGGCACCTCGAAGACCGTGATCTACCGTCATTTCGGTGGGCGCACAGGGTTGTACTCAGCGGTGGTCGAGTCCGTGCACGAGTTCATCTGGTCCCGGCTGCGGCACCACATTTCCGAGGACCGGCTGGAACCAGCCGTCCTCGTGCGTGAGTTGACCGACACATACCTGGCGCTCGTGGAGCGCGACCCCCACATCTACCAGTTCGTCATCACCCGTCCACTGGGGGACAGCCCCGTCGAGGACCCCGTCAGCGGGATCACCGGCCGGATCGGCAACGAGGTGGCGGAAGCGTTCAGGTCGTGGCTGCGCGCCAACGACCTGGACACGCGAGCGGCCAACACGTGGGGTCACGGTGTCGTGGGCTTCGTGTGGGCCATCGCCGACAAATGGATCACCACAGGACATCAGCGGCCACGCGCGGACATCGTCGACTTCACCGTCCGTCTGTTCGAACCAGCCTTCAGCAATCAACAACCCACACCGCGCAGCCCCGAAAGGAGCGCATCATGACCACTCCCACCGGTCACGGACTCATGGTGGCCCTCGATGGCCCGTTCCACGCCATCAAGGACCACTGGCGGTCCACCATCACCGCGGACGACGTGGTCCGCGACCCCTCCCAGTCCATGGCCGAGGCGCGTGTCTGGGCGCTCCAGCACCTCGTGGACATCGCCAACCGGGGCTATGCCGTCTCGGGTTATCCGGGGCACGCGGGTAGCGTCTCCGAATCCATCGCGCACTTCGAGATGTTGGCTCTGGGGGACCTGTCCCTCAACATCAAGTCCGGTGTCCAGCACGGGCTGTTCGGCGGTGCCATCACCAACCTCGGCACGTCGTGGCACCACGAGACGTTCATCGACGACCTGATCTCGTGCGAGCTGACCGGGTGCTTTGCGATGACCGAGCTCGGGCACGGGTCCGACGTGTCGTCGGTCGAGACCACCATCACCTACCTGCCTGAGACCGACGAGTACGAGATCAACTCGCCGACTCCGAGCGCCACCAAGGCCTACATCGGCAACGCCGCCCAGGACGGCAAGATGGCCGTGGTCTTCGGCCAGCTCGTGGTGGGTGACACCAACCAGGGCGTGCACGCGGTTCTCGTGCCCATCCGTGGCAGCAACCTCGAGGCACTGCCGGGCGTCACCACCTCCGACCACGGGCACAAGGGCGGTCTGCTCGGCGTCGACAACGGCATGCTCAGCCTCGACCATGTGAGGGTGCCCCGGCGGATGCTGCTGAACCGCTACGGCGGTGTGGGTGAGGATGGCATCTACTCCTCTTCCATCGAGAGCAAGAACGCCCGCTTCTTCACGATGTTGGGCACCCTCGTGCGGGGCCGCATCTGCGTGGGCAGCGGTGCCGCCATGGCCACCCGCAAGGCGCTGACCATCGCGACACGCTACGCCTTGCAGCGCACGCAGTTCCGCAAGCCGGGGCTCGGGCAGGAGGTGACGTTGCTGGACTACCAGACCCATCAGCGCAAGCTGCTGCCCAACATCGCCAAGGCCTACGCCTATGGTTTCGCCGTCAACGAGGTGAGCCAGCACCTGCAGCGCGTCCACGACGCCCCGAGGGCCGACCCGTCCGCCTCCCGGGAGCTGGAGACCCGGGCCGCGGGGCTCAAGGCGGTCCTGACCCGCTGGGCCAACGACACCATCCAGGTCTGTCGGGAGGCGTGTGGCGGCGCCGGCTACATGAGCGAGAACGGCATCACGGTCATCCGCCAGGACGCCGACATCTTCGCGACCTTCGAGGGCGACAACACCGTCCTCCTGCAGCTCGTCGCCAAGGCGCTCCTCGTCGACTACAAGAAGACGTGGGGCGACATGGACCTGCGCGGCACGGCGCAGGCCACGGCCAAGCTGTTGGGCGGACGGTTCATGGAACGCACCACAGCCGGCTCCACGATCAGCCGTCTCGTGGCCAATGCCAAACTGATGCCGGAGTCGGAGCGGCTGCATGCCCGCGGCTGGCAGGTGGAGATGTTCGAGTTCCGCGAGCAGCACCTCGTGGAGACCCTCGCGCGCCGGATGCGTGCCGCGTCGAAGGCGCCGGAGGACAAGGTGTTCGACGAGATGAACGGGTGTCAGGAGCACATGCTGGAGACGGCGCGGGCGCACACAGACCGCACGGTGCTCGAGGCGTTCGTCGGAGGCATCTCGGAGTGCACGGACGACTACATCAGGGCCAAGCTGATCACGGTCTGTGACCTGTACGCGCTCGCCACCATCGAGGAGAACCGTGCCTGGTACATGGAGCACAACCGCATCGACGGGTCACGCAGCAAGGCCATCTCCGCCGCAGTGGACGCGTTGAACCTCCTGCTGAGGCCCCTGGCCATGGAACTTGTCGAGGGAATGGGAGTACCCGAGGGGTGGATCGCCTCGGCAATGTTGGTGGACGCCGGCGGACAGAACGCCGAAGCTTCCGCCGTGAGGCTTCATGACATCCAGGTCAGGGAACCCGCTCGCTGAGCCGGTACTCGCCATCACACCGGGCGCGACGCGGCCAGCTGGCGTGCAAGATCCACCAGAGAGTCCGCGGTGATCTCCGGCTGCGAGAAGTGAGTGGGGTACGGCTCATGAGCGCGCGCGACCCACGCCGTGCGCATCCCCGCTGCGGCCGCCCCGTTGATGTCCCATGGGTGCACAGCCACCAGCATGGCCTGCTCGGCGGGAACGCCACAGGTGTCGAGTGCATACCGGTACGACGGCGGTGCAGGTTTCCAGTGCCCCGCCGCCTCCACGCTCAGGAGCACGTCGAAGTCAGACCTCAACCCAGAACGCTCCAGGAGGCCTTCTGCAACCTCAGCCCCGCCATTGCTCAGGGTGATGAGCGGGATGCAGAGAGTGCGCAGCGCCCGCACGCCTTCCACGACGTCCGGGTGGACGCCGAGAGTGCTGAAACCGGCAACGATCCTGTCCGTCGAGGCGTCGACGTCCACAGCACCCGCGGCCCGCAGGAGACGGCGGGCGACGTCACCAGCGATGGTGGCAAAGGGAGCGTTCTGCAGCGTCGCGGTCAGGGCGAACCCGTCCCTGAGCACCTCCGCGAACCACAGCGCAGCGATGTGGGCCGGGACCCCGGCGGCCTTCCACAATTCCTGCATGGGGGCCAGGTCGCTGAGGGTTTCGTTGACGTCGAAGATGATGACGCGCGGCAGTCCCGCCGACACCCGGGGGGACTCGGCCGGGGTGCTCACGACGACTCCTCCGCCCCGTTGGAGCACACGACGCCGACGCCGTCGTGACCCATCACGGGGGATGTTGGTGGTGTTGTCATGGCTGGACCTTTCACAAGTGGCCGCGGTGTCAGGCGCAGGATGTGCGGATGATCAGATCTCGGGTGGGGGTGCGGACTCCATTACACCGCGGTCAGCATCATCATGGTGCTGTTTGGTCAGATGGTGCTGTCCGGTCGCGCCGGGCTCCCGGGGCGGGCGGGTCCTCAGGCGGCGCTAGGCTCGCAGCCATGCGCCTTGACCTGACCACCAATCTCGTGGCCCTCCTACAAGCCATCACCGACGTGGAGAGTGTCTCCGGCAACGAAGGGCCGCTGGCCGACATGGTGGAGGAGGCTCTCCGCGCCCATGATCATCTCGAGGTGCTACGGGATGGCGACTGCGTCATCGCCCGCACCCACTTCGGCCGGGACCAGCGGGTGGTCATCGCCGGCCATCTCGATACGGTGCCCGTCGCCGACAACCTCCCGAGCAGTCTGGAGGAGGCAACGGGCGGGTTGCACGTGGTCGGACGCGGCACCTGTGACATGAAGGGTGGGGTGGCCGTGCAGCTCAAGCTCGCGGCAGAGCTGACCGACGCCAACCGTGACATCACCTGGGTGTTCTACGACCACGAGGAGGTGGAGGCCCACCTCAACGGGCTCGGCCGGGTCTCTGAGAACCTGCCGGAGTTACTCGAGGCCGACTTCGCCGTGCTCATGGAGCCGACGGACGCCCAGATCGAGGGCGGCTGCCAGGGGACGTGTCGCATCCGCGTCACCGTGCCGGGCAGGGCAGCACACAGCGCCCGGTCATGGCTGGGAACCAATGCCATCCACGGACTCGGCGACGTTCTTGGGCGCCTGAACGCCTACGAAGCGAGGGAAGTGGTCGTGGAGGGCCTCACCTACCGGGAGGGTCTCAACGCCGTCCGGGTCTGTGGTGGGGTGGCTGGCAACGTCATCCCGCCCTCGGCATGGATTGACGTGAACTATCGCTTCGCACCGGACAGGACACCTGAGGACGCCATCGCGGAGCTCCGACGCGTGTTCGACGGGTACGACTTCGAGATCACGGACATGTCACCGGCCGCACGCCCGGGCCTGGACCGGGGGATCGCACAGGACTTCGTGGCATCGGTGGGTGCCACCCCGAAACCCAAATACGGCTGGACGGACGTTGCCCGGTTCTCCGCACTGGGGATTCCGGCCGTCAACTACGGCCCCGCCGACCCGTCCCTGGCGCACACGGACAACGAGTACTGCCCGGCAGACCAGCTGGACACCTGCGCCGACGGCCTGCGCCGTTGGCTCACCCCCGATCAGGAGGCATGATGCGACACGTTCGCCAACATGGCGCCGTCGTTCTACGAGGCACCGACGAGGAAACACCCACCGCGGACCAGGCGCTGCTCGACAGGAGAGAACCCGACTGGCAGCACAACGACCCATGGCGGGTGCTGAGGATCCAGTCAGAGTTCGTGGAGGGCTTCGATGCCCTGTCCCAACTGCCGTCGGCCGTCAGCGTCTTCGGTTCTGCACGGACCACGCCCGATCAGCCGATGTACCGCGATGCCGAAATACTCGGGCGGAAGCTCACCGAGGCAGGTTTCGCCGTGATCACCGGCGGCGGTCCGGGCGTCATGGAGGCGGCCAACAAGGGTGCGTTGGAGGCAGACGGGCTGTCGGTGGGACTCGGCATCGAGTTGCCGTTCGAGCAAGGGCTCAACAAGTACGTGTCGCTGGGCGTCAACTTCCGCTACTTCTTCGCCCGCAAGACGATGTTTTTGAAGTACTCCCGCGGTTTCATCGCAATGCCGGGCGGTTTCGGGACGTTCGACGAATTGTTCGAGGCGCTGACGCTGATCCAGACCAAGAAGGTGACGCACTTCCCGGTGGTGCTTTTCGGTACCGAGTTCTGGTGTGGATTGATGGATTGGGTGCGGGGCAGCGTGCAGGGTGGTGGCTTCATCTCCGACGGCGACCTGGACCTGGTCACCGTCACCGATGACCTCGACGAGGCGGTCGCCGCCATGGGACGTCCCAACGGTTTCGAATGAGTCGATAGGGTTGGGTGCATGGTGTGGGCAATAGTGGTGGTGGCCGTGGCGGTGCTGGGTGTGGCCGCGTGGGCAGGGACGGGCCGTCTGGGCGAGATGCCCGAGTCCGTCACTGACCGTCCGAAGGCCCACATCCCCGACGGACCCGTGGACCAGGAGTTCATGGAGACCGTGTCCCTGCCCGTTGCCAGCACCGGCTACCGACGCAGTCAGGTGGACACCGTGCTTGCCTCGCACGTCGCGGGGGAGTCCGTGGAACCGGACCAGCTCTTCGACGTCGTGCGACGCGGCTATGACATGCAGGCAGTCGACATGATCCTGGATCGGATCCGGCCAGTGAGCCGACGCGCAGCCGATCAGGATGCGTTCGCCGCGGAACGCGCATTGCTCGAGGGTGACGAGACGGGGGCGCCCGTGGTGGCGGAGGAGGCGTCGGACGACGGTGTGCAACCCGAGCACGCACTGCTCGCGGATGAAGCACGAGCCAGCGGTGCTCCCAGCGAGCCCCGACAGGTGGAGACGGTGGAGGACACCGTTCCCCCGGGCGATGATTTTGCACGTCAGGAAGGGCTCGAAGGAACCCCTAGAGGGGATCTGCCTGCAACCTGACAGTGCGATGCGGAATAATGGAACCCAACCACAGCAACTCGGACAAGATAGAGGTCGGCAAGATGGCAGCGATGAAGCCCCGCACGGGTGACGGTCCCATGGAAGTCACGAAGGAGGGTCGAGGCATCGTGATGCGAGTGCCTGTTGATGGTGGTGGACGTCTCGTCGTCGAGATGAACGCCGCGGAGGCCACGGACCTCCTGACAGCACTCTCCGGTGTGGTCGGCTGACAGCCCACCACGTATCGATACGAGCACGAACCGCCCGGGACTGATGTCCCGGGCGGTTCGTCGTCTCGGCGCTCGTGGGCGTTGTGTGTATCACCCGTGGTGGGCGATGGCAGCGCGGTACACCTCGATGGTCTGCTTTGCGATCTCCTCCCAGGAGAACTCGTCAATGCAGCGCTGCCGACCGGCGAGTCCGAACCTGCGTGCCAGGCCGGCGTCGCGGGTGAGGCGGTTGACCTTCTCGGCGAACTCTGACTCGAAGGCAGCCACGAAGTCGGGATCCGAGGCGCGTGCCGGGTCGTAGGGGACCAGGAGCCCGGTCTCGCCGTCCACCACCACCTCGGGGATGCCGCCGACGGCGCTGGCCACGACCGCCGTCTCACAGGCCATCGCCTCCAGGTTCACGATGCCCAGCGGCTCGTAGATGCTGGGGCAGGCAAAGACCGTGGCGTGCGTCATCACCTGGCGCACCGCGGAGCGCGGCAGCATGTCGCGCACCCACACCACAGGTGCGTTGCGGGAGCGTTCCAGTTCGGCAAAGGCCTTCTCGAACTCCGCGGCGATCTCGGGGGTGTCGGGGGCACCGGCGAGGAGGACGACCTGGGTGTCGGGGTCGAACTCCTGCGCCGCGCGGACCAAGTGCACCAGGCCCTTCTGGCGTGTGATGCGCCCGACGAACACCACGGACGGCCGGCCACGTTCCATGCCCAGGGAATCGACGACATCCGTGTCGTGGTCGGGAAGGAACTCGTCGGGATCGATGCCGTTCTTCACGACGTGCACGCGAGCGGGATCCAGATTGGGGTAGCTGTCGAGCACGTCGCGTCGCATGCCCTCACTCACGGAGATGACGGCGTCGGCGGCCTCGAAAGCGGTTTTCTCCGCCCAGGAACTCACCGCGTACCCGCCGCCCAGCTGTTCAGCCTTCCACGGGCGGTGCGGTTCCAACGAGTGGGACGTGACGACGTGCGGCTTGTTCAGCAGCAGACCCGCCAGGTGGCCGCCCATGTTGGCGTACCAGGTGTGCGAGTGCAGGACGTCCACGTCGGTCGCCACGGCCGCCGCCATCGACAGGTCGGCTCCCAGCACGCGCAGCGCAGCGTTCGCGCCAGCCGGGTAGTCCTCCGGGTGCGCGGTCGCCCCGGCGCGGGGCTCGCCCATGCAGTGGACCTCCACCTCGATGATCTTGCGCAGTTGCGGCACCAGTTGCGCGACGTGCACGCCGGCGCCGCCGTAGATCGATGGGGGGTACTCCCGGGTCAGCAGTGACAGTTTGAGGTTCATGAGTCCTGATCGTGTCACATCGTGTGGGGCGCCGGGGTGAGATTTTCAAGGGTTTCAACCGCGGGACCTCCTGCATGCAATAGGTTCGGGGCCATGGTTGGTCGTCCGAAGGTTTTGTCCATAGTCCTCGCTGGTGGAGAGGGCAAACGATTGATGCCCCTCACCGCTGATAGGGCCAAGCCCGCAGTGCCGTTTGGGGGTAGTTATCGCCTCATTGACTTCGTGTTGTCCAACTTGGCGAACTCGGGTCTCAACCGGGTTGCGGTGCTGACGCAGTACAAGTCGCACTCGCTTGACCGCCACATCTCCATGACGTGGCGATTCTCCACGCTGCTCGGCAACTACGTGACACCGGTGCCGGCACAGCAGCGGTTGGGGCCCCGGTGGTACCAGGGCTCGGCTGACGCCATCTACCAGTCGCTGAACCTGATTCGCGACGATGATCCCGACTACGTCGTCGTCTTCGGGGCGGACAACATCTACCGCATGGACGTCTCCCAGATGCTGCAGGCCCACATCGACTCCGGGCTCGGGGCCACCGTGGCCGGTATCCGTGTGCCCCGTCATGAGGCGAGCGCGTTCGGCATCATCGATGCGGCGCCCGACAACAAGATCAAGAAGTTCCTCGAGAAGCCCGCGGACCCGCCCGGCCTGCCTGACTCGCCGGATGAGTCGTTCGCCTCGATGGGCAACTACATCTTCAACCGCAAGGAACTGGTGGAGGCGTTGCGCGCGGACGCGGAGAACCCCACCGCCAAGCATGACATGGGCGGCGACATCGTCCCGTGGTTCACCGAGCAGGGACGCTCCCAGGTGTATGACTTCAAGTCGAACTTCGTCCCCGGCGCCACGGAGAAGGACGTCAACTACTGGCGTGACGTCGGCACCATCGACGCATACCACGAGGCGCACATGGACCTGGTGTCGGTGGACCCCGAGTTCAACCTCTACAACGCGGACTGGCCCATCCTCACCAACCAGGCACAGGCGCCGGGTGCCAAGTTCGTGATCCGTGGCCGCGCCGAAGACTCCATCGTCAACCCGGGCTGCATCATTTCCGGTGGCGAGGTGGACCGCACAGTGCTGGGGGCCAACGTCCACGTCGACAAGTGGTCGCAGGTCTCCGACTCGGTCCTCATGGACGGCGTCCGCATCGGCCGCGACGCGGTGGTGAAGCGGGCAATCTTGGACAAGCACGTGGTGGTGCCCGACGGTGTACAGATCGGTGTCGATCACGCACACGACAAGGCGCGGGGCTTCGACATCTCCGAGAACGGCGTTGTCACGATCGGCAAGGATGTGACGGTCCCCAGGGACTGACCGCCCGGGGGGCGGCCGCCCCCCGTGGACCCCCCTTAAGCAACTGCCATACGGGTGAGCCGGTGGCCCCGAAAACCCCTCAAAAGCAAAAGCAACTACCACACGGGGGGCTTTGCCCCCGTGCGTCTTCTCGGGGTCCACGGGGCGGAGCTCCGTGTGGGTTTTGTTGGGGGGTCCACGGGGGGCTTTGCCCCCTGTGTGGTTTGTGTTGGGGGGGCCACGGGGGGCTTTGCCCCCTGTGCGTTTAGTGTTTGACAGCCACCAGGAGTCCGTTGCCCACGGGCAGCAGCGTCTGCGTGTAGGACTCGGATTCCGCGACGGCCTCGAGGGCCTCGCGGATGATGATCGTCTCGTCGCCCTCGGCCGTGGCATCGGCCACGGTGTTGTTCCACAGGACGTCGTGGACCATCAGCAGTCCGCCGTGGCGCAGGAGACGCAGGGCGCCAGCAACGTACTCGACGTACTCGAGTTTGTCGCCGTTGATGAAGACGATGTCGTAGGCCCCGTCACGCAGCTTGGGCAGCACATCCAGGGGGGTGCCGGCGATCAGGCGGAACCGTGAGGACGGGTACCCGGCGGCGCTCAGGAAGCGGCGGGCGGCCAGTTGGTGCTCGGCGTCGGAGTCAATGCTGGTGAGGATGCCGTCCTTGCCCATGCCGTCGAAGAAGGCGAGGGCGGAGGCGCCCATCATGGTGCCCACCTCCACGACAGCCTTGGCCTGCGTGGTGGCGGCCAGCACTGTCAGGACACTTGCGACGCCGTTGCTGATCGGCACGTGACCGGCCACGAAGGCCTCCTCGCGTGCATGGCGGAGGGATTCCCGGGGAGTGACAAAATCCTCAGTGAATGCCCAGGTCTCGGACGTTGGTGCGCCGGCATCGCGCGCGGGAGTGCTGTTCACATGGTCACCCTATCCGTTGTCCTAAGATGGTGGCATGCCTTCGTCCCAGTGTGTGCGCATGAGCCATGTCGTAAGCGCCGAGATCGATGCGAGCGTCCTGTCCGTATCGGTCAGAACCGGTCAACGGGTGAGTACCACCGACTCTGTGGTGATGCTGGAGTCCATGAAGATGGAGATCCCTGTGCTGGCCGAGGTGGCCGGTACCGTGACCGAGGTGGTGGTGGCGACAGGCGACGTCGTCCACGACGGTGACCCGCTGGTCGTCATCTCGGAGGCCTGATGAGCAACGGCAACATGCACCACACGAGCATGCACGGCAAGGACGCACGGGAGACACCACCCATCTTTGGGCGCGTACTGACGGCCATGGTGACGCCGTTTGATTCCAGTGGCGCCATCAACCACGCCGAGACTGCGCGCCTGGCCACCCATCTGGTGGATGATCTCGGCAATGACGGCCTCATCATCAGTGGAACCACAGGTGAGTCTCCCACCACCACTGACGAGGAGAAGCGCGCGCTGGTGGAGACCGTGGTCGCTGCTGTGGGTGACCGTGCCAAGGTCGTCGCAGGCGTTGGGACGTTCTCAACGCGCCACACCATCGAGCTCGCACACCAGGCCGCCGATGCCGGTGCCCACGGGCTGCTGGTGGTCACCCCGTACTACTCCAGGCCGCCGGCCGACGCACTCGAGGCGCACTTCGTCGCCGTGGCGGATGCCAATGACCTGCCCTGCATGCTCTACGACATCCCGCACCGCTCCGGCATCCCCATCCCCGAGGACGTGCTCCTCAAGGTTGCGAGCCACCCACGCATCGTCGCAGTGAAGGACGCGAAGGGAGAGGTGGTGTCCTCCTCCGCCGTCATCGCCGCCACAGACCTCGACTACTATGCCGGCGACGATGGCTACCTCCTCCCGCTCCTGGCAGTCGGGGGAGTGGGTGTGGTGGGCACCTCCACCCACTTCACCGGGCTGCAGGCCAGGGCGATCATCGAGGCGCACCTTGCGGGGGACCACGGGAAGGCGCAGGCGCACCACGCCCGGTCGCTGCCCGCCTTCCGGGGCGTGTTCGCCACCCAGGGCTGCATGATGGTCAAGGCGGCGCTGCAGGCACGAGGCTGGGGCATGGGGCCGTGTCGTCCTCCCATGGGTGTCGTGGCGCCCGAGGTGTTGGAGGAGTTCCTTCGCACCTTGGCGGAGCTGGAGTCAGGGAACAATTCCTGACCCCGACTCGTTGTACCGGCGTATGGGATTCACAGGTTCATCACAGGTGGATCTGAGATGGTTCCATCATGGAAGGACGAGGAGTGTTTCGAGGCAGGGCGAAGAAGGTGGCCGAGGCCGCCTCCTGGACCGCGCCCACATGGGCTGAACTGGTGGCGGACCACACCGATCAGGTGTTTCGTCTCGCCTACCGACTCACCGGCAACAAGCACGACGCCGAGGACCTGACACAGGACGTGTTCGTCCGAGTGTTCAAGTCGATTCATGCGTTCCAGCCCGGCACCCTTGAGGGCTGGCTGCACCGCATCACCACCAACCTCTTCCTCGACGGCGCACGTCGCAGGCAGCGGATCCGCATGGACGCACTGAGCATCGCCCCTGACCACGTCTGGGGTTCGACCACCGGCCCCGAGGAACTGCACGCGGACGGTGAACTGGACAGTGACGTCGCCCACGCCTTGGACGCACTCAACCCGCAACAGCGTGTCGCGGTGGTGCTGTGCGACATCGAGGGTTTGACCTACGAGGAGATCGCCGAGGTCCTGGACATCAAGCTCGGGACGGTCCGCAGCCGCATCGCCCGCGGGCGGGCACACCTGCGGGAGGCCCTCGCCCACCGCGCCCCCGTGGAAGGCCACGCCAGGTACCTCGGGGTGTCATAGGTGGCAGAGGCTCCCGATCCAGGCTGTGGACGCTTCAGAGGGGATCTGTCGGCGTTCGCGGACGAGACCCTGCCGTCCCGTCGATGGGAGCAGGTGGGATACCACCTGGCGGGTTGTTCGCGATGTCGCGACGAACTTGCCGACATCCGACGGGTCCGCTCCACCCTCGGAACGGAACACGAACGCGCCTCCACGCCCGAGACCCTCGCCCAACGACTGCACGGCATCGCAGGGGAGCACCTGGACGCCCCGCTCTACATGGCGGGAGGCTCGCGGTGTGCACTGCCGTCGAAGCGCCGCGTGCGCAACAGGAGAATGATGCAGACGGGGATGGCCACCATGGTGGTCCTGGCATCCGTCCTGGTGATCGCGTTCCTCGTCGCCCCGGAGCCGCCCCTGATCGACAGCCCGGTCAAACAGGCCCGGGAGCAGTACTCACTCTCCACCACCGCCACCAGCGTGAACGAAGCGGTGGGAGCTGTCCTCCTCGCCCATGAGCGGGGCGCATCCTTCGGCCACCCACGCCACCAGTTGGCGCGCGCCACCATGGCGAAGGCCCCACGGCCACTCACGAGGGCGGCCGCCGCCGCGATGCTCGAGCGCGAGGGCCCCACCCACTCCGGTACCCAACGAGTCTGGATCTCGGCCGGTGACGAGGGATTCCATGTGACCGACGTCCGGGTGGATGAGGTGGCGGGCGAAGGCACCAGCCTCGTTGTCCTGGACGACACCGGCAACCGGTTCATGTCGTGGTTCGTCCCATCCAGCACGTGCTGCCAAACCGAGCACGGCCCGCCGTGGACCTTCGTGAAGTTCAGTGGCCTGGACCAGGTGGCGGGACGCTGGGCCGATGTGGTCGAGGCGCGCGACGATGCGGGCAGACGCGTGGCGAGATGGTGGGTGGACCGCGATGACGGACTCCTCCTGTGGTCTGAGCGCTACGACACCCAGGGCATCCCGACGATCATCTCCGGCTTCACAAAGGTACGCGTCGGCGAGGCGCACTTGGCTGAGGACCCCACAGAACTTGTCAGCATGAATCCCGTCTCCTCGAGTGAGGCCAAGGGCTGGTGCGTCGGACTCCTGAAATGCCCTTCAAACGTCGCCGGTCTCCCACTGGTGGCGCACGCCTCATCAGATGTCCACGGCGGGAAGTCCATGCGATTGTTCTACTCCGACGGCTTCCGCAGCCTCAGCGTCGTGTGGCACGAGGGCAGGCTCAAGGACTCCCTCCCCGCCGGCGACCACACGGTCGGGTTCCCGGAGGTTGCCGTGTGGCAGAGCGGTGGCGGGGTCGTCTCCGTGGCCACCAATGGGACACCCGACATGCTCGAAGTGGCCTCTGCCCAGTTACCCGGCGAGGCGGCGTGGGAGCCATCTGTGATGGAGCAGGTCGGGCGGGGGCTCGCCCGGTTGGCCGGGATTAACTGAACAGATGAACAGCGGGTAATCTGATCGCGTGTTTGGCATCGACGCAATCGAGCTGATCCTGCTCATTGTGCTCGGGATCCTGCTCTTCGGGCCGGAGAAACTGCCCGAGTTCTCGCGCAAGGCTGCGCGCGTGGTTGTTGCTGTCCGCGACATCGCCAACAACGCCCAGACGCAACTGCGCCAGGAACTGGGCCCTGAGTACGCGGACCTCGAGATCAAGGACCTCAACCCGAAGGCGTTCATCTCCAAGCACATGAGCGCCGAGGTGGCTCTCATCGAGGAGACGAAACGGGACCTCAGGGGCGCCAGGGACACCGTCAAGGACGCCCAGGCCAGCATCAAGGACGCAGCGACGCTCGCACGCTCCGAGACCAAGGGCATCGAGGCCGCGGTCAAGGGCAAGAACGCGGCACCTGCCGCACCCAAGCCCCTCCCCTTCGACCTTGAGGCCACCTGAGCCCCACTGACCGGACCCGCCCCGTCGGCACTGCGACGGGACGAGGCTCGACACCCGCTTGGCGCGGCGGCCCGGGTCAGAACCGTCGGTCAGCTCAGCTGGTGGCCAGGGGCAGGCGGGTACCGACGATGCTGCGCTTGCGGCTGGCGATGATCCTGCCCAGCTCCACGAGTGCTTCGGAGGCCGGGTGATCAGGCGCGGAGATGACGATGGGCTCACCGCGGTCGCCGCCAGCGAGGAGGGCCTCGTCGAACGGGATCTGCCCGAGCATGGGAACGTCGTAGCCGAAGCGCGCGGAGAGCCCCTCCGCCACAAGGGCGCCGCCACCGGAGCCGAACAACTCCAGACGGTGTGTCTCGCCGCAGTGCGGGCAGACGTTCTCCAGCCAGCTCATGTTCTCCACCACGCCGATGACGCGCTGTTCCATGATGTGCGCCATGGTCCCGGCGCGCTCGGCCACCTCGGAGGCCGCCTGCTGCGGTGTGGTCACCACGAGGACCTCGGAGGAAGGGATCTTCTGCCCGAGGCTCATGGGGACGTCCCCGGTGCCGGGCGGCAGGTCGAGCAGGAGGTAATCCAGATCGCCCCAGTAGACGTCCGCCAGCAATTGGGTGAGCGCGCGGTCGAGGATGGGGCCACGCCAGGCAACCACCTGGTCGCGGCTGGGCTTCAGCATGCCGACGCTGATGACCTTCAGCCCCTCAAGTGCGGGGACGGGCATGATCATGTCGTCGACGGCCGTGGGCCGTGCGTCGCCCAGCCCCAGCAGGTCTGGGATGGAGTGGCCGTAGATGTCGGCGTCCAGGATGCCGACGCTCAGCCCTTGTCGGGCCAGTGCCAGCGCCAGGTTCACGGTGACCGAGGACTTGCCGACACCACCCTTGCCGGAGGCCACGGCGATCACGCGCGTCAGGTTACCTGGCTGGGCGAAGGGTATGACACGCTCCGCCTGCCCGCCGCGCAGCATCTGCCGCATGGCGCTGCGCTGCTCGTCGTTCATGGCACCCAGTTCGACGTCGACGCCGGTGACGCCCTCCACGGCGTCCACGGCCTGGCTCACCCGCGTGATGATCTCGGTCTTCATGGGGCAGCCGGAGATGGTCAACAGGATACGGACAAAGACGCGGCTGGCGTCATCGACGCGGATCTCGTCCACCATGCCCAGGTCGGTGATGGGGCGTCGGATCTCCGGGTCCTCGACGCCGTGGAGTGCGGCGCGGATGAGCGGGAGCAGAGGATTTTCGGAAGTCACACCCCCCTTGATACGGGGCGGGTGGTGTCAAATCAAGTCCGGGGCCGAACCGTCCATCGCGGGGCGTCGATCCCTCTCGTTCAATGCGTCGCACATCACGATGACGCTGAGGGCCAGAAGTGCCGGCAACCAGATGCCGGACAGGCTCGCGAGCACCACCACGACAGGCCCGGCGATGAGATGCACCGTGAGGCGTTCCCTGAAGGCCAGGCGACGGCGCGAGCCAGCAGCCAGCCAGGTCCGCCACCCCGCAGCGAACAGTAGGACGAAGGCTGCGGTGACACCCCACGAGAGTGCACCGTCCCCCAGGAGCGTCCGCAGGGACCAGGCTCCGAGGGCCAGCAGCGCGAGGTAGCCCACGAGGAGCACGACGGCGAACCAACGGACTCCGCCGGAGCGGTGCGGCTCTTCGACGTCGGTGATGTCGGTGATACCCGGAGTTTCGTCAGACATTGCGTCCCACTGTTGATTCGAGGCGGTCTCCGAGTTCGCGGAGTTCGGTGCGCAGCTCGCCGCGCACGAAATCGCGCGTGGCGAGCTCGCCGAGGCTCATGCGGATGGCGGCAATCTCCCGCGCCAGGAAGTCCATGTCGGCCCGCGTCTGTGCCGCGAGACGGCGGTCCTCGTCGAGGCTGAGTTTGTCGCGGACCTCCTGGCGGTTCGTTGCCAACAGGATCAGGGGCGCGGCGTACGAGGCCTGGGTGGAGAAGAACAGGTTCAGCAGAATGAACGGGTAGGGGTCCCACTTGTACCCGAGGAGCCCGACCACGTTGAGCGTGATCCAGACGATGACGAACACCGTCATGTAGACGATGAACTTGCCCGTGCCCATGAAGCGGGCGGCTCCCTCGGCGAAGGCGCCGAAGGCGTCGGCATCCAGGGAGACCCGTGGAATGTGGGAACGACGCCCCGGCTCCGACAGGTTCTTCTCCTCAGTACGCGGCATCATTCACCTCGCTCTGGACGGGCTCGTCCATGTGTTCGCCGCGCCAGTCATCGGGCAGCATGTGGTCCAGCACATCATCCACCGTGACGGCGCCGATCAGTTGGTGCTGGTCGTTGACCACGGGTGCCACCACCAGGTTGTACGTGGCGAAGAAGCGGCTGACCTGTGCCAGCGGGCTGGAGGGGGACAGGGGTTCGAGTCCGTCGTCGAGCATGGTGGCGACCAGCAACGTGGGTGCCGCCCGCAGCAACTTCTGGACGTGGCACGCCCCGATGTAGCGCCCCGACGGGGTCTCCACCGGGGGCCGGCAGACGAACACCATCGAGGCGAGTGCGGGGGTCAGGGACTCCTCGCGGCAGCGTGCCAGGGCGTCGGCCACGGTTGCGTCGGTGTCGAGGATCACCGGCTCGGGCGTCATCATGCCGCCGGCGGTGAACTCCTCGTAGACCAGGAGACGCCGCACCTCGGAGGCGTCCTCCGGTTCCATGCGCTGCAGCAGGTCCTCGGCAACATCGATGGGCAGGTCCCTGATGAGGTCGGCGGCGTCATCCGGATCCATCTCGCCGAGCACGTCGGCGGCCCGCTCCGTGTCCAGCGCCGAGATCAGCTCGATCTGCTCATCCTCGGGCAGTTCCTCCAGCGCCTCGGCCAACGTCTCGTCGTCCAGGGCGGCGATCACCTGGGCCAGCCGCTCCGGGTCCAGGTCGTGCAACTCCTTGGCCACGTCGGCGGGCTTCATGTCGGAGATCTCCGCCACGATGTGGGCGGCGGTACGGCCTTTGAAGAGCACCAGGTCCGCCACCTGGTCCCACCTCACCACCTCCGTGGCGCTGCGGCCCCCGAACCCGAACCGGCTGACGCCCGACTTGCTCCGCAGCGCCACGCTGCGCAACTCCCACTCCCGGTTGCGCACCTGCACCATCGACACGTCGAAGATGCGGGTGGGACGATCACGGGAGACTGCGCGGTCGAACAGGTCCCCCGCGACGAGGAACTCGGTGTCGCGCTTCTTGAACCGTCGGGTGTCCACCTGGCCGAGGATCGCCACCTGGTTCGGCGTGATGTTGTGCACGCGGATCATGGGGACGAAGATGCGCTGGCGCGCGAACAACTCCACCACCATTCCCCGCACGCGGGGGGCGAGGCTGTTGACGCGCAGGTGGTAGACGACGTCCTTGACGCGCCCCACCTGGTCACCTGCGGCATCGACGATGGGGAGACCAACGATGCGCGAGATGAAGACCTGCGAATCCTTGGCGTTCATGGGCCGCAATCTACACTCCCGACGCACCCTCAGCATGCAGTGGCCCTCGCCGTCACCCAGCGACATGGTCGAGAGGGGCGCCCGACCGTCGTCCACCTCCCTCGGGCCAGCGACTGCGTAGTGTTGATGGCATCAGCCGTGTGGTCCATCCATGCGGCGCACAGGAGGCGACGACCATGAGTACGACACCCGGACCCGGCAGGTCCTTCGAACTGGACTACCCACAGTTGGTGGGACAGTACAAGAACTACGAGGAAGCACAGGCTGCTGTCGACTTCCTCTCCGACAACGAATTCCCCGTGGAGAACCTGTTGATCGTGGGGGCAAACCTCAAGTCGGTGGAACGGATCACGGGCCGTCGCACCTGGGGCACGGTGCTGGCACAGGGCGCCATCTCCGGCATCGGGACAGGCATCTTCGTGGGCCTCATGCTCATGCTCTTCACGGGTGGCCAGGCCGGATTCCTTCCCGTGCTGCTGGTGGGGCTGGTGCTGGGCGTCCTCATCGGGACCCTCACCACGGCCATCGGCTACGCGTTGAGCAACGGCAAGCGCGACTTCAACTCCTTGCGACAGACCGTGGCCACCAGCTACGAGGTCCTGAGTGAGCACAACGTGGCGGGGCGTGCGCGCGAGATGCTCGCCACGCGACCCCAGGAGCGCGCCGCCCAGTTCGAGTGACCGCAGGCACGGGTTCGTGAGGGTCCGCGCCAGCGCACGTGACCCATGAGTATGTTGGGTGGGACTTCAACCAGCGAGGTGGACATGGAACTGACATACGACGTCTTCGACCCAGCCAGTACTGCCGGGAGAGTGCTGGTGGTGGGACCCAGCCTCGGGGGCAACGCCACCCATCAGTGGACCCCGGTGGCAGAAGCACTCGAGAGCCAGGCGCGGGTGGTCTTCGTCGACCTGCCCGGAAATGGGCTGGCATCGCCCTGGGACGACGCCGACGAGCCCACGCTGCAGTCGCTCGCCCTCGGCATCGTCAATGTGATTCGGCGCGTCCGTGCCGAGGTCGGTGACCTGCCGATGTTCTTCGCTGGGCTGTCGATTTCCGGTGCCACGGCACTGCACCTCGCACTCGAACATCCGGACGACCTGCGCGGCGTCGCCGTGCTGTGTTCCGCCGCCAAGGTGGGGGAGTCGGATCGTTGGCTCGAGCGGGCTGAGCAGGTGGAGGAGACCGGTACCCAGCAACTCGTGGAAGAGACGGAGAAACGCTGGTTCACGCCCGACTTCTGCGCAGAGCACCCGGACGTCGTCGGCACCATCATGGAGGGGCTCGCCGCTTCGGAAGACCACTCCTATGCAGCACTCTGCCGGGCGCTCGCGGTGCACGACGTGCGGGCGGACCTGGCTGACATCCGCATGCCACTGCTCCTCATCGCGGGAGAACGGGACAGTTCGACGCCCATCGAGAACATCGAATTCGTCGCCGAGAGCGTGCCGGATGCAGAACTGCACGTCCTGCCTGACGTGGCCCACCAGGTCACGGTGGCTGCACCGGCAGAGGTCGCCGGCCTGCTGCTGAACTTCATGCAGCGTGCGGAACAGCCGTTCCGCAAGGAGCAGGCCGACGACTGACGCTCAGCGCTGCTGCATCTCCGCCAACCAGGTCTCAACCTCGTCGGCGTCCCGCGGCAGGGACGCCGACAGGTTCTCCGGGTCACCGGCGGTGATGAGAATGTCATCCTCGATGCGCACCCCGATGCCGCGGTACTCCTGCGGCACCAGCATGTCCGTCGACTTGAAGTAGATGCCGGGCTCCACCGTGATGATCATGCCCTCGGCCAGATCACCGGCGCGGTACACCTCACGGCGCGCCTGGGCGCAGTCGTGGACGTCCATGCCCAGGTGGTGTGACGTGCCATGGACCATCCAGCGACGCCACTGCCCGCCCTGCTCCGAGAGTGCCTCGGCGGCTGTGACGGGCAGGAGCCCCAGTCCCTCGAAGAAATCGGCCAGGACGGTGATGGCCGCCTGGTGGGGATCCGTGAACTTCGCACCCGGGCGGCAGGCCTCGATGCCGGCGGTCTGCGCGGCCAGCACCACGTCGTAGACCCGGCGCTGCGCCGGCGTGAACGTGCCGCCCACGGGCAGGGTGCGGGTGACGTCGGCCGTGTACAGCGAATCGACCTCGACACCGGCGTCCAACAGGATCAGGGACTCCTCGTCGAGGTCGCCGTCATTGCGGATCCAGTGCAGGGTGTTGGCGTGGTCGCCGCTGGCCGCGATGGTGTCGTAGCCGACGGTGTTGCCCAGGTGGCGCGCGTGCAACCCGAAGACGCCCTCCACCCAACGCTCGCCCCTGCCGTTGCGGAGCGCGTTCGGCAACTCCCGGGCGACGGCCTCGAAACCCACGCGGGTGGCGTCGCAGGCGCGACGCATCTCGTCGATCTCGAACTCGTCCTTCACCATGCGCATCTCGGAGAGCGTGGTCTCCAAACCTGCATCACCGTTGGTGTCCTCGCTGCCACGCACGCGGTCAACCAGTGAGGTGATGGCGGGGTCAGCGCCGCGGACCACCAGCAGGTCGAGGCCGGTGAGGGCGTCCTCCAGCTCACGGACGTCGCGGCAGGGGAGTTGCAGTCGAACGCCCATCTCCTCCAACGAGTCACGCTGGCCCACCCACATCTCGCCGTAGCGGGAGGACGCGTAGAACTCCTCGTCGGTGCGGGGACAGCGTGGACGAAAGAACAGGGTGGCGTCCTGGTCGGCGAAGACCACCAGGACGGCATCGGGCTCGTTCTCCTGCCCGAGACCGCTCAGCCAGGCGAAGGAGGTGTGCGGACGGAAGCGGAAATCCGTGTCGTTGGAGCGCACCTTGTAGGCCCCCGCCGGGATCACCAGAGTCTTCCCGGGGAAATGGTTTATCGCCGCCTCGCGGCGGGCAGGAGTCCAGGTGGCCGCCGGAAGAGCCGGTGGCGGCACCTCGTCGTAGGGGGCCCAATCCTCGACGATGAACTGCTTGAACGCCTCGGAATACGGGGGTTTGCGGTTGGCACCGTCAATGGCCGATGACTGTTGTTCAGCTGCGCTCATGGCAGCGAGTGTAGACGCCGCCCCGAACCCTTGTAGATTGGCCTCGAAACGCTATTGGGAGGACACCCCGCGATGCTTGCAGAGCCCGCTGACCAGCAGAAGCTGCTGAACCTGGCCGACCTGGACTCCGAGATGGGACGCCTGCAGCACACCGCACGCTCCCTGCCACAACACCAGAAGATCGCAGATCTGATGGCCGAGCGGCAGCAGGTGGGGGACTCGCTGGTGGAGGCAACCACCGTCGTCGACGACCTGCAGGTGGCGCAGCGCAGGGCCGAGGCGGACCTCGTTCCGGTGCGCGCCCGTCTGCTGCGTGACCGCACCCGCGTGGAGGACGGCTCCATCAGCGACGGAAAGACGCTCAAGGGGCTCATCGACGAGGTGGCGCGCATCGAGCGACGCATCGTCGAGTTGGAGGAGGCCGAGTTCGAGATCATGGCACGGCTGGAGGATGCCGAGACGCGTGCCAAGGAGCTGTCCGCCCGTCGCGACGAGGTGGAGACAGTCCTGCGTGACGAGGTTGCTGAGCGTGACCGGAAGGTCGCGGGGCTCAGTACGGAGGCCAAGGGGGTGACGGCGGCCCGCAAGGACGTCGCGGGCACTGTCCCGCCTGCTCTGCTGACGCTGTACGAGAAGATCCGCGCCCAGAGTGGCCTCGCGGCGGCCAAGCTGCACCGAGGCCGCTGTACCGGCTGCCAGTTGGAGATCACGGTCTTCGACCTCGACTCCTACCGCAAGGCGCCCGCCAACCAGGTCCTGCGCTGCGCCGAGTGCGATCGCATCCTGGTGCGGACCGCGGACTCGGGGCTGTAGATGATCAGCCGCCACGTCTCCATCCCCGGGGTGCCCGACGACGTCGTGCGCGGCCTGCACAAACTGCAGGAGGAACTCGGTCTCCCCGCGACGTTTCCGCCTGATGTGCTCGAACAGGCTGAATCCCTGCAAGCCACCCCGCCTGCATTCCCGGACCACACCGACCGCACCGCCCTCGACTTCATCACCATCGACCCGGTCACGTCGTTGGACCTCGATCAGGCGCTGCACATCGAGCGTGACGGCGACGGCTACGTGGTGCACTACGCGATAGCCGACGTGAGTGCTTGGGTGGAACCCCACTCGCCGATCGCCGCCGAGGCGTGGAAGCGGGGCCAGACGATGTATGCGCCCGGTGCCAAGGTGTCGCTGCACCCGCCCGCGCTGAGCGAGGATGCGGCGTCGCTCCTGACCGACGGCAGGCCACGGCCCGCGATGCTGTGGAGCCACACCCTGGACGCCACCGGCGCGGTCGTCACCTCCACGCTGCAGCGTGCCATGGTGCTCAATCGCGCCAAGCTCAGTTACGACGACGTCGCCGCCGAACTGGCCACGGCGTCGCCGCGCGAGACCCCGCTCCTCCTGAGGGAGGTGGGGAAGCTGCGGGTCCGGCTCGAGGCGGAGCGGGGCGGTATCAACCTCAACCTGCCGGACCAGGAGATCGTGCCCACCGACGGCACGTGGGAGCTGAAGTTCCGCACACAGATGGACGTGGAGGCGTGGAACGCGCAGATCTCCCTGATGACGGGCATCTCGGCCGCCCACATGATGGTGGATGGCGGGGTCGGCATCCTGCGCACCCTGCCCCCTGCGGAGGCCTCTGCGATCGCCACCCTGAGGCGGGTGGCGGAGACGCTCGGCGTCGCGTGGCCGAAGGATCTGGCCTACCCGGACTTCATCCGGGCGCTGGACCCGGCCAAGCCCCTGGAGCTGGCCGTGATCGTGCAGTGCACGTCGCTGTTCCGGGGTGCTGGCTACGTCGCCTTCCACGACGGCGTGCCCGACACCGACCTGCGGCACGGTGCCGTGGCCTCCATCTACGCCCACGCCACCGCGCCGCTGCGCAGGCTGGTGGACAGGTTCGTGCTGGAGACCTGCCACAGCCTGTCCACCGGTGTGTCCGTGCCCGAGTGGGTCATTGACGGCCTCGACGGGTTGCCCAAGGTCATGCAGGAGACCGGCCAGAAGGCCAGCGCCTACGAGCGCGGAGTCATCAACCTCGCCGAAGCCCTCGTCCTGCGGGACAGGGTGGGCCAGGTGTTCGACGCCGTTGTCCTTGACGTCAACCCCCGCAACGGCTCCGGCACCTTCCAGATCACCGACCTCGCCATCGAAGCACGTATCGCAGACACCGACCCTGGTTGCGTGGGGCGGCACATGCCCGTGCGGCTCGACGGCGTCGACCTGGTGGAGGGGCACGTCTCTTTCAGCGTAGGATCAGCGCAGGACGAGTCGGCCAGATGATCGCGGTGCGCAAGCGCTGAGGAAAGTCCGGACTCCACAGAGCAGGGTGGTGGGTAACGCCCACCCGGGGTGACCCGCGGGACAGTGCCACAGAAAACAGACCGCCCGGCTTCGGCCGGGT
>JBBSRQ010000016.1:0-28377 GCA_038242845.1 Propionibacteriales bacterium | reverse complement strand
GGGCCCTCGTGCCTCACGGACGTCGACCGGCTCGCCCTTTTGTTGGACCACCACCACTTTGTTCTGCACCAGTTCGTGTGCCACCTCGCGGGCGACGGAAACAACGTCGCGCCACCGGGCTCCTCCCGCCACGCGGGCCGCATCGCTGGGACAGATGGTGGTGCCGTCGCGGTGGCGGAGCAGGGCGCGGATGGTCGCGGCCAGACGGGTGCGCAGCCCCTCATCGCTGGCCTCCTCCCACCACGGTTCGCCGCGCTCACCGAGGGCGACCTTGGCGTCCTGGACACAGTGCCGCGCCTCATCGCCCCGACGGTCGACCTCCCTCCGGGCGCGCATCAGCTCTGAAACGAGTTCTGCGCGCAGGTTGTCAGGGATGCCGGTATCGCTGGCGCGCCAACGTCGCCCATTCACCACGATGTGGTGGCCGTCCGGGGTGCGCTCCACGTCGTCGGTCATGGTGGAGAGCGTAAAGGGTTGGTCGTTCAACGAGAATTGCACTCTGCTTGGCCCAACAGGCGGGCTCGGGGCAGACAAGTGGCCAATTGTGGTCGGAAGACCAGCCAAAACCGACCACTGCTCAGATCACGATTGCGGTTGCTGCTCCTTGACCGTTTTTGCGTGCAGTGGAGCGCCGACCTCGTCGACGCCCCACCTCGTTCTGGTGTCACGCGCTTACGCGGAGTACGGATCCTTCGCGGTGCCGACGGGCTCCTTGAGGATGGCGTCGGTGGACACACCGTCGGTCATGTGTTTCTGCGCCTCGAGTACGGCGGCCTTGATGCGGGCGCCGATGCTCTCGTCCACGCATGACCAGTACTGGAACGCGCGCTCCAGCACTTCGGGGTGCACCCCGGTCAGTGCGCCGGAGACCGTGTCCACGAAGCGGTCACGCGTGGCATCGTCGAAGACCTCACGCACCAGCGTGCCGGCTTGGCCCCAGTCGTCGTCCTCGGAATGCAGGACGTAGGCCTGGCGCACCATCTGCCCGTCGGCCTCCCAGCCTTCGGCCACGGGTCCTTCCTGGTCTGCATACGAACGACCGAAGCTGTTCGGCGCGTACACGGGAGCAGCGCCCGAGTCCTTGTAGGACATGTTGCCCTCGAACATGTACGGATCCGGCGCGTCATTGATGGGCTGGTTCACCGGCAACTGGTGGAAGTTGGTGCCGATGCGGGCGCGATGGGCGTCGGCGTAGGCGAAGACGCGACCCAACAGCATCTTGTCCGGCGAGAAGCCGATGCCCGGCACCGTATTGCTGGGGGCGAAGGCCGCCTGCTCTATCTGGGAAAAGAAGTTGGTGGGGTTCTCGTTCAGGGTCATCGTGCCGACCTTGATGAGGGGGTAGTCCGCGTGCGGCCAGGTCTTCGTCAGGTCGAACGGGTTGAACCGGTAGTCCTTGGCGTCCTCGTAGGGCATCACCTGCACGGACAGCTCCCAGGAGGGGTGCTCGCCGCGGCCAATGGCGTCGAAGAGGTCGCGACGGTGGTACTCGCCATCCGCACCAGCGAGGCGCTCGGCCTCGGCGCCCGTGAGGTTCTCCACGCCCTGGTTGGTGTGGAAGTGGTACTTGACCCAGAACTTCTCACCGGCCCCATTGGTCCACATGTAGGTGTGCGAGCCGTAGCCGTTCATGTGGCGCCACGAGCGCGGCAGGCCGCGGTCACCCATGACGTAGGTCACCTGGTGCGCGGACTCGGGGGTGTGTGTCCAGAAGTCCCACTGCATCGTCGCGTCACGAAGGCCTGAATCGGGCAAACGCTTCTGTGAACGGATGAAGTGGGGGAACTTCATGGGGTCACGCACGAAGAAGACGGGGGTGTTGTTGCCGACCAGGTCGAAGTTGCCCTCGGTGGTGTAGAACCGCAGCGAAAAGCCGCGGACGTCACGCCAGGTGTCAGCGGAGCCCTGCTCGCCGGCCACAGTCGAGAAGCGGGCCAGCATGCGGGTTTTCGTCCCGGGCTGGAAGACGGCAGCCTTGGTGTAGGGGGAGACGTCGCCGGTCACCTCGAATTCACCGAAGGCTCCGGAGCCCTTGGCGTGCGGACGGCGCTCGGGGACGTTGGCCCTGTTGAAGTGGGCCAGGGTCTCGACGAGGTGCACGTCATGCAACAGCAGAGGGCCGTTGGGGGAGAGGCTGAGGCTGTTGCGATCGGACTCGGCCGGTGCGCCGTTGCTGAGGGCGGAACCGTGTGGGGTGGTGCCGTCGTGGATCAGGTCGGGCTCAGTGTTGTTGCTCATACTGCCTTTCAAAAGGTGTTGCTGGTGGTTCGTGGTTCTCGGCCCCTTGGGAGGGGCGCGATGTCAGGTGGTGGCCTGTTGGCAGGAGGGGCAGAGGCCCCAGAAGATGACCTCAGCCTCGTCGATGAGGAAGCCATGCGCCTGCGGTGGGGTGAGGCACGGTGGGCTGCCCGTGGGGCAGTCGACATTGACGATGGCACCGCAACGACGGCACGCCGCGTGGTGGTGATTGTCGCCGACGCGGGTCTCGTAACGGGCAGGGGAGCCGGCGGGCTCAAACCGGCGCACGAGCCCATCCCGGGTGAACAGGGCCAGCGTGTCGTAGACCGCTTGGGTGGAGACCGCGCCGAGACGGTTGCGGACGCAGTGCGCCACCTGGTCGGCAGTGGCGTGGGGGTTCTCCTCCACGGCGCGCAGCACGGCAATCCTCGAGGCGGTCACCCGGATGCCATGTGCCCGCAGCAGCTCGGCCGACGCGGAGTCGGTCAACGGCTGGAGGTGGTCGCCGGACTGTGACATACCGAAATAATAGTTCCAGATCTGGAGTCAGTCAAGTGTTGGAGTCACCAACCTTCGGGTCCCCCGGACCCTGCTGCGTACTCCTCGAGAGGGACGGCATCGTCGGCAAACGCGTTGAACATGGGTTGCAGGATCTCCCAGGCGCGGACGGGGGAGTCCGCGTGCAACTCCGTCAGGCCGGTGCGTCGCACCAGCCCGCGGATCACGCGGCCATAGGCGGACAGCCTGGACGGCGTCAGGTGCGTGTGGAACGTGGCGCGCTGCAGATTCTCGGGATTTCCGGGGTCACTGACATTGACCTCCATGAGGACGCTGTCCCTGTCGAACTCCAGCCTCAGGGTCGTGCCATGGGCGGTGCCCACCGGCTTGTAGTGGACGGTGATCTCCTGTCGGGGGTCGCCGATGGCCTTGCCGGAGCGCAGCGTCACGGGCACACCCCGCCAGGCGTCGGTGTCCACGGCCAGCCTCACCTGGGCCAGAGTCTCCGTGTCACGGGAGGGATCCACGCCCATTTCCGAGGCGTAATCGGGCATGTGGTGCCCATCAACGTCGCCGGCGGTGTAGCGCGCCCGGCGTGCAGCGTCGCTCACGTCGCCGTCCAGACGGGTGGCCGCCAACACCTTCGCGGCACCGGCGGTGCCATCGGCCGGATCTGCCAGGGAACGCGCCATGGACTGGATGAGGTGCGACTGGAGCATGTCCTTGGCGGCGCCGGTGGCGTCGTAGAACTGGGCGCGCCCCTCCAGGCCGAGCGTCTCATCGAAGACGAAGGTGATGGATTCGACTCCAGCGTTGTTCCACGTCGCCTCCAGCGGACGGTTGGTTTCCAGGAGACCGTTCAGGTTGACGGTGCCCGACATCCCCAGGAAATGGTCAGAGCGGACGATGTGGTCCTCGTCGGTGAAGCGATGCAACGCCTCCGTCAGCGCCCGGGCAGAGTCAGCGTCGGTGCCGAACGGCTTCTCGAGAGCAAATTCCATCCCCTTCGGAAGATCCACCTCCGCCAGCGCGTCCACCGTCTTCTTCGTGATCGACGGCGACAGCGCGAAGTAGAGGATGGTGCGGCCTGTGCGACCCGTCAGCAGCTTCCCCAGGTCCTCGGCTGATGTGGCATCGGTGGTCACCCACGACGTCCTGGCCACCAGGCGCTGCACAACATTGCTGGGCGCTTTGGCTGCGGTCAGGGCTGTGGAGACGGCGTGAGGGTAATCGTTGCCATCACCCAACCCGGCCCCCACGAGGATCACGTCGAGTCCCGGGTCCTCGGCCATGTACTGGGCCAACCCCGGCAGCAGCAATCGACGGGCAAGGTCACCGTCGCCACCGAGGACCACGAAAGTCAGTGCGTTCATGATTTCCAGCCTACGTACCCCAAGCTCACCCGTTGCCTATCCTGACAGGGACAACCTCGGGAACCAGGGAAAAAGAAAGCGTGGACGATGTGAGCACACCATTGGAGGACTACGCACTGCTGTCCGACCTGCACACGGCGGCGCTGGTGTCGCGACAGGGCAGCATCGACTGGTTGTGCTTCCCACGCTTCGACTCGCAGGCGGTCTTCGCGGCGTTGGTGGGGGAGACCACGGACGGACACTGGAGCATGGACGTGGTGGACGGTGTGGTGGAGTCCCGGCGCTACATCGGAGACTCCTGCGTTCTTGAGACGACATGGCGCAGCCCGACGGGCAGGGTGGTGGTCACCGACTACATGCCCGTGCACCCCAAACCCAAGCGTGACGTCCACGACCTCGTGCGCAGAGTCCGGTGCGTTGAGGGCACCCCGACGCTGCGCCATGTGGTGTGCATCCGCTTCGACTACGGGGCAGCCACGCCGTATTTCCGCAGGACGGGCTCCGGGCACGGCCATGAGATCCACGCCGTCGCCGGTCCCGACCAGCTCACGTTGCGTGGCCCGGCCCTGGAACTTCGCGACAGCAGCCATCAGGGCGAGTTCGACATGAAGGCTGACGACGAACTGCAGTGGGTGCTGTCGTGGTGGCCCTCCTACGTGGAGCGCCCGGAATTGCCGGAGGAACGCTCCTCGTTGCGCAGCACGTTGAAGTTCTGGGAGGACTGGGCCGCGCGCATTGAAGCGGACGGCCCGTACGCAGGGGAGGTCCGGCGCTCCCTCGTCACCCTGCGGGCGCTGACGGAGTCCTCAACGGGGGGGATCGTCGCCGCACCCACCACGTCGCTGCCGGAGGACTTCGGGGGCGTGCGCAACTGGGACTACCGCTACGTGTGGCTGCGTGACTCGGCGCTGACCATCGAGGCGCTCGTCTCGCACGGCTTCACCCACGATGCCCGGGCATGGCGGATGTGGCTGCTGCGCGCCATCGCCGGGGACCCCAACCAGATGCGCATCATGTACGGGCTCGGCGGTGAACGGCACCTTCCGGAGACGGAGCTCGACCACCTCAAGGGGTATGAGGACTCGCGCCCGGTACGCATGGGCAATGGCGCCGCCGACCAGTACCAGGCCGACGTCGTCGGGGCGGTGATGGTGGCGCTCGACATGGCGCGGGACGCCGGCATCAAGGAGAACGAGCTCTCCTGGAACCTGCAGAAGTCGATGCTGGAGTTCCAGGCGGCGCAGATGGACCGCAAGGACCACGGCATCTGGGAGATGCGCGGTGAGACGGAGTTTTTCACCCATGGGCGGGGCATGATGTGGGCGGCCTTTGACCGGGGTGTGCGCGCAGTGGAGCGGCACGGGTTGGACGGCCCCGTCGACAAGTGGCGTGAGCTGCGCGACCGGCTCCGCGACGAGGTGTTCGAGCACGGCTTTGACGAGGCGTCGGGCTCGTTCGTGCAGTACTACGGCGGCACCGAGGTGGACGCCTCCCTCCTCCAACTCGCCCACATCGGGTTCGTGGCCTTCGACGACCCCCACATGCTGGGCACCGTGGCTCGCATCGAGCGCGAGCTGCTCAGTGGGGAAGGATTCCTGCACCGGTACAAGGCATCGTCAGGCCAGGACGGCCTGCCGGGCGGCGACTACCCGTTCCTCATCTGTTCCTTCTGGCTCGTGGAGCAGTACGCACGTTCCGGGCGCGTCGAGGATGCCCGGAAAATGATGGACTCCATCCTCGGCGTCTCCACCGATCTGGGCCTGCTGTCGGAGGAGTACTCACCAGAACATGGGCGCCTCGCCGGCAATTTTCCGCAGGCGTTCAGCCACTTGGGGCTGATTCGGGCCGCTGATGCCCTTGACCAGGCGTTGCCGCGGGGCTGAGGATCGGCGGGCAGGCTCAGTCCGCGAAGACCTCATCCACGGCCGCCACAGGCACGTCCTCGATGCGGGCGTGGCGCCATTCCGGTGTGTTGTCCTTGTCGATCAGCAGGGCACGGACACCCTCCACGAAGTCGACGGGCACCATCCGGTCCGCCAGGCGCAGGTCCTGGCGCAGGACGGCGTCATGGTCGAGGGTCGCGGCACGCCGAAGTGCACCGAGTGCGACGTGCACCGAGAACGGGCTGCGGGCCCGGAGTTCGCGCGCAGCGGTGCGGGCGTCGGGATGGGAGTGCCCCTCCAGTGCGCGGACGATCTCGATGGGGTCGTCGCTGGCGTAGCACTCGTCGATCCAGTCGCCGGCGGCATCAATGAGCGGTGCCGGCAGGGGGCCGTCGGCGGATTCGTCGGCCAGGCCCAGCCGGAGCGCGTCCCCGCCGCTGAACGGGGCGGAGGTCAGCGCGGCGTGCGTGCCCACGCCCCCGGCCCGTGACAGGTAGAACATGACACCGGCGTCGGGGAAGAACCCGATCTTGGTCTCCGGCATCGCCATGTAGGTGGACCGGTCGACGATGCGGCGCGACGCCGGCGCGACGAAACCCAGGCCCCCGCCCATGGTGATGCCCCGCATGAGGGCGGTCACCGGCTTGCGGAAGTTCGCGATGTGCGAGTTCAGCGTGTACTCCACGCGCAGGAAGTCGAGCCAGTCGCCGCCGGAGGTGAAGAGTCCGGCGAGTTCCCGGACGTCGGCGCCGGCGCTGAACCCGCGCTCACCGACTCCGGACAGCTCCACGGACGAGACGTCGTCGTTGTCCCGCCACCCCTTCAGGATGGCGTCGGTGGCGTGCATCATCTCCAGGTTGAGGGAGTTGATGACCCGGGGACGGTTCAACTCGATGTGGCCGACACCCGCGTCGACCCAGGACGAAATCAGCTCTGACATGCCCCCAGCCTAGGCATCGCGGAGGTTTCGCGTCAGTCGGTCCGCAGACCGGGCCGCATCCTGCGCAACACTGCCCGCGCCGTCTCGTCGTCGATGACAAGGTCGGTCATGACACCCGCGCGCAGCGCGCCCAGCACGGGGGCAGCCTTGGGCATGCCGCTGACCACACAGATCCGTCGGGGGATGGCACGGAGCTCGGCCGGCGTGATCCCGGTGGCTCGCTCGTTGAACCTGACGTCGCGCCAGGAGCCGTCCTCGCGGAGCATGATCGTGCAGACGTCGCCCACCACGTTCTCGCGTGCGAGTTCGGTGAGGTCTGCGGCATCGAGGTAGTTGGCGGCGTAAACGTGGCTCTGCAGCTCCGAGCCCAGCCCGCCGACGCCGAACACGGCCACGCGGGAGGATGCTCTCACCTCGAGCAGGTGCTGGGTGCTGCGCTCCTGCCACATGGCCTCCTTGGTGCGGGGGTTGTCGAAGAAGGCGGGCAGCGTGAAGAGTTGCTCCTCCCCACGGAAGGACGAGGCGAACCGTTGAAGGATTGAGCCCACGTAGGGCAACCCCGTCGTGCGATGGTTTGCGCCGCCGTTGAGGCCCACCACGGTGACCCCGCTGAGATCTCGTGGACTCAGTTGCACGGCGATCGCAGAAGTGGTGGTCCCCCAGGCGACGCCGATGGTGTCGCCGTCGTGGATCGTCTCGTCGATGAGCTTGGCGGCAACCTTTGCCACCTGGTCCAGCCGAAAGACCCCGCTGGCGCCGGTCCGTACGTGGACAAGGTGGGCGTTGACGTGGAAGTAGCGGTCGAACAATTCAGCAAGCCGTGTCATGGGCCGCTCGGGATCCACGACGGAGACCCGCACCAGTCCACGCTCCCGGGCTTCCTTCAGGAGTCGGGACACCGTCGAGCGCGATACCCCCAACTGGTGTGCAATCGCATCCATGGTCTCTGACTGCACGTGATACAGACGTGCCACGCGCAGCAGCAGCTCGTTGTTTCTGTCCATTGCACACCCCCTCGTGAACCGCAGCGCACTCCCGTTGCCGTATTTCCGGGGGCGGCGCTCGTGCGTCATACTACCGGGCGCCTGCACGAACGTGCAGGGTGGTTGCAAATACGTGCAGTGGCGATGAAGGTAGAGAGGAGAGTCACGAGGATCAAAGGAGAATCCATGTCTGAGTCGTTAACCACATCGCAACGGAATGCCGCGCTGGAGTCGCTGGGCGCCGAGGAGTTTGACGTCCTGGTCATCGGTGGTGGCGTCACAGGGGCGGGCATCGCCCTGGACGCCGCATCCCGAGGGCTTCGGACCGCTGTCGTCGAAGCCCAGGACTGGGCGTCCGGCACGTCGTCCCGTTCCTCCCGCCTGATCCACGGTGGTCTTCGGTACCTCTACAACCTCGACTTCAAGCTCGTCTACGAGGCCCTCACGGAGCGTGCGCGGCTGCTCACGACGATTGCGCCCCACCTGGTGGAGGCCCAGCCGTTCCTGTGGCCGCTCAAGACGCGGGTCATCGAACGTGCCTACTCCGCCGTCGGGGTGGGGCTCTACGACGCCCTGTCCATCGCCGGCGCGGGAGGCAAGAAGGTTGTTCCCATCCAGCACCACCTCTCCAAGAAGGGTGCACTGGAGCGCTTCCCGGAGATCAAGAGCTCCGCTCTGGTCGGTGCCATCGAATTCTACGATGCGCGCGTCGACGACGCCCGCCTGGTCATTCAGCTGATCCGCACCGCCGTCCAGTACAACGCCGTCGCCGTCAGCCGCGCGAAGGTCAGCGAACTGGACAAGGGTGAGGGTGGTCGCATCACCGGGGCCACCGTCACGGACCTGGAGACCGGCAACAGCGTCAAGGTGCGCGCCAAGCACGTCATCGCCGCCACCGGCGTCTGGACCGAGGACACGCAGGACATGGCCGGGGGCACCGGAGGCCTCAAGGTCCTGGCCAGCAAGGGCATCCACATCGTCATCCCACGCGATCGACTCAAGGCCAAGTCAGGCATGTTCCTGCGTACCGAAAAGTCCGTGTTGTTCATCATCCCGTGGCAGCACTACTGGGTGATCGGCACCACCGACACCGCGTGGCACGAGCAGCTGAAGCATCCCGTGCCCACGAGTGAGGACATCGACTACGTGCTGGCGCACGCCAACGAGATCCTGGACAAGCCCCTGACGCGCGACGACATCATTGGCACCTATGCGGGTCTGCGGCCGCTGCTGCAACCGAAGTTGCTGGATGAGTCCAAGTCCACCAAGGTCTCTCGTGAGCACACCGTCACGGAGGTCGCGCCCGGCATGGTGGCGATCGCAGGGGGCAAGTACACGACCTACCGCGTGATGGCAGAGGACGCCGTCGACTTCGCCCTGGGCAAGGACATGACCACGAAGCATCCCTCGATCACGGCGAACCTGCCGCTGCTGGGTGCCGTCGGTTTCGATGCCATGCTCAACCAGTCCGAGAGGCTCGGCGCGAAGTACGGCTTCGATGCCGACCGGATGCACCACCTGCTGCGCCGCTACGGTTCCGAGTTGACGGATCTGCTGGCCACCATCGACGAGGACCCCACCCTGGGTGAACCGTTGGCTGCTGCTCCGCAGTTCATCCGCGCGGAGGTGCACCGCGCGTGCACCGTCGAAGGTGCCATCCACCTGGAGGACATCTTCATCTCCCGTGTCCGCCTGAACTCCGAATCCCCCGACCGCGGCGGGTCGGCCGTCGACGAGGTGGCCGAGGTGGCTGGCAAGGCACTCGGCTGGGACGACGATCGTCTGGCCTCTGAGAAGGCCAACTACCGCGGACGGATTGCAGCGGAGCTGGCTGCCCAGGAGACCACCAGCGACGACGCGGCATCGCAGGCACGGATGGCAGCTGACGACATCGTTGGCGACGGAGTCCTCGTCTGACCTTCGACCGGCTCGCCCAACCACGCGACGCCCGCCACACAACGCGTGTGGCGGGCGTCGCGTGCTGCGCCTGTGCCCCGCCGTCAGAACGGACGAACAGCTCAGGCTCCTGAGTGCGCGTCGTCGTGGGTTTCTGCGTGCGTGGTGACCCAGAAGAACCCGGAGGCTATCACTCCCAGAACCAGAAGTGCCGACGTGAGCACGAACGGCCAGGTCCGGTCCATGCCGGACAACCACCCGCTGATCCAGCCGAAGGGGGCAGTGACCAACATCACGCACGTGCGCTGAATGGCCATCACGCGGGAACGCTCGTTCCTGTCGACGTGAAGAGCCACCAGGGACTCGGCCAGCATGAACAGCATCCCGGCTCCGAACGCGTCGAGCATCAGGCAGACGGCAAGCAGGGCATAGGTGGTGGTGACTGCTGGGCCGTCCGGGGCCGGGATGCCAACGAGCAGGAGCTGGCCGGCAAGGTAGACACAGAAGCCAATCAGGGTTGGTGCCTTCAGATGCCGTGCGTGTGTGAGAAGCGGTATGAGCGTGAAGAAGAACAGCACGGACAGCAGCGAGCGGACCATCGGGAAGAAGGGCAGCAGCGCGTCGGGAACACCGAGCCGCTGGCTGATGACGACCTGCCAGAACGTGCCGTTCACCAGCGCGACGGCCCCGACGAGGGCTGCGATGGTGAGGGCAAAAATGGTGCCCTTCGAGCGGACGATCAGGCCCAACACGCCGCGGTACTCCGACAGCGACGTCCAGATGCTCACGCCGCGCGTTTCCTTCATCCGGGTGCGACCCGTCGTGGTTTCGGTCGTGTAGCGGTAGAGCAGCCATATCTTGAGCGACATGATGAAGAAAGCGTTCAGATAAAGGATGCGCACCGCCAACTCGAGGCCAAGGCTGGAGACCAGGACCGCCGCGATCGGCGCGAAGAGTGCTGAGAACTCCGCTGCCACCTTGACCAGCGAGTACACCTTGGTGATCTCAGCACGGTCGATGTCCTCGACCAGAAGGCAGTCCCAGGAATTCTGTGTGACCTGCCACGCACCGTTGATGACGGACGCGGCCAGGAACCACCAGAAGTTCTGTGCAAACGCCCAGATGATGCACGGGACGGCCCAGGCAATGATGTCGAAGACAGCGGTGGTTTTTCGCCGTCCGAGCTTGTCCGTGATCACGCCACTGAGCAGCCCGAACGCCACTTGGGACAGCATCGAGATGGTGGCAAGAAGCCCGATCTGTGCGTCATGAACCCCCAACGCCAGCATGAATACTGACGCATACGGCAGAACGAGCATCATCGAGAGACCCCACAGGGGCTCCGTGAAGACGGACGCACGGCCATTGCCACGCAGCCCCAGCAGGGTCACGATCATGGGGTTGCGTGCGCGTTTCACCGGCTCAGTCAATCTGGGCTGATCCACGTTGTCCAACGAAGCAATCGGGTGAAGCTCTGCCGGCGCCGCTGGACGAGATGGACGCCCCTGTCAGCGGATGGCGGACAGCACGCCGGGAAGCATCAGGACGGTGCCCACCACAAGTGCACCCACCGTCGCTGCCAACCACGAGGCGAGCCAAGCCACGCGCGGCAGGTGGGTCAGCCGGGCCAACTGCGCCGCATCTGATCCTGATGTGGCACGGTCCCGGCTGAGTGCCAGCTCAACAACGGGTCGTGGACCAGCGATGAGCAGGAGCCAGGCCAGCCCGTAGGCGAGCCACACGAGATGGTGGAGAGGTGCGTACCAGGTCGCGGAGGCCAGCACCCCGCCCACGGCGATGACCACCAGTGCCCCGTACACGTTACGGATCTTCAACAACATCAGCGCGAGGAGCCCCACCAGGAGCCACAGCATCGCCACCGCGTGACCGGTGCCGGCGATGGCGGCAGCCAGGAGACCAACGAGGGAGGCTGCGGGGTAGCCGGCCAACAGCGTGAGCACCATGCCGGCCCCAGCGGGTTTTCCCCTCGTCAGGGTGACACCGGAGGTGTCGGAGTGCAGCCGGATTCCCTTCAGGGAGCGGCCGGAGAGGGTGGCGACGACGGCGTGGCCGGCCTCGTGGCACACGGTGACCACCATCCGGACCAGCGGCCACGCGAAAATTACGCAGGCGAGCGCCGTCAATGCGATCACGAGCAGTGAAGAGGATTCCGGGACAGGGGTCGTGGCCGAGGCACGGCGCCACAGATCCTTCAGGATGGGCATGTGCCCATCACCCGGCTGCCTCGTCGCCACAACTATCCAGCGAGGTGTCAAAGACGAAACCGTGGGAACGCAACCGTTCGACCAGGACGACTCCCATGGCGGTGGCAGGCGTGAGTACCCCTGCGCGCTTGGGCAAGCGGCCACCGTCGAGGGCCAGACTCAGGGCGGACTCGCCGAGCATGATGGCGGTTCCGTTGTAGCCCGGGTCGTAGTCGGCGCCGACCTTCGTGAGGTACCCGGCCCCGGTCGTGGTTGTCGTGCGAATCTGCAACCGGAAGCGACCCCTGGCCCGCTGTTCGGCATCCGGACCATCACCGGGTCGGGTGAGCACCCGGTCGAGCAGCGCTCGTGTCGGGCGGAAGGCCAGACCTGCAAGGACCGCACCGAGCCCGACCGCCATGCCGGAGGCCTTCAGCGGAGCCAGAAGGCCGGATCCGAAGTCGGTGACCTCGCGGTAGCGGAAGTCGCGGCCGTAGGACCAACCGGTCAGGGTGTTCGACAGCCGCACGATGCGCGTGTTGAACGAGGCCATGATGAAGGGCCCGTTCCAGCGGTCCGTTTCGGCGTCGTACTCCACAGGTACCCACCGCTTCAACATTGCCAGGGGCCCGCTTCTCGAACCGCGTGCGGAAGGAGGTTCCTCAGCGCGGCTCGGGCTGAGGCCGTAGGGATCACTGATCGTGCGCCGAGCTGCCGCGTCGCCACGCGCCGCGATGATCTGCTGGCGCGCCGAGTCAATGGTGCCACCCGAGAGGCCGCCGCGCAGGGACCGGACGGTGAGCTTGGTCTGGCCAAGACTTCCAGCGCCGTCATCGGCGACCCTCTCGGCAGTGACCAACACCCCGAGGTCGGACGGAATGGAGTCGAACCCGCAGGCGTGGACGATGCGGGCACCGGTCTCGGCGGCGCGGGCTGAAACCTCGTCCAGCGACCACCGGACGAAGAGCATCTCGCCGGTGAGGTCGGCGTAGTGCGTCCCCTCCTCTGCGCAGGCCCGCACCAAATCCTTGCCGAGCAGGGCGTAGGGACCGACGGTCGAAGCGATGGCAGTGGTGCGCGCTGCGAGCTGCCGCAGTCCTGATGTATCTGTCGCCTCGACCGGTACCAGTTCCCAGCCGGCCGCGGCCGGGCCGAGTTCTTCCTGCAGGGCCTCGAGTTTGGTGAGTGAGCGGCCAGCCAACGCGATTCTTACGTGAGTCCCGGCATGCGCAGCGAGGTGGCCGGCCGTCAGTGCGCCGACGAAGCCCGTGGCGCCATAGAGAACGACGTCGAGGTCGCGAGTGGTCATGCCATGTCCATCCGATTCCTGCTGTGTTGAACAAGCTGTCCGTGCACATGGTGCCATCCGGCAGGCCCGGATGCGTCCAGCAATTCAGCCAGCCGCAGCCAAGAATGGTGTTCGTCGGTGCCCGCGCCTGGAGCGGCTTATGGTGGCGCCATGACAGCGCTCCGAGCATGGTGTCGACTGCATTGCCTCATGGCGCGGCGTGCCGAGGGCCCAGCGGGGCTGCGGTGAGAATGGGCACGTACCGGGCCTCCGGTGCGGACCTGTCGTTCGGAAGCCCCGAGCGGGCTCATGGGGTGGCCATGGAAGGCTATTTCTGGAGAATCACCGACCCGGCGACCCGTCGGGTCGTCATCGCGCTCATTGGCATCCAGAGCGATCACACGGGTCGCTGGGCGTTGGCGAGGCTCGGGGGATCCGACGGCTTCTGGCGCCACGCCATCATCCCGACGGACGACGCCCGTCCGGGCGGCCTCGGAGCGAGTGCAGCCGGCCCGGAGGCATCCTTTTTCGGAACCGACGAGCGAGTCGTGGGCGACCTGGGTGACGGAGCCCGCCGCGATGTCCGTCTGGACGGACTCACACGGTGGCCACCCCGGCGCCCGTTCGGGGGATCCAGTTGGTTCCAGATGATCCCGGGACTCAACCAGTACTGGCATCCATGGCTGTTGGGCGGGCTCGCGTCCGGGACCGTCTCCTTGGGTGACGAGCACTGGGACTTTGCTGACGCCCAGGTCTACGGCGAGAAGAACTGGGGGCGGGCCGGGTTTCCCGACTCCTGGTGGTGGGGTCACGCACACGGCTTCGAGGACACCGACACCTGCGTGGCCTTCGCAGGCGGTGACGTCACTGCGGGACCGCTGCGCACCGAGGTCACCGCACTCGTCGTGCCCCTGCCTGGGGGGAAGGTCCTCCGCCTGGGGAATCCCGTCACCTCGCCGGTTCGAGCGGACATCGGGGATGAGCACTTGCATCTGGAGGGTCGGGCACGCGGCTGGGCCGTCACCGTGCACGCCAATTCACCGCTGGGCTCCGCGCACGTCCTGCCCGTGCCGCTGGTGGGGCAACGCCAAGCGATACCCGGCGCGATCGAGCACCTCACCGGACGCCTCCACGTCCAGGTCACACACCGTGGACGGCACGTCTGGTCCGGGCGGTCCACGCTCGCGGGCCTCGAGCACGGGGGACTCGACCGCGCTGCATCCCTCGCCGCGTCAAGGGACTGACCAGGCGAACAACTGTACCGATCGGACAGGTTGGTTGGATGGTTGTGACGACATGCGCTGAGGCGTGATCCGGGAAGAGGGCTCACCCTGAGGCGGCAACAGCCCCAGCTGGGTAGGGGCATCGCGGTCGCTGATCCAGAGGGGACCGTGAAAGGTGAGAGAATGATCTGCAGATTCTCGCAATTGGAGGTTGACCTGTGACCGTGCCTTTCGATGACGACAAGCGCTTTGCCGACTACGCCCACCCGCAACGGATAGTGAGCACGCAGTGGTTGGCGCAACACTTGGGCAGTGAGAACCTCGTCGTGGTGGAGTCCGACGAGGACGTACTTCTCTACGAGGTGGGCCACATCCTTGGTGCCGTGAAGATCGACTGGCATCTCGACCTCAACGACCCCGTCACGCGCGACTACATCGACGGTGAGGCCTTTGCCCGAATCATGAGCGCGAAGGGCATCGCGCGTGACACCACGATCGTCGTCTATGGCGACAAGTCGAACTGGTGGGCCGCCTACGCGATGTGGGTATTCACCCTTTTCGGCCACGAGGACGTGCGACTGCTCGACGGCGGACGTGCACTATGGCAGGCCGAGGGTAGGGATATGACGCGCGTCGTGCCGAGCCCGGAGCCGACGGACTATCCCGTCGTCGCCCGGGATGACTCAGTCGAGCGAGCCTTCCTCCCGGCGGTGCGCGACTTCCTTGGTGGACAGCTAGTCGACGTGCGCTCGGAACCGGAGTACACCGGGGAGCGTACGCACATGCCCGACTATCCGCAGGAAGGTGCGCTGCGCGGCGGACACATTCCCGGTGCGATGTCGGTGCCGTGGGCGAAGGCCGCGAACGACGACGGTACGTTTCGCTCGCGCGCCGAGCTCGAGCAGATCTACCTCACCGAGCAGGGCCTGGACCCGAACGAGCCGGTCGTGGCGTACTGCCGCATCGGGGAGCGCTCAGCGCACAGCTGGTTTGCACTCAAACACCTGCTCGGCTTCGACGACGTGCGCAATTACGACGGCTCATGGACGGAATGGGGCAACGCCGTGCGGGTCCCCATCGCCACGGGTGCGGAACCCGGGGAGGTCCCATTGTGAGCGGGCAGCAGCCGACCATCGGACGGCCCCTGCCACCGGCGCTGGCGCAGGTGGTTGAGGACTTCAACGACCTCGGGATCCCCGATCGCCTGCAGTTGCTGCTGGAGTTCAGCGACGGGTTGCCTCCATTGCCCGAGCGCTTCGCTGAGCATCCTGAACTTCTCGAGCCGGTGCCGGAGTGCCAGTCGCCGATTTTCCTCCTCGTCGAAGTCGACGGGGACGACGAGGACGCCGTCGTGCACCTGTACTTCTCCGCTCCTCCAGAGGCGCCCACGACGCGTGGTTTTGCGGGCATTCTGCACGAAGGGCTCGACGGGCTCAGCGCCGCCGAGGTGCTCACCGTACCCATGGACGTCCCAGAGCAGCTCGGTCTGGGTGAAGCCGTCTCGATGCTGCGGCTGCGCGGCATGGCCGGCATGCTCTTCCGCATCAAGCGTCAGGTGCAGGAGAAGGTGGCTGGCTGAGCACCGTGGTCCGAGCCCTACTGATAGGAGTCTTGGGCATCGATCGGGTTGATGACGGCCAGGTCACCCACCGGGCTGGGCCCATGGCACCTCCTCACCTCGAGCGACAGCCTTGCTCGGCGTGGCCTACTCCGTCCCATCTGGTCCCGCCGGTGCCTCCCAGGGAGCTGGAGGGCGAGGCCAGGTCGCCCATCGTCCGAGCAACGTGAGCAGGGCCGGAGTGAGCAACGGCCGTACGACGAAGGTGTCAATGAGGAGACCGACGGCCATGGTGAAGGCGATCTGCCAGAACGTGGAGAGCGGGATGACCGCGACGAGGGCGAAGGTCCCGGCCAGGATCACTCCGGCGACCGTGATGGCCCGGGCAGCCCGGGGCACGGCGAAGCGCACCGCGCTGACGATGTCACGATGCCGCATCGCGCGCCAGATACTGCCCACGGAGAAAACGTTGTAGTCGGAGCCGAGCGCGATGAGCAGCACGGCCGAGGCGAACGGTGCGTAGAACGTCAGTCCCTGCTGACCGAGCAGCCCCTGGAACACCAGAACCGTGAGGCCGAGGCTCGCCGTCACGCTGAGGGCCCCCGTGGCCAGGAGCACGACCGGGGTGATCATCGATTTCAGGTAGAGCGAGAGGATCAGCAGTTCGACGGCCAGAGCGGCGATCAGGACGATTCCGAGGCTTTCGCGCGTTAGACGGGCTACCTCGCCCGCGATCAGGGTCTGGCCGGTGACAGCCAGGTAGCTTGGTGTCAATCCGGCCTGCGCGGCCAAGGCGGGGAGCCGCTCCTGGAGACCGTCGGCATGACGAATGGCCTGGTCGGCCAGGGGGTCGCTGTCGAGAACGACGATGAACCGGGCCGCCCTTCCGTTGCGTGACAGGACAACCCCACGTGGACCTTGCAGCGGGTTGTCGACGGGGCCGACGACGTGGTTCACACCCGGCATCCTGCTGATCAGCGCCTGAAGCGTGGTCAATTGGTCGCGATGCTCCAGGATGTTGTCCTGCTCGACCAGAATCTCCGTGGGCGCCGTCGCTCCTCGAAGCTCGGTGCGCTGGAGAAGGGCCGCACCCTGGGCCACCTCGTCGTCCGCGGGCAACGACGAGGTGAAGGAGAGGTCGAGCCGGGCGGCGGCGAGCGGAAGGCTGAGGAGCCCGAACACTCCGAGCAGCACGACGACGGCCACGACAGCGCGACGCGGCGTGGTGAGGCTGGCCACCTGACGCTCGAGGAGCCCTCCACTCGTGTCCGGGTGACGGTGCCCCACGGTACGCCAGCGAGCGATCGGGAGGGGAGCGAAGAGCCGCCACCCGAGAATCGCCATGATGGCCGGCGTGAGCGTCAGGCTGACGACCACCCCCACCACGACGGTGAGCGCCAGCGCCGGCCCGAGTCCGCGGAACAGGATGAAGGGAGCTGCGAGCAGAGCGAGAGTGCCGCCGGCAACCGTCAGACCAGCGGTCGCGATGATCGGACTCTGGTGGGCCATCGCCGCCATAGCGGCGGGGCGCGTCGCGAGTCCGTCGTCGAGCGCGTCCCGGAACTCCTCGAGGAAGAGCACGCAGTAGTCGGTGACCACACCGAGTAGCAGGGCCAGCAGCACGGGCTCGAGTTGGCTGGGGACGTCAAACCCGAGAGCGGCCGCCCCGAGGCCGAGCAACGGCCGGTACACGCTGTACCCGATTCCGGCGATGACCAGCACAACGATTGGCGCCAGCAGGGAGCGGAAGGTCAGGGCGACCACGACGAAGATGAGGACGACGCTAGCCAGTTCAAACGTGGGAAGGTGCCGGCTCAGGTAGTTGCTCTGAGCGATCTGGGACGGGATGAACCCGGTCACGTACGTCTGGTGCTCCGGCACGTTGTTGAAGTGCCGCGCGTACTCGTGAGCGAGGTTGTACATGCCACGAGGACTGGTCTCCTCGCTGGCGAACAGGTACGTCACGGTGGTGTCCGACCGACCTGTGGGCAAAGGGATGGCCGCGACGATCTGGTCCGGGCCCGGGTCGGTGACCCCGAGTGCCTCCTGCGTCGTGGACGCCGCAAACAGGTACGAGTCGGCTCGCGCGAGCACCCCGAGCCCGCCCGGCTGATGAAGGACGACGGTGGTGCCGCTGATGACCGGTACGTCGAACTGGCTCAGCACCCGCAACTCGTCCTGCACCACGGGGTTGTCCGCCGTCACCAGGTTTCCGAAGTCAGTGGCGGGAGGCCGATCATCGATCAAGCGGGGCACGAGCACGGCAATGGCAATCCAGCCCAGCACGACCAGCCATCGCCCCGCGGTCATCATCCGGCGATACGCTCGGCCACTGGACTGGCCGGCAGCACGCACAGCGGCACCGACGCGGCGACGCATGACCCGCATACCTGATGCCATGCGCCTATCATTACCCGAAAGTCCCCACGATGAGGGAGACAATCGAATGAACCAGGACCAGACCCCGCCTGATGTGCAGGAGCCTGCCCCAATTTCCGGTGCTTCAGCGGCCTCAGCGGCCTCAGCGGCACCGTCCGCGAAGCCGGCACGCGCCGTCGTGTGGCCGGTGGTGGCGGTCGGAGCGTTGCTGCTCGGACTTCTCGTCGGCTACAACGCTCCGGGCAGGAACCCCGCCGTGGAGACAGCACCTGAGCAGCCTCTGTCGGCGTCGCCGTCGTCGACTCCCCGTGCGACGAGCGGCGATGTCACGGTGGCGACACGGGCCGAGGTCAATGCCGCGTGCCTACGGTCGCTCAACGATGCCCAGAACGTGTACGTCGTCCTCAGCGGCCTGAACACGGCTGTCTCGGACGTGGACCTGAGGCGGTTGGACCAGATGGTCCGCGACCTCCAGCCGCTGCAGAAGCTGCTGCAACGCGACCTCAGCGAGTGCGAGGTCAACACGGCAGTCGCCGGCGGCGAGAGCGAGGCTCCCCCTCCGCCGCCGACGGCAACGACGGCGCCCGCCAGCGTACGGATTGTCACTGGCTCCCCGCCGACATCGGTGACGCCCAGTGCGACCCCCCGGTGACAGCGGTGCGTTCGTGTATGACCGTCGCGCAGTCGCGTCATCGGAGGAGCCGCTCTCAACCCGCACGATGGGGGTCCGAGGAGCTGTGCCTTTGCGGAGTCCCAGCCTTCAACGCCAGGCACCGGGATGCCTCCGCCCGGAATTGACGGCGATCGCAACGATCCGCTGCCTTGCCGTCTCGACCGTCTGGCTGTCGTCGGCGCTGATGCGGACCGTACCATCCTCATGGACTTCAACCCGGGCGCCTGTGCTGGCGCGGATCGCTTGTACGGTCCTTCCGCCCTTCCCTATGAGCAGACCTTTCTTCTTGACGGGAACTTTGATTGTCATGCAGTAGTGCCACGCGGTGGACTTGATGACGGCCTCATAGGTCGGAGGCCAGGGTTCGGCGACCCACACCTTCAGCACCCGTCCTTCAAAGTCTCGCTCGAGTCGCACGCTGTTCTCCAACGGGTTTCTTTCTTGGCTACGTGGGCGGTCAAGGACTGACTTCACCTGCTCGGCGGCCACGCCGCGTTGCTGCATCCGTTCTTTCGCATGTTCGCGACGGCCCGTAGCGAGAGAGTGGAAGCCGCTAATAGTCAACTTTGACGGATGATCAGTCGTATCAGGCGCAAGGACATCTTGACCGAAGTGATCTTGAACGAGGTTCGAGAGTTTGGCGTTGAAACGCAGCGCGACATCGGCAGAGACGGTGAGGTCGATGACCGCATCGTGACGTTCCGGTCCGAACCGGCGACCACGAACGCGGTCGTCGACGCCAAATGGCGCTGCCAGCCGCTCGGCCTTATCCGAATAATCGCGCGGGTTGAAGGTCGACGCTCGAACCTGTGCCATGAAGGTCCCCGCGGAATGCCCTTTGAGTCGGACATGCGGGGCCTTGACCTGAACGAGCTCAAGACACCACCTTGAGCGTGGAATCCCGGCCGACTCCTTATCGTCATTCACCATCTCGTCGACGGCATCGGGCTCGCGATCAATGGCAACCTCTCCCGGCAGGTGGCGACAGTAGAACGCAGCGTGAGGACACTCAACGGCCCAGGCGCTGAAGGTCTCGCCGGTATCTCTCGCTTCCTCCTCCGCTCCGAAGCCATCGCGGCGAATGCGGCCTTGGATGAGCTTCGTCAGGCGGGAATCTTGACGACGAAGTCGATTGAGCGGGGCGCTACGGCCTACATCTCACGCGAGGTGTTGGACGTCATCACCTTGGCGGAGCGCGCGTGGGCAAGTACCCATTTCGACACCCGGGTCTCACCGCCGAACAGAAGTGTTCCCGCGCGACTTCAAGAATAAGTGCGCCGTTCGACGGCCATAGATATCACGCTGCCGCGTAATCGCTCTGTCCATCTGCGACGGCCAGGGGCCAAGATGAGGACGGAGTGCATCGACGAGCTGCACAGTCATGTGGGTGGGCTTGCAATCATTGAATGTCAGAAGTGAGTCGCATCACGTTGTCGACGTATTTGCGATGCCACGGCTCCGTTTCCCACTCATCGGCGGTGAGTAGGTGTGACACATCGCGATAGCCGTCCTGAACCACGGCAAGTTCCTCAGCGAGTGATTTTCCGAAACCGAGGAGCATGATTTCGTAGTCAAGCGCGAAGGAGCGCATGTCCATGTTGCTCGATCCGATTACCGAGATTTCGCCGTCAACTGTGAAGTGCTTGGCGTGCAAGACGGTCGGCTTCGGGTACAGATATATCTTCACTCCGGCCTCGAGCAACATCTTGTAGTAGGAGCGCTGGGCATGCTGCACCATGAACTGGTCAGCCTGTTCCGAGACGAACAGCTCAACGTTCACGCCCCTGTAAGCAGCCGTCGTGATGGCGCTCAGGAGCGAGTCCTCCGGGATGAAGTAGGGGCTGGTGATGACCAAAGATTTCTGGGCCCGATGCATCAGGGAGACGAACATTCGCAGGTTCGGCTCTGTGGGAAATCCGGGACCCGATGGCACGAGCTGAAAAGCGCCTTTGCGGCCATCTGCGTCTGACAACGAGTCCTCTGTCGTCGCGTGGGAGACGAATTCGAGTGTCTCTCCGGTTTCGGTGTACCAGTCGACAGCGAAGACGGCCGCCAGAGAATCGACGATGGGACCCGTGACCTCGATGTTCAGATCCTTCCAATGCCTGCCCATCTTCACGTTCTTGGGTTTGAGGTAGCTCGAATCGATCATGTTCTGTGATCCCATGAACCCGACGACACCGTCGACGATAAGTAGCTTTCGGTGATTGCGCAGGTCCGGGCGACGCCAGCGCCCATGGAGGGGATCGATGGGCATCATGCGGTGCCACTCGATACCCGCGTCGGTCATCCTGATCAGGAACTGCTTGTAGCCGGGGTATCCGCGCGTACCGATGTGGTCGAACAGGAGACGTACTTTAACCCCTCTCTCCACTGCGTCGGCAAGAGCAGTGAAGAATACATCCGTCGTCTGGTCCCAAGCCATGATGTAGATCTCGACGTGAACTTCCGATGTCGCTTTGTCAACCGCTGCGGCCATGGCGCGGACCGAATCCTCGGAATTGCCGTGGAGTCTTTCGTGACGCCCGGCCGCCAGAGGCAATGACACGAGGCGTCTATTGCCCTCGACGATGGATTCAGCACCCGGGTAATCAGCCAAATATGTCTCCCTGGCAGCGTGCCGTGGCCAGGTTCGGGCAATGTGCTCGTTGACCTCACCTTGCAATCGGTGCCGACGTCCCTGCACGTAGGGACTGCCCAGTATGAGGAAGAGCGGCAGGCCGAGCACGGGCACGAACAGGATGAGCATCAGCCACGCGAACGACGACCCTGTTTTCCGATTTTCAGGAACCGTTCCCACCGCTACGATTTTGACTGCGTAATCGATAACAAGCAACAAAATTGCCCACCAAGACCTATTTCGCTTCTTTTTCTTCTCCGAACCGCGAAGTGCTGATTTGCTCATGTCGAACTCCCCATGCCAATCTTGCTGATAGTAAGCCCCCGGCGACGCGCTGGATATCAGCGTCGCTGACTACATCGGGCGGGTTGTCCCTCAAGGTACCGGTCGGGGTGGCCATGCCGGTGACGGTCCGCAGTTGGCCACTTGTCCAGAAGGAGGGAAGCCCTCCCTGCGTCAGTCGATGGTCGAGATTCGTCGTCGGCTGCGGGGGATCCTATGCGCGGCCTGAGTAGCCCCGCGTCGGGGGTTCCGCGCGCATCGAAGAACCACTGAATGAGTACTTTGGCCTGCTGACTCGCATGCGCTGTGTTGTTCGTTCACCCCTATGACCGCAAAATCCGTCGAATCGTTATAGGAGTTGCTGCTGGAGCAGTGCTGTGAGCCACTGTTCGTACTGTGCGTCGGTCCAGCCGCAGCCATCGGTGGCCGACAAATAGAGCTCGATACCGGTCAGCATCCACGCCCGGTCGAGCGCGTGTTCTTCGCTGAGCCCGGCGGAAAGGGCGTTGCCCCGGACAAGTGAACCGACTACCTCGCGGAGTGCGTTGCGGCGATGCCGGTCGCCCTCCTCTCGCAACTCGTTCATCGTGGGATCTGCGGATGCTCCGCTGGCTGCCTGGATGAGCACCTTGCTGGAGGAGAAGAGTGCGGTGGTCCACAGCACGAACGCTTCCAGCTTGGCGCGGGGTTCGCTCCCCTGCGAGATGCGCTCTACCCATTCGGCGTTACCCGCGTCGTGTTCCATCTGAGCCAGCAAGGCACCAACTATGGCTCCTTTCGAGCCGAAGGTCGCGTACACCGTTGGCGTGGCCACCCCGGCGCGGGCGGCGATGTCTGCCACCGTCGTGCCCGAGAAACCGTGCTCCGCGAACAGGTCCTTCGCCGCTGCGGCGATGCGTTGTCGCGTATCCGCCGCGAGCTGCTCACGGACCGGCGACCGGTACGACCTCTTGGCCTCCTGGCCTGTCTTGTCCGAAACAGTCACTTCCACACCTTCGTAATTGGATATAGTTAACTATAGCGAATTAATGTAGGTTTGCAACCATGCGCTCGACACCGCCGAACCACTCCAACCACCGACTCTCCGGACATGGCTTCGGCCCCGCAGTCGGTGAGCCGCCGCCGTGGGTGGATCCGCGTCGGTGGGGCAGCCTGATCGGCCTGGCCGGCGGGATGTGGTTCATCACCGGCTACTCCTCCTCGCTCGGGCCAGTCGTCTCGATCGCCGCCTTGATCGCTGGGCTGGGGTTGGTCGGGGCCGCGCTGTTTGCCCATTACGTTCGGCCGGTGGCACTGGGGCCGCTGGCAAGTCCTGGTCTGGTGGCGCTGCTCACCTACGGTGCGTGCGTCGTAGGTGAGCTCGTCCTGATCAGTCTTGGATCGCAGGGACTGACTGCGTCCGGTCATCCAGATCTGCGCCCGGCGTTGATCGCCGCCGTCGTCGGGCTGCATTTCATCCCGTTCGCGTGGGCCTTCGGTGAACGCATGTTCTACCTGCTGGGCAGTCTTGTAGCAGCCCTCGGCGTAGTTGGTCTGTTGGCGGGCGTCATGGGGGTCCAGCGCGCAGCCGACGCAATGGCCGTAACTGCGGGTCTAGCGATGCAGGTCATCATTCTCTTGTACGCACGGGGTTGGTTTGCTCCCCGCCCGACCGTCAAACCCACCACCTGATCGTGTGATCTCCCGCGTCTCCATGACGATTTCCAGGTGCGGCGGGCGTCCTACGTGAGTGGAGTGGCCAGTACGGAGTTGGTTGGGCCGAGCGCCTGATCAGGCACTGGCGTCCGACGACGGCCGGGTCGGCGCAGTCTGGACGCAACCACGGAGAGCGCACCGTTGAATACAAGGTAGATCAAGGTGACGACGATGAACGTTTGGATAAGGAGGTGGTTGAAGGCGGACAGTACTTGCCCGCGGTACAGCAATTCGGTGTAGGCGACGATGTATCCGAGCGAGGTGTCCTTGAGGAGACTCACCAGCTGGGCCACCAAGGATGGAGTGACGTTTCGTAGTGCTTGGGGAAGTACAACCATGCGCATCGTCTGCCCACCCCGGAGGCCAAGACTGAGAGCCGCTTCTGCTTGACCCCGCGGAAGACTGAGGATGCCTGCACGCACGATCTCAGCGAACACGGCGGCATTGGCGATCGACAGCGGAATGACCAGTTTCCACAGTGTTGGGAAGTTGATGCCGAGCTGGGGAAGACCGAACAGCATCAGGTAGATCAACAGGAGAACAGGTACTGTTCGTGCCACTTCGATGTAGCCGGTGGAGAGCCAACGCAGCGGCCGTACCTTGCTGACGCGGCCGATGGCCAGGAGGACACCGAAGACGGACCCGATCATCGCCACGAGGGCGGCGGCGAGGAGTGTGCCCCGCAGCCCGACAAAGAGGAACTGCCAGATGGCCCAGTCAAGGAATGGCGTCCATTTGTCGGCGTCAAGTTGCCCGTTTGATCCGAATTGCCACAGGGCGAGGGCTAGGAAGCCCAGAAGAATGGCAGCACTCAGCAGTGAACCGATGAGGATGCGACGCCGTCCTCGAGGGCCCGGCTTCTCATAGAGGAACCTGGCCACCTGTTGCTGGGATGCGCTCATCGGAGGATCGCCACCCTTCGTTCGATCCAGCCGGCCGTCAGGCCAATGGTCAGGGCGATGGCCATGTAGGCCAGCCCGGCCAACGAGAAGATTTGGATGGGCCGGGCCTCGACGAGGTTAACCTTGTTGACCCGCGAAGTGAGCTCCACCACGCCGACCACCGCGGCGAGCGCGGTGTTCATGGCCAGCGCGATCATGACGTTGCCGAGTGGCTGAACGACGGCCCGAATCGACTGCGGCATCACGACGAACCGAAGAGACTGGCCGAGGGAGAGCCCAAGGGCCCGAGCCGCTTCGATCTGCCCTATCCCGACGGTGTTGACGCCGCTGCGGACAACTTCGGCAACGTAGGCGGCCTCGTACACCGTCAGGACGATGATGGCTGTGGGGAGAAGAGGCGCGATGAGCCCTGCGTCAGGTAGCGCGAAGACTGCCAAAAGCAGGAGCGCCAGGAGCGGGACGTTGATGAAGAACTGCGTGTAGCAGAAGGCGGCTCCCCGAAGAATCGGAATGGGGCTCACCCTCGCGACCGTGATCAGCACCCCGAGAAGAAGGGCGCCGATCCCGGCCACGACGGCTATCAGCAGAGTCGTTCCCAGCGCTTCGAGAAGAAGCGAGAAGTTCTCAGCCAAGATGTTCATCGTTCACCGTTCGCTGGTGTGGCTGCGCAGGGTGGAGGGATCAGGAGCGGGAGTCGATGGCCGGAGGAGTGGGGATGTCCGAGTCGACGACTGTGCCGAGCGTTGATTGCCAGACCTCTCCCCATTGGCCGCCCTCTTGAATCTCCAGCAGCCAGTTGTTGATGAACTCCTTGAAATCGTTGTCGTCCAGTTTCAGACCGATGCCGTACAGCTCGCTGGTGAAGGGCTGTCCGACCACCTTCATATCCTTGTTGGCCAGGGCCCCGCTGGCCAGGAGGGTGTAATCCTGCACGTAGGCGTCACCCCGTCCCTGAAGCAGCGCCTGGATCGCCTGCGGATCCGTGGCGAAGTCGATGAGCTTCGCAGTCGGTTGCTTTTCTGGGACCGCGGTGACGGCGGGAGTGTTGGCGCCGACGATGACTGTCTTGCCTCCGAGATCCTCGATTCCCTTGATGTCGGTGTTGTCCGACTTCACGGCGACGGCGAGTCCGGAATCAAAGTACGGTCCGGCGAAGGAAACCTGCTGCTCACGCTCCTTCGTGATCGTGTACGTGTTGAACACCACGTCCACGGTCCCGTTCTGCAAAAGAGCCTCACGGGTTTCGGACGCAGGCGGAACGATCTCGACGTTCGGCTCACCCAGGATGTAAATGGCCAGCAGCTTCGCCAGGTCGGCGTCGAACCCGGATACCTGGTCCGGATTTGTGGGGTCCTGCTGGGACAGCAGGGGGGCGTCGAGGGCCTCACCGACGATGAGCTTGCCCCGATCCTTGATCTTCGCCATGGTCGAGCCGGGCACGATGAGGTCATCTGCGGCCACCGGGGCATCGTCGAAGACGGAGGCTGTGGACGTCGATGACATGGGCTCGGATTCCGGCGGAGCACCGGGGACATTATCCGACGTGCTGGAACAGGCTGTGGCCGTCAAGAGAAAACCGGCAAAAAGCGCGCCCAGGAGAGGCAATTTCCTACGTGGGGGTGATGTGGAAAGCATGATTTTCCTATCTGATCTGGTGGTGATCCCGGGTGGATGTCTGGGTCAATGGGAGAGGATGGAGTCCAGAAAGGATCGTGCGCGCTCGGATTGGGGCGCTGAGAAGAACTCTTCGGGAGTGTTCTGCTCCACGATCTGTCCTTGGTCCATGAACACCACTCGATGAGCCGCACGCTTGGCGAATCCCATCTCGTGTGTGACGACGATCATGGTCATCCCCTCCTGCCCGAGGGACACCATGACTTCGAGTACCTCGCCGACCATCTCGGGATCGAGGGCGGACGTCGGCTCATCGAAAAGCATGACTTTGGGGCGCATGGCCAGAGCGCGAGCGATGGCAGCGCGTTGCTGTTGGCCTCCGGAGAGTTGGGCCGGAAACTGGTGGGCCTTGTCAGCGATGCCTACGCGTTCAAGAAGCTCCATCCCTTCGGCCTCGGCAAGACTGCGCTTGATCTTGCGCACCTTCGTGGGTGCGAGAGTGATGTTGTCGATCACCGATCGGTGCGCGAAGAGATTGAACGACTGGAACACCATGCCGACGTCGGCTCGCAGCTTTGCGAGTCCCACACCCTCTTCTGGCAGGAGAACACCGTCGATTCGGATTCGACCTGAATCGATGGGCTCCAAGCGGTTGATCGTGCGGCACAGAGTGGACTTCCCGGAGCCCGATGGACCGACGACGACGACCACCTCTTGAGGCTCGACGGAGAGGTCGATGTCCCGCAACACGTGAAGATCACCAAAGTGCTTGTTGACAGCTTCCAGGCTGACCATGGCCGTGGCCTGGCCGTCGGTTGTGCGCGTCCCATCCTCAACGCTCATGGTTCCCCCGGATCGACGTTGATTCCTGTTGCGGACGATACAGCAACAGATCAGTGAGGAACTGATTTGGAACTCAGGTGTGCCAGCACGCACGCTGCGGGGCGTCCTTCGTGAACTCCGGAACGATTGTGGTGTCGCCGATGATCACGGCAGGTCAACCGGAGGCGGTGGTTCGGTCGCGCGGCGATGGATTCTGCCCTCGCAGGACGTTTCAGCCCATCGTGATGAGGCGCCAGTCGGCGATGTCGCACTGGCCATCATCGTTGTTGCCAGCGGCTAAGACAGACCCATCGGCGCGAAGTCCGAGGGTGTGTGTGGAACCTGCCGCGACGGCCACGACGTCGCGCCACGATGCAACATCACACTGCCCTCGACTGTTGTTGCCGACTGCGAGCACCCGGCCTCCTGTTACGACGCCGACGGTGTGATAACTGCCAGCTGACACCGACTCGACTTCGCGCCACGCGGACACCTCCTGGACTCCAAACGCTCGGTCTCCAGCGGCGAACACGTGTCCGTCTGTGTCGAGGGCGACGGTATGTAGATAGCCAGCCGCGATAGCGTGCAGACCGTGCCACTTGGTGACATCGCATTGCCCTCTGCGGTTGATTCCCCCCGCCATGGCCGTGCCATCGGCACGCAGTCCGACGGAGTGCCAATCTCCAGCGGCAACGGCGACGAGGTCACGCCATGAATCCACATCGCAGGCTCCTTCGCTTCGACGCCCCGTCGCGCGCGCTGTCCCGTCTGTGAGGATCGCCAGTGTGCGTCGCCATCCGGCGGCGACGCTAACGACGCCCGTCCAGTCGTCGACGTCACACTGTCCGTCGTTGTTCCAGCCTGTCGAGACAACGGTGCCGTTCGCGCGTAGTCCCACGCTGTGTGATCGGCCGGTATTGGATGCCGTGTGTACGTTTCCGACTGCGACTGCGACGATGTCGCGCCACCCGTCGATGCGACGCTCCTCAGTTTGAGGGATGCCCGCGGTCACCACCAAGCCATCCGCAGTCACGCCAAGGGAGTGACGCCGCCCAGCAGTGATGACAGCACGGAACACATCTCTTGTCACTCATGAATCGTCTCAGGAGCTGCGGTGAGTGACAATCAGCCCGTCGGTGGGTGGTTCTCCTGCTCGATGCTCTGGGCAACTACCTCGCGTGACGCACCCGCCGCTCAACGCCATGGTCCTCTAGTTCGTCGACGGGCAGGGAGCCATGGTGAAGCCAACAGGGAGCTCACAGTATGGACCGCACGTTGTTGGGGATAATGCCACCACAGTTCCTTT
>JBBSRQ010000015.1:0-28507 GCA_038242845.1 Propionibacteriales bacterium | reverse complement strand
GCGACGACGCCAGCTCCCACCACCGCCTCGCGCACCTCGAACACCACCCGGCCGCGGCGCACCACCCGGCCACCGCGCCAGACGTACAGGCCGCAGCGCCCGACCTACCGCACGCAGCCGCCGAACTTCCAGCCGCCGCCTCCTCCGGTGCAACAGCAGCCTCCTCCGCCTCCCCCACCGCCGCCCGTGGAGGTGCTTCCCGCGGAAACGCCTCTTCCAGCAGATCCCTCCGGTGAGGGCACTGACCCGGCAGGCGCCCCGCCGTCGCGCGTCTGGGGACGCGAGGACGTCACCCGCCAGAGTGCAGAGGTCGACCGCTCGGACAAGCCCGCACCTTGGTCACAGATGGCCGCGGTCGCCGGTGCGGTGGTAGTGGTCGGCGGGCTCGGTACAGCTTTCGCCCGTGGTCTCCAGACCTCCACACCCCCGGTGGTGGAAGAGGAGTGATTCGCCGCACCACCACGCTGGCAGTCGCCGCGCTGCTCTTTGCCGCGCCCTGGGCAGTCCAGCCGGCCGAGGCCGAGGCACCCGCCCAGGCCGCGACCCTGTGCTCGGGTTCCCCCCGCGGCTGCGCCTTGGAGACCAACGAATGGTTCCGTGAAGGGGCCACGTTTCCCGTCACCGTCATCGGCAACCCGAACGTCCGCGTGCAGGTGGTGGTCTACCTCGCCGTGACCACCGACGGCGTCCTGACCGAACTGCGCCCCATCAGCGCCGACGCCGAGGTCATCACCAACTCCTCCGGCGTGGCCCACACGGACGTTGCCGTCCCCACGCTCGGCGAGGCCGGCGACTCCAGCGGTTGGGCGCTCGTCAGCGTCGGTGGCATGCAGGACACCACCGACACCCTGCAGACCGTGGGCCAGTTCGTGCCATTCGGTGCCCGGGTCCCGCACCTCCTGGGCGATGGCTACGGCGATGAGAAGCCCGCCGGCGCCACCCTTGACCTCCAGTTCACGGGCACCATCCCGGGCACACGGTTCGCCGTCGACTACGAGGATGACGACGGCATCTGGCAGGAGGCCACCGCCACGGACCAGACGTCCGCAGCCACCATCGCCTCCCGCCCCGACGACATCTCCACACTGCGCTACACCGTCCCGCGCGGACTGACGTCGACGCCCCACAAGTTCCGTCTCCGCAACGTCAGCGACTCCGCCATATCGCCCCTGTGGCTGGCCACCCCCGGCGTCGACGGCATACCCCAGGAGCCGGCCGCCCCATTCCAACCGCCGCCCGTTGGCGCGGACCTCTCCGGCGCCAATCTCGTGGCCACCCACCCGCAGCAGGCCGTGGTGCTGGCCGCCGGCGGTGTGGCGGGTCTCGCCATCGTTGTGACCATCGTGGGCGCATCCCTGGGTCTGCGTCGTCGGGGAGGTCTGCGATGACCGACGGGCATCCTCTCGTCTGGCTGTGGCTGCTGCTGGTGGGCAGCACCATTGCTCTCAACACCTCCAATCCCCTGTTGCTGTTCATCCTCGTACTGTCACTGGGCACCACCGGGTTCCTCGCAGGCGGCCCCCGCCGTGCGAGTCTGGTCACGAGCCTCGGCGCAGCGCTCGTGGCAACGGGCCTGTGGGTCGTGTGGACGTTGCTCGTGCCGCGCGGCACGGCCGCCGACGCCCTGGTCGTCCTGCCCTCGTGGTCCCCCGGTCCCGGGGTCACGTTTGGCGGACCGCTGGGCCTCGGGTCCGTGGTCAACGGCCTCGTGGGTGCGTTGCAGGCCGCCGCGGTGCTGTTGTTGTTCGGTCTGGCAGGGCAACTCGTCAGTGCCCGGGGCTGGCTGGCGTTGTCCCGCTCCACACTTGGTGCCGGGGCGCCCGCGCTGCACCCCGTGGCAAGCCTCGGGGAAGCCAGTGTCGAAGCGCTGAACAACCGCCACCGCGTCGCTCTTCAGGGATGGGGCCGGGGCGCCGCCGCGGGCTGGCTCACGTCTCTACTGCTCGCCGCCCGTGACATCTCGCGCGCTGACCGTCCCACCACTGCCCCGAAGCCGGGCGTGGAACTCACACGACTCGTCCTGCTGCTCGTCATCATCATGGCGCCGGTGCTGGCCCTGGCCTCCGGCCGGCTGCCCTCAGCGGTCGTCAACAACGTGTTCGGAACCGACGTCGTGGCGCTCGTCGTGCTGCTGGGGGTCGCCGTCGGTTTGGTCCTTCCGGGAACGCCGCCGCTGCTGAAGCAGTGGCGCGCCGGCGACGTGTCCCAGGCGGTCGTGGCACTCGCGCTGACTGCTGCATGGGCCGTGCGCGGCCCCCTCGGCCAGATCGACATCCTCAATCCCGTGGCCGGTGCCGTCCCCGGCTTGCCGTGGGCGCTTGCCGGTGCCGCGATCCTGCTCCCACTCGCCGTGGGACTCACGGGTCGCAGGGCGCCCCGCAAGGCGGTGGCGGCGCATGCTTGAGATCCAGGGGTTCCACTGCCGGGTCCCGAACACGGGAACGGCGCTGACGAACCTCACCCTCACCGCGGCAACCGGCACCATCACGGCTCTGGTGGGTCGCTCCGGCTCCGGTGGTGCCACGCTTGTTCGCGCACTGGCCGGCACACTGCCGGCCGGCACCCGCATGAGCGGCTCGGCCACGCTGGACGGACGTCGAATCGACGGAGCCACTTCCGACGAGGTCGCCGGCACGGCGCTGTGGATCTCCGACACCGCACTGCCCGGAGGCACCGTCGCCGATTGCCTTCGCATCCTGACCGGCGACGTGACGATGGCCGAGGATCTCGATCTGGCGGATCTCCTGGCGCGGCGCATGGCTTCGCTCCCCATCGATCTGCGCCTCCGTCTGCACTGTGCGTCGCTGCTCGCCAATGAAGCAGCCAGCCACCCCGCCCCCCTGGTCCTCGTGGACCGCGTCCTCGGCGCCGCCGATGCGGCCACGCGAGAGAGGTTCTGCGCCCTGCTCCGCAAGCGCGCTCGCGCCGGGGGCACCGTACTGTGGGCCGAACACGACCTCGACGCCGTCTGGGAGCATGCCGACCACGTGGTGGAACTCGGCGACGGCGTCGTCGTCTCAGCGTCGTGCCCCGCGGACTGGCAACCCAGCACCCTGCCGGAGCCGACGCTGATGACCCTGTCCCGCGCACTCGGGGTGCCCCCGGCCAACTGCCGCACGCCCCGGGCCACCGTCGAGACCCTTGAGGTGCATCGGATCATGCTTCCTCTGTTCCCCCAGCGAACTGCCGTGAGCAGCGCCTCAACCGGTTCCGGCACCGTCATTGCCGCAGATGCTCTCGGACTCACCGGACAGCCCATCGAGGTCCGACACGGTGAGTGCGTCGGCATCATCCGCATCGACGAGCGACCAGAAGCCCTGGCACGACGCCTCGTCCGGCTGCTCCCAAAGGGCGACGTCATCCCCAGCCAACTTCCCGGGACCCTCCGCATCGGCACCGCCGCCAATACGTGGGAACGCCGGCACCACCTGCCTCCAAATTCCGTCCTGGCCCACCTGCCCTCGCTGCGCCCGCGGACTCTCGTCGCGGACCTCAGCCCCGGGGAACTGGCAGCCTTCCGGTCAGCGCTCGCCGCCGGCCCGGGCACCCCTCTCTGGCTGTCCCACCCGCAGGCGGGCCTCGATCCCCGCGGACGACACACACTCGCCGAGGACCTGCGCCGTCGACCCGCCGGGGCCCGTGTGGTCACCAGTCGCGACGTCGAGTTCCTCGTCCGCGCCTGCCACCGGCTCATCGTGGTCGCCGACAACCATGTCATCGCCGACGGCTCACCGGGCGCGGTCGTTGGCCTCCTCCCGTCGAGGCCGTTGGTCTCCCGCGCCGTCGGCTCCACCCGCTACCTGCGGCTCTCCGACGTGCTGTCCTCCACCGGGTTGGGGGTTCCCGCATGAACCGATTGATGATGCGGTTGCGCTCCCACCTGGCACTGCTGGTCCTGGGGATCCTGGGCCTGGGCTGGCTCGGCTGGCCCATCTGGTCATCGTTCACGGCTCCCGGCCGCGACGCACTCCAGGCGGAGACCCCGTTCCTGCTGGCCGCTGTCATGGGCCTGATGGCCGCTCTGGCCACCGCCATGTGGCTCGACGCCGGTCGTCGCGCCGTCGTCTTCGGCCCCGTGCTGCTGTTGGCCCTGGTCGATGTCGTCGTCCGGTTGGTTCTCTCCCCGGGTGGCAGCGGCATCGAACCCGTCTACGCCCTGCCGCTGCTCGCCGGGGCAGCGCTGGGTGCGCCTGCCGGTTTCCTGACCGGCGCACTGGCCGCACTAACCTCCTCGGTGGCACTGGGCCTGGTCGATACCCCGCTGGTGGGGCAGATCCTGGTGTGGGGATTGTGGGGTGCCGCCGGAGGGCTGCTGCGCGCCCTGCGCCCATCTGTCGCCTGGCTCCTCGCCGCCGTCGCCTGCCTCCCGCTGGGCCTGTTCACGGGCCTGGCCCTGAACATCACCGGATGGACCGGGGAACGCGACGCCACCACGGGAGGATTCCTGCCGGGACTGCCACCCCTGGATGCCCTCCAGCGGCTGGTCGACTACACCCTGGCCACCTCCCTCGCCTTCGACATGACCCGTGCGGTTGTCAACGCAACCCTCGTCCTCCTCATCGGCCTTCCGGTGTTGCGTGCACTCCGCGCGGTGTACGGCGCCGCCCCCCGCATCCCCGCCCAACCCACCGAGCCACCCCCACCGGCCGTCGCGCCGACGGCCCTGCGTCGCCGCAGCCGCAGCGACCAACTCACTGAACTCTGGACCACGCCCACCACTCTCGAGGAGACGGAATGACGACCGAACCCGGCACGATGACCCCCGCCAGCACGACCCCCGTCAGGGAAACACCGGCGAGCAACGAGATGGCTGGCGCCGAGGAGACCCTCAAGGCACTTACGGCCTACTTCGATGCCACCGTCGTGGGCCAGCCACGCCTGCGCCAGGCGCTGTTGGCAGCGGTCCTCAGCCGCGGGCACATCCTCGTGGAGTCGGTGCCCGGACTGGCCAAGACTCTGGCGGCCAGCACCTTGGCACGCTCCGTGGACGCCAGCTTCGCCCGCATCCAGTGCACCCCCGACCTGTTGCCCAGCGACATCATCGGCACCGAGGTCTTCGACCCCGCCACCACCAGCTTCCGCACCGAATTGGGACCGGTCCACGCCCACTTCGTCCTCCTCGACGAGATCAACCGGTCCAGCGCCAAAACCCAGTCCGCCATGCTCGAGGCGATGCAGGAGCACCAGACCACCATCGGCGGCACCAGCCACCCCCTGCCCGACCCCTTCGTGGTGATGGCCACCCAGAACCCCATCGAGGAGGAGGGCACCTACGTGCTCCCCCAGGCGCAGATGGACCGCTTCCTGCTGAAGGAGGTGGTGGACTACCCGAAGCCCGCCGACGAGATCGAGGTGTTGAATCGCATCGAACGCGGCACCTTCGAGACCCCGGGCCAGGCGGTGGCCACCACCGCCGACATCCTGCGCCTGCAGCAGTTGGTGGGACGCGTACACGTGAAGGACAGCATCAAGCAGTACATCGTGGAGATCATCAACGTCACGCGCCGCCCCGCGGACTTCCTTGGCAGCGAGCACGCCCGTTGGATCGAGTACGGCGCCAGCCCCCGCGGCGCCATCGCCTTCATGCAGGTGGCACGCAGCAATGCGTTGCTGGCCGGCCGCAACCACGTGGTCCCCGACGACGTGGTGTCCATGCGCCACTCCATCCTCCGTCACCGCCTGATCCTCACGTTCGAGGCGATGGCCGAACAGATCCGCCCCGACGACCTCATCGACGCCGTCTTCGACGCCGTCCCGACCCCGTAGACGCATGGCCCGTCTCACTCGAGTTCGCCGCGCCGTCGCGCTCGCCACCCGGAAGCGGGTGGGCGGGTTGTACGAGGGCGTCCACTCGTCCCTGCACGCGGGGCGCAGCATGGAGTTCAACGACCTGCGTGAGTACGTGCGCGGTGATGACGTAGCGGAGATCGACTGGAAGGCATCGGCCCGCAGCGGCGGTTCCCTGCTCGTCAAGCGCCACATCGCCGAGCGGCGCACCACCGTGATGGTGGCGGTCGCCACCGGACGTTCCCTCACAGGCATGGCCAACCCCACGGAGACCAAGACCAATCTCGCCGTGCAAGTGGCGGGCGCCTTCGGCTCCATCGCGACACAGCACGGTGACTACGTGGGCCTGCTGTGGTGTGACGGCGACGACATCCGTGCGGACCGGCCCTCCACACGCGATGTGGAACTGGAGCGCATGCTCGGACACATCGAGGACGCATCCGGGGCGGACAGTCCTGAGGCCAACCTCGGCCGCCTGCTGGAGGTGACCGCCACCACGCTCCGGCGTCGCGGCATCGTCGTGGTGGTCTGCGACGACGTAGACATTGACGCTCACCTGGAGACGCGCCTGCGACGCCTCGTCGTGCAGCACGACGTCATGGTGGTCACGCTCGCCGACCTGGATCCGACGGACCCCGCCATCGCCACCTCACCCGTGGTTGGTCTCGACGACCACCGCGAACTCCTGCGGGAGCTCCGCCGTGACAAGCAACTGCGCGACGCGATCAGAGCCGACCGCGCCGAGCGTGCCGCCCGCCGGACCTCCGCCCTGTCCCGCCTCGCCATCTCCTCGCTCCACCTCAGCGGCACCGACGCTCTCGTGCCCTCTGTGCTCAACCTCGTCAGGCGGCACCGCCATGCCCGGTGACGTCCTGTTGCAGATCAACCCACCCATCGGCCTCGACTGGCGGTGGTGGGCACTCGTTGCACTCCTCGCGCTGGCAGCGCTGGCCGTCATGGCCATCGGCGTCCTCCGCTGGCGTTCGCTGGGCCGGGGGGTTGTCGGCGTCACCGACACCTCGCTGGTGGACCTGCGCGCCGCCGCATTGGACCGCATCGCCGCAGCCACCACCGGCTACCACGCCGGGACTCTGCGCGCCCAGCCCGCCTGCCAGGACATCGGGCGCGCCACACGATGGTTTGCCGGCACCGCCTCCGACGGGGATGCCGATTACGAGACCGCAGTCCAGCTCACCGCGGCCGCACGACGCGACCCACGGCTCGAGGGCGTCGCCTCCTTCGTCGTCGGCATTCAGGAAGACTGCTTCTCCCCCACCGCACGCCCCGACGTCGACGCCGTCGCCGCATCCGCGCAGGAGATGATCCGGGCATGGCACTGACGCAGCCCTGGTACGGCCTCGCCGTCCTCCTCGTGCTTGTCGCCGTCGGGCTCACCGCCTGGTTGTTGCCCACCCGCCGTCGCTCCGCCTCGGGCGCGCTGCCCCTGGCCAGCGCGGCCCGTATCCGGGCGTTGCCCCGCTTCACGCAGCTCGCGGAGGCGCGGTTGCGCTGGCTCGTGATCGAGTCCTGCTGCCTGGCCGTCGCCGTGGCCGGAGTCGCGCTGCTCGCAGCCCGTCCCGTGTCGGCGGAGACCATCGCGGAGGAGCGCAGCAACCGTGACATCGTGCTTTGCCTCGATGTGTCCGGGTCGATGTCGCAGGTGGACCGTGACGTCATCGCCAGCTTCAATGACCTCGCTGCCGACCTCGACGGGGAACGGATCGGGTTCGTGCTCTTCGACTCCTCCGCCGTCACCGTGTTCCCCCTCACCGACGACGCCGCCTACATCCAGGAACACCTGACCAGGACGGCCAAGAACCTCGGCAGTGGCGAGGTGGCGGGCACCCGCGTCGGCGACCTGGGCTCCTCCCTCATCGGTGACGGCCTCGCCAGTTGCCTGCAGCGCTTCGACCAGACTGACGCCCAGCGCTCCCGCACGGTCGTGCTCGCCACGGACAACCAGGTGGCCGGCAAGCCGCTGTTCTCCCTCTCCGACGCCGCAGAGCGTGCCATCGGCACCAACGTCCTGGTCTTCGGGATCGTGCCCTCCGACAACAGCGTCGGCGCCACCGACGACCTCACGGCCACACTGAAGACAACCGGGGGTGACGTGTTACTGCTCGGCCCCCAGCCGGAACTCGGCGCCATCACCCGCGCCGTCGAGTCGCGGCAACGCGCCGTCATGACGGGGCGCGCCCGCACCGAAGCCGTGCCGCTCGTCTGGCCGGGCACAGTCATCGCACTCCTGGGTCTCGCGGGAGCGTCCCTCGCCCACCGACGGAAGGTCACCACATGACCATCACACCGCTGTGGCCGCTCCTCGCCGCTGTCGTCCTCGTCCTGGCGCTGCACGTCTGGGCCTCCCGTCGCGCTCTGGGCACCACAGCCGTGTGGCTGAGGGCAGGGGTCCTCGTGCTCCTGGGCGCCGTGGCCCTGCAACCAGCTCTCTCGGGCAGCGACGAACCGCCCACACCCACGGCCACCGACGTGGTCCTCCTCATCGACCGCACCACCTCCATGGGCGCACAGGACTGGGACGGCCAACACCCCCGCATGGAGGGGGTCGCCGCCGACGTCACGGCCCTGGTGTCTGCCATGCCCAGCGCCCGCTACAGCGTCGTCGTCATGGACAACGACGCCCGAATCTCGGTGCCGTGGACCACGGACACCACCGCCGTCGTCACGTTCGCGGAGACGATGGGCTGGCGGGAGGAGAGTTTCGGCATCGGCAGCGACATCTCCGTGGGCAAACCGATCGCGGAACAACTGCTGGAGGACTCCGCTCGTTCCCGTCCGCAGGCGAGACGTTTCCTTCTCTACCTGGGCGATGGCGAGCAGACCATGGAGGCCGTCCCTGCATCCTTCGACAGCCTCGCTCCCCTGCTGACCGGCTCCAAGGTGCTGGGATACGGCACCGAACAGGGTGGGAGGATGACGTTGCGCCCCGACACTGACGAGCTCGTGCAGCGCGACGGCGTTCCGCAGTTGTCCTACATCAACGAGTCATCGTTGCAGGGCGTAGCCGAGGAACTGGGCGGTTCCTACAACCACCGCACCTCTCCAGGCGCCCTGGAGTTCTGGTCCGACGGCGCGGGCGCCGCCACCGGTGACACGGGCACACCGGACTATTCGTTTGCGTGGGTACTGGCCGTCGCGGCCGCCGCCGTGCTCGGCGTAGACGGCTGGTTCACGCTGAGGCAGGCCCGCGAGGCGCGCAGGGAGGTCCGCCCATGACGAGGAACAGGGGCCGAGTCATCTGGCTCGTCCTGCCCGGGTTCTTGGCGGCAGTCCTGCTCACCGCCGCCGTGGCGCTTGCGCTGCAGCTGGTGTTCCTCAACGCAGGCAACACTGCATGGCAGCAGCGCGACAATGCAGGCGCCGAGAACCAGTACTCCCGCGCCACGGGTGTCTCCATGATCAACAAGTGGATCCCCGTGCACAACCGCGGCGTCGCCCGCTACGAGTTGCAGAGCTGGGATGCGGCCGCCGACGACTTCGAACAGGCCTCCGCGCTGGCACCGCCCGAGCGGCAGTGCACCGTCCGGCTCAACTGGGCGCTGGCACTGGAGTCCGGCGCCGATGCGCTGCGGGAAGCCGACGACGTGCCCGGCGCACTGGTTCGCTACACCCAGGCCGAGGTGGTGCTCGCCGGCACCACCTGCGGCGATGAGCCAGCCCCCGATGGCGGAACGCTCGCCAATGCCTGGAGCGAGGCGCGGCAGCGCGTGGAATCGAAGAAGAGCGAGGGCAACGCGACGTGGACGCCACCCGAGGAGACGTCCGGGTCGGAGGACCGCGCCGACCAACTCGACGAACGCGCCAAGCAGGCGCAGGAGGAACGGCAGCGCGCCGAGGAACAACAGGCGGGAACAGAACCCGTCGAGGGTGGTGCCGGGGAGCGCAACTGGTGAGACCCCCCGGGGTGCCAGAAGGTGCCGGCCAGTGTAGGGTCAGCCCTGTCCAGCAGTGGGGAAATATCGGTGAAAATCCGAAACTGACCCGCAACCGTGACGGCGAGGCCGAAGGGCCAGCCGGAGTCGGAACACCTGCTCTGGACTGAACGGTTTCATCGTCGTGGTCTGCGATGGGTTCGGCGTCATCCAGCTTTCTGGGTGCGCCCAAACTTGTGTATCTGCAGGCCTCCTGAACAAGGAGTCCCCTTTTGTCCCTCTGGAAACGAACAGGCGCCGTAGTCGTTGCGCTGTTCCTCACCCTCACCCTGATTGCGCCACAGACGGCGCGAGCTGACGCCACCACCGAAAAGGGCATCAGCGATGCTTCGCGGTGGATCGCCGATGCCTGGAAGAACGACCCGAAGCACTACAAGTTCTTTGCGGCCGGCACCACCGCCGACGGTGCCATTGCCCTGAGCGCCGCCAACCAGCAGCCTGACACCGTCCGGCAGATGCTGGTGGATCTCAAGGAACGCGGCCCGGAGTACACGAACATCGACGGTGGATACCCCGCTGGTCTGGCAAAGATGATCATGACGGCTGACATCGCTGGCCAGAACCCCCGCACGTTCTTCGGCTGCAGCCGCGACCTGGTCTCGGAGCTGAAGGCGATGATCGCCACAGAGGCTGGCAGGACACAAGCCAAGAAGTACTGGGGTCCCTACATCATCGCGATCGCCCTGTCGCGCAGCGGTGAGCAGGTCCCGGCCTGGATCATCGACGCCATGCTGGCAAACCAGCAGAGCGGCGGCTTCGGCCACAGCGGCAGCGGGTCAAGGGGAGACCCCGACTACACCGCCATCGGTATCTCCGCCATGGACCAGGTGTCGAAGAACGAAAAAAATGCCAATGACAAGCAGCGCGCGACGGCCAGTATCGAGAAGGCCACGGAATGGTCTGCGGATGCGAGGAACCGGCAACAGGACGGGAACAACTACTACTGGTCGACCTACTCGCCAGCCAACTCCACGGGCATGCTCGCCGGCGCGCTGTCCGAGGTCGGCGTCGAAACGGATCGTCCAGTTGCGTACCTGAAGTCCCAGCAGAACACAGACGGTGGCTGGGGCGGCGAGCACGGCAGCAAGAGCTCAGACGTCATGGCCACCACCCAGGCCGTCCTCGGCGTCACCGGGAGTGGCTACGGCACCTCCCGCAGCACCCAGGTCCCCGAGATGGTGAAATGCGGCACCACGCCGCCGGTGAAGCCAACGTATCCGAAGACCGTCTACAACACACCCGGCTACCAGAGTGTGAACGGCCGCGAATGGCACACCACCTGTGAGAAGTACTCCTCCCAGATCGACCGCTGCTTCGCAGAGATCAAGGCCACCAAGGTGACGCAGGTCGGCGGCCGCTTCGTCGCCAGGACCGACTTCGTGTTCAACAACCTGACCTACCTTCCGGCTCCGGAGTCTGCATGGACCGTGAACCCGCTGGGGCACAAAACGACGTGGACATCCGGCGGACGCAAGTGGAAGACGGAATGCAGGACGCCCCAGACGGGCAACGGCTGCCGCTCCTACATCTGGGCCAAGGTCGTCGAGAACGTCGCCAAGCCAGGCCAGCCGATCCGCTACGCGTGGGTCGAGAAGTGGGAGTTCAACAACATGGTCCAGTACTCCTGAACATCGCAATTCCTCCATTCCGCTGAACAACAGAAACGGACACACCAGAGAAATGTCACGCATCAAACGATGGTTCGCAGGCGCAGCCTCGGCCACCCTGCTGTTGGGCTTCGTGGCCCCCGCCACCGGACAGGCCGATGACACCATCGCCCCACCCACCAACCACGTCGGCCCATGCATCGGTGATACCGGTGTCACCGTGGTGGTCGACTACCAGGGACTCGGCGGCAACCCGGAGGTGAAGTGTTTCATCGGCGATCCCGGGGACGGTGTCGAAGCCCTTCGCGGCGCCGGCTTCACCATGGAAAGCCCCAAGCCATGGATCGACACGGCCGTCTGCCGCATCAACGGCCGCCCGGCCGAGGACGAGATCGTCCCCCTCCAGGAGAATCCGACCTACACAGAGGACTGCTCCAAGTTCCCCCCGGCGAACGGGTACTGGTCCTACTTCCAATCGAGCGACCATGGACAGGACTGGGAATACGCGCAGAACGGGATCGCGGGAACCGACGCTGCCCCCGGGGACTGGGAGGGCTGGTCCTTCTCACTGAACGCCGAGTGGGGCAGCACCCCGGCACCCCGAACACCACTGGCGCTCGCCCAGTACGGCAATGCCGCCAGCACACAGGCCGCCGCTGACTGGATCGCCTCGCAGTGGGACGCCGACGCCGACCAGTTCGCCGCCAGCCTCGCTGACAGCATCGCCGCTCTCGCCGCAGCAGACGCTCACCCGGAGATCGTCTCCGAGATGGTGAAGGCCCTGCAGACGGCTGCTCCCGAGTACATCGGCCAGGCCGATTCCCTCGCCAAGGTGCTGATCGCCCTCGACATGACCGGTCAGGACACGCACCAGTTCCTGGGCTGCGATCGCGACCTCGTCGCCGAACTCGACACATTCATCGCCGATGATGCCAAGAGCCTCGACAACTGGTGGGGCCCACATCTGGTCACCATTGCCCTCAACCGCCTCGGCAAGCCGGTGCCCCAGAACGTCTGGGACCTCCTGGCCAAACGCCAGAAGGACAACGGGAGCTTCGGCCAGCCCGACGACACCGGCCTTGCGCTGTCTGCGCTCGTGGGCACCCATGAGAATACGATGAACCCCCAGGACATGCGCGATGCGGCCAAGGTCGCCATCGACAAGGCCGTGGCATGGAGCACTGACCCCGCCAACCAGAAGATCAAGGACGGCGCCCACTACTGGACCTCGTTCTCCCCCGCCAACGCCACCGGTGTTCTCGCCGGCGGGCTCGCTGAAGCCGGCGTCGACGTCACATCGCCGCAGGCATTCATGCAGGCCCAGCAGAAGTTGACCGGCGCCGGTGCATGGTCGAACAAGTTGGACGGCACCAGCGCCAACTACATGGCCACCGCCCAGGGCATCTTCGCCGTTGCCGGGCAGAGCTACAGCAAGTCCACGCTCGAGGTGCCCCTCACCACTCCCACGTGCTCGATCAAGCCCGCCTTCAGCACCCAGCCGGCATCCACCACCGTCACCGCGGGCGGTACGGCAACCTTCACCGTCGCCGCCACCGGTGACCCCACCCCGGGCATCACGTGGGAGCAGGACGTCAAGGGCATCTGGACACCGGTCAAGGACGCCGCCGGCACCACCCTCACCCTCGAGAACGTGAGCAACGATTCCAACGGCCTCAAGGTCCGCGCAGTCGCCGCCAACGCCGCTGGACTGGCAGTCTCCGACATCGCCACACTGACGGTGAAGCCCGTCATCGCCACCACCCCCCCGGCCAGCCCGTCCCCGACGGTCACCGTCACCGTCACGGCGACGCCATCACCGAGCGCCATCCCGACGTACCCGAAGACGGTCTACAACACGCCGGGCTACCACAAGGAGAACGGCCGCAACTGGTTCACCAGCTGCGAGCCCTACTCGGTCACCCAGCGTTGCCGTACCCTCATCGAGGCCACCACGGTCAAGGATGTCGGCGGCAAGTTCGTCGCATCCAAGGGATGGACGTTCAACAACCTCACCTACCTGCCAGCACCGAAGTCGGTGTGGAAGGGCAACCCGCTCGCCGAAACGCTCACCTGGACCACTGCTGACGGTCGCCACTGGGAAACCAAGTGCAACACGCCGGAGACCGGTCGCAACGGATGTCGCTCGTACATCCAGGCCAAGGTCGTCGCGAACCTGGCGAAGCCGGGCCAGCCGGTCAGCTACGGCTGGACCACCCGTTGGGAGTTCAACAACATGGTGCAGTTCTCCTGACACGAAACACGGTTCCCCAGCTGACGGCGTAGGGAACACAGCCACCGCATCGTGCCGGGACCGGGACCAATCCCGGACCCGGCACGTTCGCATTGCCAAGGTCATGACGCTGCAGGAGGAAACATCATGGGAACAACTACGCTGGGTGGTCACATGACCACCAGAACCGGAACGCGACGCTGGCTCACCCTGCTGACCCGCACTGGTATGGCCCTCCTGTTCGCCCTCATGCTTTCTCCATCGGTTGCCCACGCCGACAAGGTCCCCGAACCGCCACCCTCAGCCGTCGGCGCCAACCCGGTGGGGGCGTGTCTGGACGCTGAGCAGGTGTGGTTGTTCGTCGTAGACGTCGACGGCGCGGTGCTGGCCAACCAGTGCGTCGGCACCCCCGCTTCCGGGGAGGAGGCGCTGGCCCGCGGCGGCATGCAGATCCGCTTCTCCAAGGGCCGCCTTGTCTGCTCGCTGTCCGGGCACCCGTCACAGTGCCCGGCCACCTTCACCGGCTCGTACTGGAACTACCACCACGCGCGCGCCGGGACACCGTGGGCATTCTCCAAGGAAGGCGCCGCGACCCGGCGCCCGGCTCCGGGCGACATCGAGGCCTGGTGCTACAACGCACCCGAGGAGAAGTCTTGCGAGCCGCCGCTGCTGACGGTGGTCTCGGGCGGACACCAGATCCCGGTGCCCGGCACGGTGTCAGCGGACTACGTCGATCCCCCGGTCACCACCAACGCGGCCGTCGCGATTCCCGCCACCACGCCATGGGCCCTCATCTCCACGGGAGCCGTGGTCCTCGTCGGCATCGTCGTGCTGCTGTGGTGGCGGCGCCGGGCAGCCACTGCCGACCATCAGGTGGGCGGCCGGTGACGTGCCCCGGCTGATCACCCGCGTGGCACCGCTGGAGAGCCGAGAGCTCACGCTGTCGCAACGGCCGCTGCGCACCACCCACCCCTGGGCATGGTGGGTCTGGGCACTCTGCGCCGGAATCACGGCCAGCCTGACCCTCAACCCACTGGTCCTGACACTGATCACGGCCTCAGTCATCACCGTGGTGCTGGCCCGCCGCGGGGACGGCGTCTGGGCGCGGTCGCTGAAGTTCTACCTCGTGCTCGCCGCAATCATCGTCGGCGGTCGAGTCCTGCTGCGCCTGGTCATCGGCGGCACCTCCACGGGGACCGTCGTGTTCCGGCTCCCCGAGGTCCAACTCCCCACGTGGGCCGCCGGTATCCGTCTCGGCGGCGCCGTGACCGCCGAGGAACTCGTGTGGGCCGCCACCGACGCCGCCCGCCTCGCCACCATCCTGTTGTGCATCGGCGCCGCCAACTCGTTGGCCAATCCCCGCACAGCCCTCAAATCGGTCCCCGCTGCGCTTCATGACATCTCCGTCGCCGTCGTCATTACCCTGACGGTGTTGCCGCAACTCATCTCCTCGGCCCATCGGGTGCGACGCGGGCGTCGCCTGCGCGGCAACACCACACGGGGCCTGCGAAGCCTCGGCGCCACCCTGGTACCCGTCGTGGAGGACGCCGTCGAGGGTTCCATGACGCTGGCCTCCTCCATGGAGGCACGCGGATACGGACGCACCCGGGGACAGCAGAAGGTGCCCATGGGCACCACCGTCGCCCTGTTCACGTCACTGGTTGCCCTCCTGCTGGGCGCGTTCGTGGTCCTGGGCGTCGCCGCCTCACCCCAGACAGTTCTGGGGCTCGCCCCGGAGCACTGGGTCGCACTGGCGCTGCTGGCCACAGGGATCGCACTGGGAGCCACAGGGCTGCGCAGCGCAGGCCGCCGACTCTCCGTGACGCGCTACAGGCCCGCACCGTGGGGTACCCCCGAGAACATCGTGTGCGCCTGCGGTGCCGTTGCCGTGGCCGTCGGCCTGTGGCTGACCAGCCCGCTGGGGTACCCGGACCAGCTCAATCCCCCGCCCGTGCCGCTGGCCTGGCCGGCACTGCCCCTGGCTGCGCTGCTGCTGCCCGTGTTGCTGGCGCTGCCGGCGGTCATCACACCCCGACCCCAGACTGCGGGAGAGCATTCATGATCCACTTCCAGCATGTCTCCATCACACAGCCGGAGGCCAACGCACCGGTGATTTCTGACGCCACCTTCTCCATTGCCGACGGCGACCTCTGCCTCGTCATGGGCCGCACCGGCACGGGAAAATCGACGCTTCTGGGTGCCATCAACGGACTGGTCCCCCACGCCAGCGGCGCCACGCTGTCGGGTGATGTCACCGTGGCCGGACGCTCCACCCGCACCAACCGTCCCCGAGACCTGGCCGACGTCGTCGGTTGGGTGGGCCAGAACCCGTTGGGCGGGTTCGTCACCGACATCGTGGAGGACGAGGTGGCCTACGGCATGGAGCAACTGGGGCTGTCGCCGTCGGTGATGCGCAAGCGTGTGGAGGAGACGCTGGACCTCATGGGGATTGCTGACCTGCGTCGACGCCCCCTCGTGGAGCTCTCCGGCGGACAGCAGCAGCGGGTCGCGATTGCGGCTGTCCTGGCTGCCCAACCCCGCGTCCTGGTGCTCGACGAGCCGACGTCCGCACTGGACCCCGCCGCGGCCCAGGACGTCCTGGCTGCCATCACCACGCTCGTCCATGACGTGGGTCTCACGGTGGTGCTGGCTGAGCACAGGCTGGAGCGCGTCATGCATGAGGCCGACATGGCGCTGTGGCTGCCCGGTGACGGTCGCGTCGTCGCTGGTCCAGCCGCCGAGGTGCTGTCGATGGCGGACACCACACCCCCGCTCGTGGAATTGGCCACTGCCATGGGTTGGCCGGACGTGCCGCTCAGCGTGTGTGCCGCCCGGCGCAGGCTCCGCGACCACGGCCCACACCTGACGCTCCCGCCCGCCCCCGAACTGCGGGAAACGCTGACGTGGCACGGCAACGGTCAGCCCGTCGTCGCACAACTCCGCGACGTCCGCGTCACCTACGACGATGTCACCGCCGTGGCGGGAGTGGACCTCGACCTCCACGCCGGCACCACCGTCGCGTTGATGGGCCGCAACGGCTCCGGGAAATCCTCGCTGCTGTGGGCACTGCAGGGCGCGGTTGCCAGCTCGGGAACGATCAGTGTGAATGGCAGTGATCCGCGCCGGGTGCCCGACGACGAGGCACGACGACTCGTCAGCCTGGTGCCGCAGAGCCCCGCCGACCTGCTGTACCTGGCGGATGTCGACGCCGAATGCGCGCAGGCCGACCGTGAGTCGGACGTCCCCGGGGGCACCGCCCGCGCCATGCTGCGACGGCTCGGCGCGGACCTGCCGGGCGACAGGAACCCCCGCGACCTCTCAGAAGGGCAGCGCCTCGCCCTGGTACTGGCCATCCAACTGGCCGCAAGCCCGCGGATCGTGTGCCTGGACGAGCCCACGCGAGGCCTCGACTACTCCATGAAGCATCAACTGGCGGGCGTCATCGCATCATTGGCGGGGCAGGGGACCTGTGTGGTGGTGTCCACCCACGACGTCGAGTTCGCGGCCCAGACCGCGGAGCGCACAATCGTGCTGGCCGAGGGTGAGGTGGTGGCCGACGGCACCACCCGGCAGATCTGCAGGTCCTCCCCCAGCTTCGCACCACAGGTCACCAAGGTCTTCCACCCGGCCGACGTCATGACGGTCGCCGAGATCTCGGCCGCGCGGGTGAGCCAGTGAGCACGCCGTCCGCCATCCCGGTGCGCGCCCGCTCCACCGCGGTGCTGGCGCTCGCCGCCATGACAGGGCTCACGGCCTTCATCTGGCCGCTGTTCGTCGCACCGGGCGCCGCCCTCGACAACTCGACGCAGGGCCCATTGGTGTTTGCGCTCCTGCTGCCCGTCGTGATTGTTCTCGTCGTGACCGAACTGACCTCGGGCAGCATCTCGCCCAAGGCCCTGGCGATGCTGGGTGTGGTGTCGGCGCTGGGCACCCTCACCCGACCGTTCGGCGCCGGCACGGCAGGCATCGAGCTCATCTTCTTCCTGCTGGTCATCGGCGGGCGGGTGTTCGGTCCGGGTTTCGGTTTCCTGCTGGGCAACACCACGCTGCTCGTCTCAGCCCTCTTGACCGGCGGCGTCGGCCCGTGGTTGCCCTACCAGATGCTGGCGGCGGGGTTCGTCGGGTTGGGGGCGGCACTTCTGCCGCGGCTCGGGGGTCGCCTGGAGATTGTGCTGCTGTGCGGGTGGTGTCTGGTGAGCGCGTTCGTCTACGGCTGGCTCATGGACCTGGCGTTCTGGCCATTCGTGCTCGGCTCAGGCACCGACGCCAGCTTCGTCGCCGGAGCCCCCGTGGCAGAGAACCTGCGCCGCTTCGTGGTCTACAACCTGGCCACCTCCATGGGGTGGAACCTGATGCGCGCCGTCGTCAACGTCGCCGCCGTCATCGTAGTGGGTCCAGCGATGCTGCGGATCCTGCGCCGGGCCGCTCGCAGGGCCCACTTCGTTGACTGATCCACTCAATGCCTGTCGGCGTCCCCATCCGGGTTGACGTTGCGACGTCAGGGCCGAAACGCAACAACCCCCCACGGAAATCCGTGAGGGGTTGTGCAGTAGGGCCTGGGGCCAGAATCAGCGCTTGCTGTACTGGGGTGCCTTACGGGCCTTCTTGAGGCCTGCCTTCTTGCGTTCCTTGATGCGTGCGTCGCGGGTCAGCATGCCGGCCTTCTTGAGGGCGGGGCGGCTGGCCTCTTCGTCGATTGCGTTGAGCGCACGAGCCACACCGAGGCGCAGGGCACCGGCCTGGCCAGTGACGCCTCCGCCATGGATGCGGCAGGTGACGTCGTACGCGTCAGCGACACCGGCGGTGACGAACGGGTCCGACACGGTCTGCTGGTGCACCTTGTTCGGGAAGTAGTCCTCGAGCGTGCGGCCGTTGATCGTCCACTTGCCGGAACCCGGCACGATGCGCACGCGGGCGATGGCCTCCTTGCGACGGCCAGTGGCCGCGCCGGGAGCAACAATTGCGGGGCGCGCCTGGCTGCCGGTTGCGGCTGCCGGGTTCGCGTCGGAGCGGTACGCGATCTCGCGGTCCTGCTCGTCCGTGAAGGGCGTGAACGCTTCGGCGGTGGTCTCTTCGGAGGTGGTCTCGTCGACCGTCTCGTCGGTCTGGGTCTCAGTCATCTGTTGGCTCTCTCGACTCACTGTGCGATCTGGGTGATCTCGAACGGCTGCGGCTTCTGCGCCGTGTGCGGGTGCTCCGGGCCACCGTAGACCTTGAGCTTGCTGATCATCTGGCGGCTCAGCTTGTTCTTCGGCAGCATGCCCCACACTGCGCGCTCGACAGCCTTGCGCGGGTCCTTGTTCAGGAGGTCACCGATGGCGATCGTCTTGAGGCCACCCGGACTTCCGGAGTGCGAGTAGCGCTTCGAGTCGACGCGCTTGTTGCCGCTGAGTGCGATCTTCGACGCGTTCACGACGACGACGAAATCGCCGCCATCCACGTGCGGAGCGTACGTGGGCTTGTGCTTGCCACGCAGGAGCGTGGCAACCTGGCTGGCCAGGCGACCGAGGATGATGTCTTCGGCATCAATCACAAGCCAGTTCCTGGCGTTCTCGCCGGGCTTTGGGGTGTACGTGGACACGGACGCAGACCAACTTCCCATTCGTTAAAACTCATCTGATGGCTGCGCTCGAATCCATGACTCGTGCTGGGCACGGCCAGTCGGCGCGCAACAGCTACTTAGCTTATGTCCCAAGAGCCTGCCGGTCAAAACGGCGTCAACCACAAACCCCTCACAGCCAGGGCCGTGTGGACATGGGGCAAAGCTACCCCCATTCCCTCGCGCAGGCGATCCGTTTGGCAGGGACGGTCCCATCGCCTGTCAGAGTGAGTGCAGCGGCCTCTGGTCGGGGCGCAGCGACGCGCGATCCACGATCCGCTTGCCGAAGGGGAAGCAGGTCACGGGGATCATCTTCAGGTTCACGACGGCGTCGATGATGCCGATGACGGTGAGTGATTGGGCAACGGCGGTGACGACGTGGCCGATCGCCAACCACCACCCGGCGACGATGAACCACACGATGTTGGCGATGCCGCTGGCCACGCCGGAGCCCGGCTTCTCCACAACCGCCTTGCCGTAGGGCCAGAACACGTAGCGGGCCATGCGGAAGGAAGCGATCCCGAACGGGATGGTGACGATGAAGATGCAGGCGATGACGCCGGCGAGGAAGTACAGGGCTGCCAGCCAGATCCCCCCGAAGACGAGCCAGATGATGTTGAGGATGGTGCGCACGATGGCCTCCCAGACGCCGGTTGGTGACCGCCCCAGTCTACGAGGGGGCGATTCCGCTCTCTCTCGGTAGGCTGGCGCGGTGGATTCAGAGAACGAGCGCGTGCACCGTGACGTCGTCAGCTTCGTGCGACGCAGCACCCGGATGAACGACTCCCAGAAGGGTGCCTGGTCCCGCCACGCGGAAAGCTTCGTTCTGCCGCTGCGCGTCGGCGCGGTTCCCACCTCCGTGGTGGATGACATGCGCGTGGACTGGGACGCCACGTTCGGCAGGCGCGCTCGGCGCATCGTGGAGATCGGCTCAGGGGTCGGTGACTCCCTGGTCCCCATGGCCGCGGCCCGTCCCGAGATCGACTTCGTGGCGTTCGAGGTGTTCAAGCCTGCGGTCGCCTCGACCCTTGGCCGCATCGGCCGCGCCGGGATCACCAACGTGCGGATTGCCATGGTCGACGGCGCCCGCGCCCTGGAAGTGCTCTTCGACGACGCGTCGCTGGACGAAGTCTGGACGTTCTTTGCCGACCCGTGGCACAAGACCCGCCACCACAAGCGGCGACTCGTCACGCCGTCGTTCGCTGACGTCGTGGCCGCCAAGCTGGCGCCGGGAGGCCTGTGGAGGCTGGCCACCGACTGGGAGGACTACGCACTCTGGCAACGCGAGGCCCTCGACGCCCACGGTCAACTGCACAACATCCATGAGGGCTGGGCCCCGCGGTGGACGGAGCGGCCGATCACCAAGTACGAGGCTCGCGGACTGAACGCAGGGCGCGCCGCGCACGACCTCACCTACGAGCGCGCCCAATGACGAGGTGGCGCCTCGACGTCGCCTACGACGGCACGGACTTCCGTGGCTGGGCCACCCAGCCCGAGCACCGCACCGTGCAGGAGGTACTGGAGTTCCACATCAGCCGCGTGCTGCGCCTCACCCAACCGGCGCGCCTCGTGGTGGCGGGGAGGACCGACGCCAGCGTCCATGCCCGCGGCCAGGTCTGCCACGTCGATCTCCCGTTCATGCCCGGCGACGGCAACCCCTCCCCCGCTGAGCTCCACCGTCTTCTGGGACGTGTGCTCCCCCGCGACGTGGTGGTGACGGCCGTCCGTGAGGCCCCACCCGGTTTCGATGCCCGGTTCTCCGCCATCTGGCGCCGGTACTGCTACCGCATCATCGACGCCGACCACACCCCCGACCCCCTGCTTCGCCGCCACATCGTGGCCGTGCGCCACAGGGTCGACGTCGACGTTCTCAACGCCGCGACCCCCAGTCTCATGGGCCTGCGCGACTTCGCCGCGTTCTGCAAGCCCCGCGATGGCGCCACCACCATCCGCGAGCTCAGTGAACTTTTCGCCACCCAACGCCCTGACGGCGTCATCGAGATCCACCTGCTGGCCGACGCGTTCTGCCGCTCCATGGTCCGCTCCGTGGTGGGAGCCCTCGTGGCCGTCGGCGGTGGGCGTCGCGACCGCGCGTGGCTGGAGGACGTCGCCGTGAGCCCCCAACGGCACCACCACATCCTGGTGATGCCGGGTCACGGCCTGACGCTGGAAGAGGTCGGTTACCCCACCGACGACGGTCTCGCCGCCCGCGCCAGACTCGCCCGCTCGAAACGGACCCTGGAGGACCAGTGAGCCACTACTTCACCAACGACGACAGCGGGCCGCTCATCACCCGCACCATCCGGGCGACGATCTTCGGCAACGAACTGGAACTCACCACCGCCAACGGTGTCTTCTCCGGCTCCCGCCTGGATCTCGGCACCAGGGTCCTGGTGCGCACCGTCGCACCCCCCGCAACCGGCCACGTGTTGGATCTGGGATGCGGATACGGGCCCATCGCCGTCGGGCTGGCAGCGGCCTCCGAGGGGATCACCGTTGATGCCGTTGACGTCAACGAGCGCGCCGTCGCCCTGACGGCGCGCAACGCCCAGACGCTCGGTCTGGCCGACCGCGTCAACGCCGTGACGCCCGGGGGCGTCGATCCCGCTGTTGTCTACGACGAGATCTGGTCCAATCCTCCCATCCGCATCGGCAAGGAGGCCCTCCACGAGTTGCTGCTGCTCTGGCTACCAAGGCTCCGCCCCGGAGGCGCCGCCCATCTCGTGGTCAGCAAGAACCTGGGCGGCGACTCACTGGCTGCCTGGTTGACGGACCAGGGATGGCCCACCACCAAACTCGCATCAGCCAAGGGCTTTCGCATTTTGACGGTCCGAGCCGCTGAACATACGGCCACATAGGATGGATGGGTAACGCGCGGTTGACCGCGCACTCACCGACAATCACGAGGAGAGTCGACTATGACCTACACCCTTCCGGACCTGGACTACGACTACGGAGCACTGGAACCCCACGTCTCCGCCGAGATCATGGAACTGCACCACGACAAGCACCATGCCACCTATGTGAAGGGCGCCAACACCGCGCTCGAGCAGCTGGCTGAGGCACGCGCGAGCGGCAACCTCGGCCCTGTCAACAAGTTGGAGAAGGACCTGGCCTTCCACCTGGGTGGCCACATCAACCACTCGGTGTTCTGGAAGAACATGTCCCCGGATGGCGGTGGCCGGCCCGAGGGTGAGGTCGCATCCGCCATTGAGGAGTTCTTCGGGGGCTTCGATGCCTTCCAGAAGCACTTCAACGCCGTAGCCAACGGTGTGCAGGGTTCCGGTTGGTCCATGCTGGTGTGGGACACCCTGGGCCAGCGCATGAACATCAACCAGCTGTTCGACCAGCAGGGCAACCTGCCGTCCGGCCAGATCGCGTTGCTGCAGTTGGACATGTGGGAGCACGCGTACTACCTGCAGTACAAGAACGTGAAGGGCGACTACGTCGACGCCTGGTGGAACGTCGTCAACTGGAACGACGTGGCCCAGCGCCTCACCAAGGCGCAGGCGGCCAGCAAGGCTCTCGCCTGAGCTTCGTAACCTTTGATGGAGTACGGCCCCGGGAGCAATCCCGGGGCCGTACTGCGAGCAACGCTACGTCGGGACCCCCATCCCGAGAGCTGCTCCGGGAACAGAACCAGAACAGTTGAACGTTGAACGATTACGAGCATACCGTCTCCCCGGGCCACCACAAAGCGTTGGACCGACCACGTCGGATTCGGGGTCCACACGTTTCGTGACGTGACCCTCGAATGTCCATGGTCCCTGAGTGTCGCCCAAGCTGAGGGCGTCAGCGCTCGCAATAGATCCAGCGCGACACAGGGCGCCCTGTCAGCCACGCACGCCACACCCCGACGGTGACGAAAGGGGTCAGCGCCAGGGCCACTGAAAGCCTCGTGACGCTGCGGTACGGCAGCTCGCCGGTGACGGGCGTGAACCCCACGTCGCCGAGCTTGTTCTCCACCCGCGACGCGCAGGCGTCGCGCGGCCTGTCGTCGACCGTCACCTTCACCCACGCATGCCCGGCATGCCACCAGGGGTGGCGGAAGCCACGCACCCTCGCGGCATGCACCATCCGGGCCTCATATCCCAGTCCGTGCAGCACGTCCAGCAGCACGGTGTTGTACTGGTGGGACCAGCCCCGCCCGCGTGCCAGCGACGTCTCCGGCGACTCCCACATGTGCCACAGCGAGTAGTGGGTGTACTCCACCGCCACGCGGGCCATGGCGGCGTCCACGAGCGCGGCCCCCTCGAGCCCCTCGCCGCGCAGGGCCCACACGAGTTCGTCGGCGGCGCGCGCTCCGCCTGTCTTCACGGATCGCGGGGCCAGCACCGCCACGGGTGCCACCGCTGCGATGGCCGACATGGCCGCATTCACCAGTCTTCTCATGTTCATCCTCTCCGAAGACAACGGTCCACGCCCTGCAACGAGCGGTACGGAACCTCGGACATCAGGTCCTCGTGGAGGCCCAGCATGCGCCTGATGGTGGAGCGCCACGTGTACTTCTCCGCTGTCGCCCTCGCCCCTGCTCTCAGCCCTGGCCCCAGACGCGGCACCAAGGATTCAACGGCGTCGGCCAGGGATGCTGGGTCCGGCGCACCCGAGGCACCCGAGGACGCGTCGACCAGTTCGCTGGCTCCGCCCCGGTTGGCGGTCACGACGGGCGTCCCGCATGCCAGCGCCTCAAGTACCGCGAGGCCGAAGGTCTCGGCTGGGCACACCGACAGCGACACGTCTGCCGCCGCGAAGCGCTTCGCCAGCTCTGCCCGGCCGTCCACGAAGCCGTGGAAGAACACGGGAGCGTCACCCGCGAGCTCCTGGAGTTCCGCAAGGTCCGGTCCCGTCCCGTACAGGTCCAGCCGTACGGAGCGACCCCGACGGTGCAACTCCGCGGCGGTTGCCACGGCGAGCTGTGGGCTCTTCTCATGCGACAGGCGGCCCGCGTAGACGAGCTTGAGGATGCCGTCATCCGCCGGTGCGCCCACGGCCGGGTTGAACGTCATGAGGTCCACACCCAGCGGCACCAGCTCCAGCCGCGCGCCGGTGTCCTGGAACTCGTCCGCGGCGAACTGGCTTGTCACGACCACGGCGTCGAACTCCTTGGCGAGCCGTCGGTTCAGAGCGCCCACCATTGTCTCGACACCAAAGGAGCGGCGCAGCCACATCGCCAGCATGTCCGAGAGCCGCTCGTGGCTGAACATCACCGACCCGACGCCCCGCTTGGCCGCCCACCTTCCCGCAGGCGACAGCGTCCACTTGTCGGAGACCTCGATGGTGGTGGGCCGGAACCGGTCCAGGACCTCCAGTGCACGCCATGGTTTGGCGATCATGCGGTACTGGTGCGTCAGCTTTGGCGCACGCACGGAGACGACGATGCCGGAGGCGGTCTCCTCCACGTGATCGCGCCGGCCGGGGACCACGAGGATCCGCTCATGACCGGCGGCCACATAACCCTCGCCGAGGGTATCGATGACCACCTTCATCCCGCCCGAGGTGGGGCCGACGAAGTTGGCCATCTGCGCGATTCTCACCCCCGCATACTATGCGCGAGGAAGGCGCCGCCCGGGTGCGGCTGTGAGGAACGCGCGTCCCACCCGCTCCCTGGGAGCCCACCCCCAGCGACATGCCACACATCGGCATCCGGAGCAGCCGCCCCAGGCGACAGGCAGAAAGTCCGCTCCCTGAGTAGTCGCCCGACCGACACGCAAAAAGTCCGCCCCCTGAGTAGTCGCCGCGAGGAACGAGCAGCGACAGATCGAAGGGCGCCCCAACCACCAGGACCGCGGCCACGTGACACATGAGGCCCTTCGATAAACGGCAGGCTCGTTCCTTACCGGCCGCACTCAGGGAACGGAAAGACAACACAGCGCCCTCACCGGCCGTCACCCAGGCAACAGAAACACCACAGAGCGACTTCACCGCACCCCCCGGGGGACAGCAAGCAGGGACCGGCCTTGCTGCGGTTCTCAGTCCAGCAGCGTGCGGTCCGAGAGGCTGGCGCCCTTGATCTTTCCGAACTCCTCGAGGAGATGCTCCGGTGTGGTGTTCTTCTTGGCTGCCTCGTCGACGTCAAGGACGATGCGACCTTCGTGCATCATGATGAGCCGGTTCCCCAGTTCAATGGCCTGCTGCATGTTGTGGGTCACCATCAGCGCAGTCAGGTTGTGGCGGGCAACCTGTTCGCCCGTGAGCCGGGTGATCAGCTCGGCCCGCGAGGGGTCAAGCGCCGCGGTGTGCTCATCCAGCAGGAGGATGGCGGGCTTGGCATAGGTGGCCATCAGCAGGCTCAGGGCCTGTCGCTGCCCGCCGGACAGCATGCCGACACGCATCTGGAGACGGTCCTCCAGCCCCAGTTCCAGGGAACTCAGCTCCTCGCGGTAGATCGCCCGCTTCGCCGAAGTGACAGCCATTCCAAGGCCACGACGCTGACCGCGTCCGAAAGCGATGGCCAGGTTCTCCTCGATGGTCAGGTGAGGGCTGGTGCCCGCCATCGGGTCCTGGAACACCCGTCCAACACGTGCGGCGCGCCGGTACTCGGCCTGCCTGGTGACCTTGCGCCCATCGATGGTCACCGTGCCCGTGTCGGGCGTGTAGCGCCCGGAGATGACGTTCAGGAGCGTCGACTTGCCTGCACCGTTGGAACCAATGACCGTGACGAAATCGCCTTCCCCCAGCTTCAGGTGCAGCGAGTCCAGCGCCGTGCGTTCGTTGACGGTGCCCGGGAAGAACCGTTTGGTGATGTTCTCGAGTTGCAGCATCAGATGGCTCCCACTTCCAACACCCGGCGACGGCGCAGGCGCAGCCGCTTCAGCACACCCCACTGTGGGAGAACGAGCGCCATGACGACCAGCACGGCGGAAATCAGCTTCATGTCGTTGGGCTCCAGACCCGCACCGAGCGCCGCCTGGATGACGATCCGGTAGATGACCGAACCGAGGATGGCGGCCAGCACTGCCTGCCACACCGACGTCATGCCGAAGATGGCCTGCCCAACGATGACCGACGCCAGTCCTGCCACGATGAGACCGATGCCCATCGAGATGTCGGCGTAGCCCTGGTACTGCGCAACGATGGAGCCGCAGAGCGCAACGAGACCGTTGGAGATCGCCAGCCCCGCCACCTTGGTGACACCGGTGTTGATGCCCTGACTTCGCGCCATGAGTTCGTTGTCACCGGTGGCACGGATGGCGACGCCGAAACCGGTCCCGAGGAACCCGTAGACGCCGGCGCCGATGAGCGCCACCACGACGGCGAAGATCAGGACTGCGGCCCATGTGCCGAGCAGCCCGGCCTCCCGCAGGGGTGTCATGAGCGTGGTCTCCCGCAACAGCGGCAGGTTGGACTTGCCCATGATCCGCAGGTTGATGGAGTACAGCGCGATCTGCGTGAGAATGCCAGCCAGCAGCGGATTGATGTTGCCCCAGACGTGAAGCAGACCCGTGATCACGCCCGCCACCATGCCGCCCACGATGCTGACGCACAACGCGATCCAGATGGGGACCCCGTTGAGGATCAGCACCGCCGATATCGCCGCTCCCGTGGTGAAGGAACCATCCACCGTGAGGTCAGGGAAGTCCAGGACGCGGTACGTCAGGTAGACGCCCACGGCCATGGTGGCGTAGAGCAGTCCGAGCTCCGAGCCGATGAGGGCTATGACGGATATGTCCATGGGGTTGTCCCAGTTCGGTTTCGGGGTCGGGCGTCAGGGGCCTGCGCCCCGACGACTCAGAAGGTCTTGACGGCCCGCGCGGCCATGTCCTCGGGGATTGTCGCGCCCATCCGCTGTGCGGCGTCCGGGTTGACGTTCAGGTCGAAGGTGTCCTGGAGCTTCACGGGCATGGTGGCGGTGTCGGCGTCGTTCTCGAAGATGTCGACGGCCATCGCGGCGAGGTCGTGGCCCTGCTGCTCGTAGTTGACCGTGAGGGAGGCAGCGGCGCCGCGCTCGACCGACCCTTCGTCGGAGGCCACCACCACGATCTTCTTCTGCTCGGCCACCTGTATCAGCGCCTCGATGCCGGCGACGACGTTGTTGTCGGTAGGCACGTAGAACGCGTCAACATTCAGCGACTGTGCCGCCTGCTGCACCTCGGAGGAGTTGGAGACGGCCGACTTCTCGATCGTCAGACCAAGGTCGCCGGCAGCCTTCTCCGCGGCCTCCACCTGCACCTCGGCGTTGATCTCGCCCGAGGAGTAGACGATGCCCACCGTCTTGACGTCGGGCGCAATCTCCAGGAGCAGCTTCAACTGGTCAGCCACGGGGTTGAGGTCGGAAGCACCGGTGATGTTGCCGCCCGGGGCATCCCAGTCAGCCACAAGGTCCGCAGCCACGGGATCCGTCACGGCACCGAACAGCACGGGCTTGTCCGTGATGACCTGGGCGACAGCCTGGCCCGAGGGCGTGGCGATGGCCAACACGAGATCCTTGCCGCCCTGGGCGAACTGGTTGGCGATTGCCGTCAGCGTGGCCTGATCGGCCTGGGCGTTCTGAAGATCCAGTGTGACCTTCTCGCCATCCTTGTAACCGGCCTCGGCCAGTCCATCGATGAATCCCTGCTGCACCGCGTCCAACGCGGGGTGGGAAACGTAGTTGACGATCCCGATCTCGAGCGCCTTCCCCTCTTCAGGGGCCACGGACTCCTCGCTGGGGGCAACGGACTCCAGGCTCGGGGCCACGGACTCCTGGCTCGGGGCCACGGAATCCGCTGGTACGGCGGACCCGCCACAGGCGGACAGGAACAGCGCGGTAGTGGCGCTCAGGGCGACAGCGAGCTTGCGGAACGACATGACGGGGACTCCTCGGGATGCACCAGTGCAAAGGGGTGTACGTGTACTCGCCGGGACTCTACAGCACCCCGCCCCCGTGCTCGCACCGGCTGCCCACGAAGGACATCGGTGCCGCAGCGACGCCCCCAGTGCATGCAGAAGAGGGGCCCGGTGAACCGGACCCCTCCTTCAGCGACTCGATGACCCTGGGGTCAGCTGGCGTCGTCAGCCTTCTCGTCAGCAGTGTCGTCGACGACTGCGTCGGTGGAGATCTCCTCAGCAGCAGCAGCCTCAGGGGAGGCTGCTTCCTCAATGTTCTCCGACTCGGTGGACTCGGGCTCTAGCGCCTCATCCTTCGTCGTCGCCTCGGCAACGGCAGGCTTGGAGGCTGCCCTGCCGGACTTCGCGCGGGTGGCGCGTGAGTCCTCGACGGACTCCTGGATGATCTCGATGATCGCCATCGGCGCGTTGTCGCCCTTGCGGGGTCCGACCTTTGTGATGCGGGTGTAGCCGCCCTCACGATCAGCCATGGACGGTGCGATCTCGGTGAACAACGTGTCGACGACAT